>JBAZTQ010000069.1:0-17127 GCA_041661845.1 Kiritimatiellales bacterium | reverse complement strand
CGAATCATCGGCATAGAGCAGCCCTGCCAGCAAAAGCAGAGGCACCGCCGTGGAAAAACGATGAAGTTTAAAAGGCGACATGAGGGCAGACTATACCCCCATGTTCCGGAAAATAACGGCCAATTTTCAGACTTTTTTGCCGGTGGATTTCCGATGTTAGTAACATCCGCTCTCAAAAGTTCGCGAGGGGCGCGGAATTTATTTCTGCGGACGTTCTTGCCAAACTTGGAGTAAACACAATCAAAGCGGTTGTTTTTCTTGGCAGACCATTTTTGCGGTCGTAATATGCCCGCAACGCAAGGGTTCATGAAAATGAAATGCAAAAACCTTTTGGTAGTTTTAGTTGTCGGGTTGCTTTATCTGCCTTTTTCTAGCTGCGGGGATGACTTGTCTACCTTGCGACAAGAAGCAGAGCGGGGGAATGCAGGAGCACAAACCTATCTGGGCTGCTGTTATTATATGGGCGAAGGCGTTCCGCAAGATTACAAAGAGGCGGTAAAGTGGTATCGACTTGCAGCGGAACAAGGCGAGGCAGAGGCACAAGGCCGACTGGGATTTTGTTACGCCAAAGGCGATGGTGTTCCAGAAAATTCAAACGAAGCTGTTAAATGGTATCGACGTGCAGCCGAACAAGGCAATGCAGAAGCGCAAGGCCGCCTAGGAGTTGCATATTATTGGGGCTACGGCATTCCGCAGGATTACAAAGAGGCGGTAAAGTGGCTCCGCCTAGCGGCTGAACAAGGCAACGCAGATGCACAAAAAAAACTAGGGGGCTGTTACGCTTCCGGCAAAGGTGTTTCTCAAGATGACACTGAGACAGTGAAGTGGTACCGCCTGGCTGCCGAACAGGGAAATGCAGACGCGCAAGCCTGCATGGGTGCATGCTATAATCTTGGGCGCGGTGTTCCGCAGGATTATAAAGAGTCGGTAAAGTGGTCTCGCCTAGCCGCTGAACAAGGAAATGTAGCCGGGCAATGCTCACTAGGAATCTCTTATGAACAGGGCGCCGGTGTTCCTCAGGACTATATAAAAGCATACGCATTTTATAACTTAGCGTCCATTCAGGGGAATCCATCTGTCACGAAATTGCGTGATTTTTTACTAGAAAAAATGACTCCAGATCAAATCACACAGGCACAGGATCTTACGGCAAAGTACGCCAAGAGAATTAAAGAAAGAGCAGACGAGCAAGAAAAAAGGAATGTCCGCAAATACCTTTCCCGGGGAAAAGAAGAAAAGAGAATAGAAAGCGATTTGATGATCGCGGGGACGGGGTTCTTTATTTCAACCGACGGTGTTTTTCTTACCGCTGCGCATGTTCTACCGAAAGATTCGAATATTTTTGTTTGGAATGGGGGCGAAAAACATCCGGCTAAGGTGCTCGCCATTGACCGGGGCAACGACATTGCCGCATTAAAAATCGATGCTAAAAGCTATCCGCTTCCCCTTCGCCCTAGTAGCACGGTAAAACTAGGAGAAAGCGTTTTTACATTCGGATACCCGCAGGCGGATATACAAGGCAGCCAGCCCAAGATGTCAAAGGGTGAGATATGTGCGCTTTCCGGAATACAGGACGACCTGCGGCACTATCAGATTAGTGTGGCGATTCAGCCCGGCAACTCCGGCGGTCCGCTCATGGATTTGGCGGGTAATGTAGTGGGGATCGTGGTCAGCAGACTTGACGATGCGACGATGTTTCGTCTAACAGGGAGTATCCCCCAAAATGTTAATTATGCGGTAAAGAGCACCTATATCCAGAGTCTATTGGAAGGAATCTCTATGGCCGGGGCAGCTCCTCAGCGCGGTGTAAAGGCTGACTTCACAGTAATCGTCGGTGAAATTAGCGCATCCATAGTTCCCATCCTAGTTCCCTCTAGAATCGAAGATGGCCATCTGTTCTAGTCGCAGAAAAATCAAGTTCGGGTTTATCGGATTTTCGCGGTTAATTTGTCGGTAGCGCAGATCGAAGAAGGGCAATGGCCTCGTACAATGCGAAAGGAAATAAAACATGATGTTTGACCTTCAACACAAAACCAAATTCCCCGTGATTTTTGTCGTGGGATGCATTGCTGTCTTGACCGCATCTTTCCTTTTCAATCCGACAGACCGACTATCTGTTGTCATAAGCTTGCTCACCGCTGTTGGAGGCACCACAGCATTCCTATACTCTAAGCATTCGCGGGATACAGAGCTTTTTATCGATCTGTTTCGCAACTTCAATGCTCGTTATGACAAACTCAACGAGCGCCTCAACGAAATTTATAATCGGCCACCCGATGTGAAGCTCACAGCCGTTGACCGCGATATACTTTGTGACTACTTCAACCTTTGCGCCGAAGAGTATTTATTTGGTAATGCGGGGTTTATTGATGTCGCTGTGTGGCGGGCGTGGCAGGCCGGTATGAGTTACTTCGCCAAAGACCCGGAGATACTCGATTTTTGGAGAAACGAGCTTGAGCAGGGCTCCTATTATGGCTTCACGATTTTCCAATGATTAAAAGACCTGGCACTACTTCTTTGCAGGCGGTTCTTTGCCGAGTTTGGCGAGGACGGCCTTGAGGTCGGCCCACGCTTCGCCTTTTTTGCCGGGCGAACGCAGGAGATAGGCCGGATGGTAGGTCGGCATGAGGTCGATGCCCTCGTAATGACACCACGTTCCGCGGAATTTGGTGATGGCGACGTCTTCCTGAAGCAATCCCTGTACGGCGGTTTTTCCGAGCGCGACAATAATCTTCGGTTTGATGATCGCGATCTGCGCTTTGAGGTACGGAACACAGGCGTTCATTTCTTCCGGCAGCGGTACGCGGTTGTTCGGCGGACGGCATTTGACGATGTTGGCGATGAACACTTCTCCGCGTTTGTAGCCCATGGCTTCGATCATTTTATCGAGCAGCTGGCCCGCCGCGCCGACAAATGGCCGGCCCTGATCATCTTCATCTGCGCCGGGCCCTTCGCCGACAAACATAATGTCAGGCCGGTTCGGGTTGCCTTCGCCGGGGACGGTATTTTTACGCGCGGCGTGGAGCGGGCAGGCGGTACAGATGCGGATTTGCCCGGCAATTTCTTCCGGCGTTTTCCCGGTGACGCGAACACTGCTTTGCGGAGCCGCTGTCGCGGCCGGAGCAGGGCGCGGCGCAGAATACGGGACTGACCCTTGACCCCTGATCCCTGATTCCTGACCCCTGACTCCGGATCCCTGACTTCTGACCTCTGACCCCTGATTTCTGATTGCGGCCAGCGTTTCCCGGGAGACTTCCAGAGTCTGGAAGCCTTCCTCTTTTTTATATTCAAGGAAGTCCTGCAAGTTACTGACAAACTGTTTGATATCCGCCATGGCAACGTATGGATACCGGAATTTGTTTGGCGGCGGAAGTTTTTTGCGCGGACGTTTCCGTCAAGACCGCAGAGCCAGTCCGGCGGCCAACAGTACGCCGAAGATCAGATAGAGCGCGGCGGTTTGCTGCGGAGCCGCCGCAAGTTCCGTTTCTAATTCATTGGCGTTCAGTACTGCGCGTACCCGCCGCCACGCCACCGGAAGGCTCAGTAATGGCAGAAAAATACCGGCACCGCTCGTCGCAACAAAGGCTGTGACGATCAAAGCGGCGTACAGTTTTTTAGTCCGCGCCGCGCCCAGCCGCATCGGCAGCGTGGTGAATCCGGCGGCGGAATCCATTTTGATGTCGCGCAGATTATTCACCAGCAGAATGGCGGTCACCAGACAGCCGCAGGCCAGCGCAGGCCAGATGGCACCGGCGGTCAGCGTTCCGGTTGCGACGTAAAACGCGCCGCCGAACAGCAGCGGGCCCATCAGGATAAAAACAAACGGTTCGCCGAGGCCTTTATATTTGTAACCGCTCCGGTGTGAATAAAACCACGCGCCCGTCAGTCCGGCGGTTCCCATGAACAGCAGCGGCCAGCCGCACGCCGTTACTAACAGAAGTCCCGCCGCGGCTCCGGCGAAAAGGTAGAACCGGCCCCGGCGGAGCATGTATTCCGGTTTGACGATGCCTTCCGTCAGCAGTCCGCTCGACCCGCGCGCTTTGGCGGTGTCGAAGCCGAGCACAAAATCATAATAGTCGTTCAGCAGGTTGACCCCGGCGTGCAGCAGCAGCGCGCAGAAAAGCATCAGCGGAAACAACGGCCACGCCACCGGCAGGCCTTGTTCACGGGCTGAAAGAAAAGCGCAGAGCACCGGAATGACGGTGGCGGTAAAAGAATAGGCGCGCAGTGCGCGCGCCCAGTTTTTCAATGAGGAATTCACCGGCGGCTTATTTCTTTCCGATGATCATGAAGTCAACCGACCAGCGTCCCGCGCCTTTCAGCAGGAACATCAATGCGGGCATAACATAAAGCCACGCCAGCTCCTGCTTGGCGAACGGCTGCCCGTGGAGTGCGCCGAAGATGGCGACGCTCATCGTGCAGACGATCATGAAAGCTGCCGGACGGGTCAGCAGTCCGACCGCCAGAAGTGCCGCGCCGAAACTTTCCGAAAACGCGGCCAGAAATGCCATGACGTGCGGTGCCGGAACGCCGAGGCTGGCGACGAATCCGGTGAACTGTTCCATTCCGCCGGCCATTTTCGCGATGCCGTGGGTCATCATCGCCGTGCCGATGAAAACACGCAGGAGCAGGATGCCGATATCGGCATCTGGAGTTGTTCCGAAGAGAATCTGCTTAATCTTCATGATGAGCCTCCTTCTTGAACAGTTTCGCCGCGATTCTGGCAAATCCGGCAAAATTAGCGAGACAGGTGTTGCGGAATCCGCACATGAAATAGTGCAGGCGCAGACCGGTGTTTCCTTTAATCCAGATCCGGCTGAAAAGCTGGCCGACGCTGTCGCCGTGCAGCGGGATCACCCAGCCGGCATCAAACGGATGGAACGGCCTGGTTGCTTTACCGTGCAGTTTGCGCGCGATATTGTTCCCAGCGCATTTTCCTTCATACCACGCGAAGTTGATCGCTTTGCGCAACGGTTGTCCGTTCTGTTCAACGGCGGCGGAATCACCGGCGGCGAAAACATCCGGATAGCCGGGAAGCGACAGGTCGGAATTCACTTTCAGCCTTCCGTCGCCGAGCCGCGCAACGGTTCCTTTTATTTCCGGTATCGCGAACGTCGATCCGCCCGCCCAGCAGAAAAAAACGTTCTCAAATATCCGATCACCGGCGGTGACGTTCTGTCCGTCAAAGCCGGTTATGCGCTGACCGGAAAGAACGGTTACGCCGGTTCGTATCAAAAACGCTTTGATGTATTCCTGTTTCGCTTTCGGCAGGAACGGCAGAAGTTCCGGTGACGGATCGACAATCGTTACGCGGCAGGGTTTTCCATCGGCTTGTGCGCGGTAGAAAAGGCTCATCGCCAGTTCCAGTCCGGTATAGCCGCCGCCGGCCATCACCACCTGCGGATGTTCTGTTTTCAGCAAATAGGCGGTGAAGTCGTCGCGGATGCGCAGCGCCGTTTCGAGCGAGTCGAGATGATAAATTTGTTCGCGGTGCTGATCAAATCCGCGGAAGTCTGTTACCGAACCGGCGGCGATCAGCAGGTGATCGAAAGTAAATATTTCGTCGTCCGCGATGAGCGTTTTGGCGTCGAGATCAATCGACCTCACAGCTTTCTGAACATGCCGGACATTTTTCGGAAGCAGTTTTTCCAGGGATTGGAAAAGAAGTTTTTCGTCGAGCCAGCCGCCCGCCAGATCGGGCAGGGCGGGCAGCATAACCGTTGAACTGCGCGGATCGAGCAGAATGATTTCTGTGTCCTCATTACGCAAAGCACGGCATGCCTGCCGTCCGGCAAAGCCGCCGCCGATGATGATAGTTTTGCTGTTCATCACGCGCTCAGAATAGGCTTCTGCCGCAAAAGCTCAAACCGGAAATCAGCGCTTTGCTGAAGCAAGCGCTGTCCGCAACTGCGTGAGCAGCGTTTCCATATCTTTCGGTAGCGGCGCTTCAAACGTCATTCGTTTGCCGGAGACCGGATGGTTCAGCGAAAGTTTGGCGGCGTGCAGCATCTGACGGTCGGCTTTGATCGGTGAAGCCCGTCCGCGGCCGTAAACCGTGTCGCCGATGACCGGATTTTTAATGTGCGCCATGTGGACGCGGATCTGATGCGTCCGGCCGGTTTCAATTTTTATCTGCACCAGCGCCGCTTCGCCGAGCGCTTCCAGCACTTCGTAATGCGAAACCGCGTCGCGCCCGTTACGGACATTCGCCGCCATTTTTTTGCGGTGGATCGGATGACGTCCGATCGTTGTTTCAACCGTACCGCGCTTGCCGTACGGCACGCCCCAGACAATTGTCAGATATTCTTTGGCCGTCTCGCGCTCCTTAAACTGCCGCGCCAGCTCGTTCATCGCCTTTTCGTTCTTGGCGACCACCATCACGCCGCTGGTGTCTTTGTCCAGCCGGTGGACAATGCCGGGGCGCTTTTCGCCGCCGATGCCGGTCAGGTCTTTACAGTGGTGGAGCAGGGCGTTCACCAGCGTGCCGGTTTCGTTGCCGACCGCCGGATGCACCACCAGCCCGGCGGGCTTGTTGATGACAATCATGTTGCGGTCTTCGTAGAGGACGTTCAGGGAAATATCTTCCGCCTGCGGCGCGGCATCGGTTGCTTCCGGAACCGACCACTCCGCGCGGTCACCGGCGCGTATCTTCTGGTTCGCTTTGCACGGCGCGCCGTTGACGGTGACCCGGCCGTCTTTAATCAGTGACTGCCAGCGCGACCGCGAATGTTCGGGTACCGCTTCCGCCAGCCATGTGTCCAGCCGCGCTTCCGGTTTCTTTGCAATTTTTTCCATGCGGCGGATGTTAACCACTAATCTCCACTAATCGACACTAATTTCCGATCCTTGGACATGAGGGATGTGGAACAGACACTCCGAAAGAAAATTACTGGATTGCGGAACGGCGCCGTTTTTAGTTATCTGCCCGCTAAACTGCGGGAAGTTAAACCTTAATCGAAGGGACATCATGAAATTTGTCTTCGCCAAAATCTGTGTGGTTCTCACATTCGCCGCGCTGGCTCACGCAATGCCCGCGCCCGTGCCATCGTCCGCGCCCGCTCCGGTCGTGGCCGGGCATTATCCGGCGGGAGCCGAAGGAATCAAAGGCGCATCGCTGCCGCCGCCCGGCCTGTATGTCCGCGACTACAATATGTTCTATTCCGCGGACACGTTTAAGGACGGCCCGCCGGATTTCGATATCAAGGCCTATATCAACGCTCTCCGGCTGATCTGGATGACGGATAAGAAAATCTTCGGCGCGCAGTACGGAATGGATGTGATCGTCCCTTTGGTTTACATGGACTGGACCGCAGGCGGCAAGAGCGACCATTATTCGGGTGTGGGCGACATCCAGCTCGAACCGCTGCTGCTCTCGTGGCAGTTCAAACAGTTCGACCTCGCGGCGGGTTACGCGGTCTGGGTACCGACCGGCGACTACGAGCCCGCCCGGCCGGATCTGGTCTCGAAAGGTTTCTGGTCGCACATGCTGACACTCGGCGGAACCTGGTATCCGGATAAAGAAAAAACCTGGGCCATGTCGCTGCTCAACCGCTACGAGTTCTGTCAGGAACAGGAAGAAACACATACCGATCCCGGCCAGGTATTCACCACCGAATGGGGTCTCAGCAAAAGTTTGCGCCCCGGCCTGGATGTCGGCTTTATCGGCTATTACCAGCAGCAGGTCACCGAAGATTCCGGCCCGGTAGCCACCGACAAACTTGATCGAAAGATTGGCGCCGGCCCCGAAATTTCTGCCTTCTGTCCAAAGCTCGGTTTATTTGCATCGCTTCGCTACGCCCACGAATTCGCCGTCGTCGAACGGCCCGAAGGCGACCTGATCACCCTGACGCTGACGAAACCGTTTTAATCACGCAAAAGTGGAACAGACACTCCTGTCTGTTCATTCTTCAGAGGACAGACAGGAGTGTCTGTCCCACAGTTTTCATGTCGAATTTATCCGGATCGAACGCTACGAATTCTGGAACTGTTGGTGGAGCAGGCCGTCCCGGCACGCTTACTTGTCCGCCGCAGGAGGAAACGCGCCGGGACGGCGCGTTCCACCTGCTTCTACCCAGTCAAAAAGACGAAGTGAGTTTTGACGCTTTGCTTCTTTTGGAATACCAAAAGCACTTTCGCCCCGACAGATTTGGGGCTCCGATCCAATCATTGGAACCCGGATGCTTGAATGCAAGAACCTCGGCAACGTAAATGCAAAGGGCGGGGAGGGGAGGATACTAAAAAAATAGGACTGACACCTTTTTTCACCTTTTTTCTGACACCTTTTTTTGAAGCAGGCCGTCCCGGCACGCTTATTTAAACGCGCCGGGACGGCGCGTTCCACCGATCAGCGTTCGTTAACGCTTCAATCCGAGTATAAACAATGGAGTGCCAACTAAAATGAAAACTCCGGCGGCTCCGATTGAAATGAGAACATTAAGAATTAGATTCGGAGAAACAGGTCGTGTGGCGGGTTCTGCCTTTTCGATAATTACAATGGAATATGGATTTGCCTGCTTTGTATCGTCCGCCGAAACGTCCTGATAAACCTGTGCCAGTGTGTTGGCGATTCTGGCCGCCTCTTTTGGATCCTGACGCTGGACGCTGATAGTGATTAGATCAACGCTGTTGCGGTGCCATAGAACTTTAGTTGACGATTTCAATATTTTTAAGGCGACTTCTTTAGGGATTTGTTTCCCTTTCGGGCCCCAAATTATCGGCAGGTTCAGGCGGGTTGCTGTCGCGGACAGAACCGGCGTGCTGGTGATTTTTTCGGCGTAGGTGTGTGTGAGGCTTTCCAATGTAGCTTTATCATAACTTTTATAAGCGGTTTCTGAGAAAACTGTCTGAAGTAAAGTATGGCTCGCGTATATTTTGGGGAGAGTCAGCGTGTACGCGGTGCCGCTTATAATAGTTAACGGAGCCAGTATCAGCATGAAGGCGCCAGTGGTTACTAGGATCAGCTTCTTTTTCGATTTGCCTGAGGGGGTAAAAGTTTCATCCGCGGGTGCGCTTTCCGATTGAGTGGGCCATTGAACAATTGCCAAATAGAAGCGGAAAATAATGCTGGCCAGCGGGATGATGGATAAAAAAGAAAGAGCAGGATGAAGCCCCATTCTTTTGCAAATTACCCAAAATGGCAGAACGGTTACCAGAAGACCTGCGATAAGAGCTAAAATAATTTTTGCCGATCCGACCAATAGTGCTTCATGCATATTTCATTTCCTCCAGAAAAAGTATCAGTCCGGTTGTTTTCGTGGTGCAGTTGTTTGGGCGTCTTATTCGCGAATCTGTCCAGAGCCGGAGATGACGTATTTGTAGGTGGTGAGTTCTTCGAGTCCCATGGGGCCGCGGGCGTGGAGTTTGTCGGTGCTGATGCCGATTTCGGCGCCCATGCCGAATTCGCTGCCGTCGGTGAAGCGCGTTGAGGCGTTGACGTACACGGTGGCGGAATCAATCTGCTCCAGAAACTTTTTCGCGGATTTCCCGTCGGTGGTGACAATGGCGTCGGAGTGCTTTGAACCGTAGGTATTGATGTGGTCAATGGCGGCCTGCACGCTGTCGACGACGCGGACGGCGAGGATCATATCGAGATATTCGGCGTACCAGTCTTCTTCGGTGGCGGGTTTTACCGCAGCATCAAACTTCCGGACGGCTTCGTCGCCGCGCAGTTCGACGCCGAGCTGTTTGAAGCGGGCGATCATGCGGGGTAGGAAAGCCTCCGCGACATCTTTATGAACGAGCAGTGTTTCCATGGCGTTGCAGACGCCGGGGCGCTGGCACTTGGCGTTTTCGGCGATGGCGAGCGCCATGTCGATATCGGCTTTAGCGTCAACGTACGTGTGGCAGACGCCTTTGTAGTGCTTGATGACAGGCACCCACGCCATTTCGGTGACGGTTTTAATGAGGCTTTCGCCGCCGCGCGGCATGATGAGATCAATCTTGCCGACCATCTGGGCCAGTTCGCGTACGGCATCGCGGTCGGTGGTTTCGACCAGCTGAATGGCGTCGGCGGGCATTTTCTTTTTCTTGCCGCCGTCGCGCAGCGCTTTGGCGATCGCCGCGTTGGAATATACTGCTTCCTTGCCGCCGCGCAGGATGACGGCGTTGGCGGTTTTAAAGCAGAGCGACGCGGCTTCGGCGGTGACGTTGGGCCGCGATTCAAAAATGATGGCGATCACGCCGATCGGTACGCGCACCTTTTTGATAACCAGCCCGTTGGGGCGCTGGATAGTGGCAAGCTTTTTGCCGACGGGGTCTTTGAGGGCGGCGACTTCGCGCAGACCTTTGATCATTCCGGCGATGCGGGCGTCGGTCAGTGTAAGCCGGTCGAGCATCGCGGAGGAAAGTCCGGCTTCGCGTCCGGCGGCGAGGTCTTTGGCGTTGGCCGCTTTGATCGCTTCCTTCTGTAAGCCGATTTCGTCAGCCATCGCTTCGAGAATGGCGTTCTTCTTTTTGCTCGAAAGCTTCGCCAGCTCGCGCGACGCGTGAACCGCTTTTACGCCCATTTCGATCATTTGGTCATGTAGATTCATGAGGAATACCTGTTATTGGTTATTAGATATTTGTTATTGGGGATATTTAGAGCTTTTCGTCCTGCGGAGTCAAAGACCGATGATAAGCGTTCAGCTTGGGGCCGAGCGCGTCAACAATCGGAGCCAGCAGGTCGGCCTCTTCCTTTTTAATCAAATTTCTCTTATACGCCCGGCGGAGGAAATGTTGCGTTTCGTTCAGCGAGCCCCATGCGATCCGGACAAACCGGCGGTTATCCTTGGTGTCGCGCCGACCGTTGCCTTCGGCGATATTCGCGCCGATGCTGTCCACCGCACGAACCAGCTGCTGGCCAACGGTATTTTTGGCGAAATGATCCCACTCGGCGACGATATCCCAGATTCGGTCGGACAGTTCTTCGGCCAGTTGGTAAACCTGTAGGGTCTCAAATTCACTTTTGGCCATGTATATGCCTCTTGCGAATAACAAATATCCAATAACCAATATCTAGCCGTGAGCGATGAACGTTCCGGTGTCTTCACCGGAGAGAACTCGCTGAATAATCCCGTCGTTTTGTCCGTCCGCAATAATCACGGCGATTCCCGCTGCAGCGGCTTTACCGGCGGACATGAGTTTGGATTTCATCCCGCCGGTGGAGAGTTCGCCGTTTTTGCCTTTATCGAGCGCGAGGATATCGTCGGAAACCTGTTCAACAAAAGGTACGCGCTTGCCGTCGTTGTCTTTCAGTCCGTCGGTGGTGGAAAGCAGAATCAGCGCGTCGGCCTTAATAAGGATAGCGACGAGCGCGGCGAGCAGGTCGTTGTCGCCGAATTTAATTTCTTCGGTGGCGACCGTATCGTTTTCGTTGATGACCGGCACGATGCGGTGGGCGATCAGGTTCAGGAGCGTATTCTGCGCGTTGGCGCGGCGTTCCTCGTTCTGGAAAATGTCGTTGGTCAGCAGAATCTGGCCGACTTTGATGTGCTTTTGTCCGAAGAGGTGGCTGTAGAGGCTCATCAGGCGGGTCTGCCCGACGGCGGCGGCCATCTGGAGATCGGGCAGAGCGGTGGGGCGTTTCGTCATGCCGAGCGCTTCGATGCCGGCGGCAATCGCGCCGGAAGAAACGAGAATCATTTCGCATCCGGCGTCGTGCGACTGGACGATATCGGAAACCAGTGTATGAATCCGTTCGTGGTCGGGCTTGCCGGTGGCATCCACCAGTACGCGGCTGCCGACTTTGACGACGATCCGTTTGGCTTTTTTGAGTTGGTTGCGTGTCTCTTTCATAAGAAGTGGCGCATTATGTACAGGAATCGCCCGCTGGAAACACAAAAAAGCGGGCGGTTATTCGTTATTCGTTATTGGTTATTTGAGGGGAGATGCCCTTTTTCTGGGGCAAATATCGAATGTCCAATAACAAATATCGTTTCGCAGGCGGGGCGAATGCGCTAGCCTGCGAAGCCATGCGGATAATCAGCGGAATTTTAAGAGGGCGGACATTCAATGTTCCGAAGGACGGATTGCGGCCGACGATGGAGCAGGCGCGCGAGGCGGTTTTTTCGTCGCTGGCGGCGCGGGTGCCGGGCGCACGGGTGCTCGATCTGTTTGCCGGATCGGGAAGTCTGGGGCTGGAGGCGTGGAGCCGCGGCGCGGCGAGCGTTACCGCCGTCGAAAGCGTTTCCAAGCATTGGAAGATTTTGCAGGAAAATTTCCAGACACTGGCCGCCGACCCGGATCTCGGAAGCTGGCAGGCGGTTCAGGCGGATGTTTACGGTTTTCTGAAGCGCGGTGCCGGGCCGTTCGATCTGATTTTTGCCGATCCGCCGTACGCCGAGGCGGATTTAGCGAAACTGCTGGAACTCGCCGCCGGCGCGCTGGCGCCGGACGGGTTATTGGTATTTGAAATGCGTTCGCGCGGCGCTTATAGTCTGCCCGCTGGTTGGAACCTTATTAAGGAGAAGGCTTACGGAGGAACCCGGATGCTTTTTCTGGAGCATACGAAATGAATCAAAAAGCGATTTATGCCGGTACATTTGATCCGATGACCATGGGCCACCTCGACGTGGTGGAACGCGCGGCGCAGATTTTTCCGGAGCTGATTGTGGCGGTAACCGCCGTGACGGGTAAAAGCACCCTGTTCTCGCAGGAGGAGCGGGTTGATCTGGTCAAAAAGTCGGTGGCGGATCTGTCGAACGTGAAGGTGACGCTGTTCAACGGCCTGCTGGTGGAATACGCCCGCTCGCAGGGCGTCGGCGTACTGATCCGCGGACTGCGGGCCTTTTCGGACTTCGAGTATGAGTTTCAGATGGCGCTGACCAACCGCCGGCTGGCTCCGGATATCGAAACGCTCTTTCTGATGCCGAAGCAGGATTACAGTTTCCTGAGTTCGACCAATGTGAAACAGGTTGCTTCGCTGGGCGGCGATGTTTCCGAATTTGTTCCGGCGGCTGTGGCTAAAGCGTTGGCTGACAAACTGAAAAAATAAGCGCCGCCTCGGCGGCTCGTTATTCGATATTGGATATTTGTTGTTTGTAAGAGGCAAAAACATGGCCAAAAGTGAATTTGAAAACCTGCAAGTGTACCAGCTGGCCGAAGAACTGTCCGACCGCATCTGGGATATCGTCGCCGAGTGGGATCATTTCGCCAAAAATACCGTTGGCCAGCAGCTAGTTCGTGCGGTGGACAGCATCGGCGCCAACATCGCTGAAGGCAACGGTCGGCGCGATACTAAAGATAATCGCCGGTTTGTCCGGATTGCATGGGGCTCACTGAACGAGACACAGCATTTTCTTCGTCGGGCGTATAAGAGAGATCTGATCAAAAAAGAAAACGCAGAGGTATTGGCTCCTATTGTCGAAATGCTTGGGCCGAAGCTGAATGCCTATCATCGATCTTTGACTCCGAAAGACAGCCAATAACAAATAACTAATATCGAAGAACTAACACCATGATCATCAACATAGCTGACATTCCCGAACAGGGGCTGAAGTTTAAGGCAGAAGAACCGGGCGAAACACTGGGGCTGGGCGAAGCGGACGGGTTTATCCCGGCGGGGCCGGTGGACTGCAATCTCTATGCCCAGGTCGTCGACGGCGAACTGATTGTCCGCGGGACGCTGTCGGTTCCGGTCGAAGCGCGGTGTGCCCGGTGCACGCAATTTTTCTCGACAACCGTCACCGATTCCGGTTTCCTGCGCGACTTCCCAGACGTCTTGGGCGTCGAGGAAGTGGACATTACAGAGGATATCCGTGAGGCGGTGATATTGAATTTACCGTACTCTCCCCTTTGCGATGAAAACTGCAAAGGGCTTTGTGTTCAATGCGGAAAAGACCTGAACGGCGGGCCGTGCGGCTGCCGGCGCAGGGAAGAGAGCGGGTCGTGGGGCGCGCTCAATAGTTTAAAATTGTAATGGAAGACAAATAGAGGCTGAGGTACCATGCCGAGCCTTTTATATAAAAAAGCAGTTTAGCGGGAGAATAGAAATGGCCCTTCCAAAAAGAAAATCATCGAAAAGCAGAACCAGACGCACTAAAGCGGAGAACATGAAACGTTCTCTCAACAAAGCCGGCTTTGACGCGGAAAGCGGCGCCCCTGCGCTGCCGCATCGTGTATGCCCGACTACCGGCAAATACAAAGGCCGCCAGGTTATTACCGTTACTGACGAGTAAGCCATGCGTATCGCAATTGATGCCATGGGTGGCGATTTCGCCCCTCGTGAGATCGTTAAAGGCGCTGTCGAAGCGGCTCGCGGTCTTTCCGGAGTCGAGAAATTATTCCTTGTTGGCGATGAAACCGCTATCAAGGCCGAGCTTTCCCTGTACGGGAAGGTTCCCGCCTGCATTGAAATCCGGCACGCTTCGGAAGTCATAGGCATGGGCGATTCGCCCGCGCTGGCACTCCGGCGCAAAAAAGACTCTTCCATCATGCGCGCCGTCGAGATGGTCAAAAGCGGCGAAGCCGATGCGATCTACTCCGCCGGCAGCACCGGTGCGGCCGTGGGAGCCAGCATGCTCCGTCTGCGCACCATGGAAAAGGTAGACCGCCCCGCCATCGCCACGGTAATGCCGTCGATTAAAGGCCCGTTTGTACTGCTGGACGCCGGGGCTACACCGGACTGCACTCCGAAGATGCTCGCCGAATTCGCCATCATGGGCAGCATCTATGCCGAACACATTATTAATATCACCAATCCGCGGGTCGGTCTGATGAGCATCGGTGAGGAAGACTCCAAAGGCAGTAAATCCACCAAAGAAGCTTTTCAGATTCTGGAAAAAACGCCGCTCAATTTTATCGGTAACGTGGAAAGCCACGATATGTTTGAAGGAAAAGTTGATGTGGTGGTTTGCGACGGCTTTGTCGGCAACGTGGTGCTGAAAACTAGCGAAGGTGCCGCGCATGCGATGATTCAGTGGATCAAAGAATCTTTTTCCGCGTCGCTGACCCGCAAGATCGGCGCCGGTATTCTGAAGGCCGCCGGCGCGTTTACCGAGCTGAAAAAGAAAACGGATGCGGAAGCTTACGGCGGCGCACCGCTGCTGGGTGTTAAGGGTATTTGCATTATCGGCCACGGCTCATCTTCTTCCGTTGCTGTTTACAACGCCATTCGTGTGGCGGGTACGGCGATTGATCAAAAGCTGAACCACCTGATCGAAGAGAAAATCAACGAAGTTTTCAGAGACAGTGAGTAAAGCATCCAATAGCCTGCGTACGGTTTCAATCATTGGAACGGGCGCGTATCTTCCGGAGAAAACGGTGACCAACCGTGATCTGGAAAAAATCGTGGATACCAGCGACGAATGGATTTATTCGCGTACCGGTATGCGCGAACGCCGCATTGCCCGTGCCGACCAAGCCACTTCCGATCTCGCCGCCGAAGCCGCCAAAGCGGCGCTGGCCGATGCGGGCATCGGAGCCGACGAGGTCGATCTGCTGATCGTCGCTACGCTTTCGCCCGATATGTTTTTCCCGAGCACCGCCTGCTTTGTGCAGGATAAGATCGGTGCCAAAAATGCCTATTGCTACGACCTTGGCGCGGCCTGCTCCGGCTCGCTCTACGCTCTCGAGACCGCCAAGAACCAGATCGCCTGCGGCGCGGTTAATACGGCGCTGGTTATCGGCGCAGAAAAAATGAGCACCTTTATCGACTGGAAAGACCGCAATACCTGCGTGCTTTTCGGTGACGGCGCCGGCGCCATGGTGCTGCGCGCGACGGGTGCAAAACGCGGCATCATGAAAGGCGCTTTCGGTTCCGACGGATCTCTTGCTTCACTGCTCTGGACGCCCGGCGGCGGCTCGCGCAATCCGATGACGCACGAGATGCTTGACCGGAACGAACAGTATCTCAAGATGGAAGGCCGCGAAGTCTATAAGCACGCCGTAACCCAGATGACCCGCTCGGTCATTGACGCGCTGGCGGAAAACGGACTCAGCGCTGGCGACATCAGCTGCTTTATCCCGCATCAGGCCAATGCCCGCATCATCAATGCCATCAGCTCGCGCCTTGGCGTCGAAGACCGGACCTTTATGAATGTGGAAAAATACGCCAACACCTCGGCTGCCGCGCTGCCGATCGCCATCGACGAAGCGGCCAAATCCGGACGGGTCAGCAAAGGCGACCTCATGCTGCTGGTCGCTTTCGGCGGCGGGTTTACCTGGGGTGCCAATATTGTGGAGTGGACGAAATGAAGAAAGCCATCCTTTTTCCAGGTCAGGGTTCGCAGTCGGTCGGCATGGGCCGCGATTTCTACGACGCGATTCCGGAGTGCAAAGCGCTCTTCGAAAAAGCCAATGAAGTGCTCGGCTATGACATCGCCGCCATCTGCTTCGACGGACCTGAAGACGAACTGAAAAAGTCGCACAACACCCAGCCCGCTATTTTCACCGTCAGCGCCGCCGCTTTTGAAGCGATGAAGCTGAAGAAGCCGATGAATTTTGATTATGCCGCCGGTCACAGTCTTGGCGAGTGGGGCGCGCTCTACGCTGCCGGAGTTATCTCTTTTGAAAATACCTTGCGCGTTCTCAAGGCTCGCGGTGAATTTATTCAAGCCGCTTGTGTCGCCAATCCCGGCGCCATGCTGGCCGTCATCAATCTTGACCGCGCCGTGCTCGAAAACGTTGCCGCCGAAGCGGGTGTCACGCTGGCCAACATTAATTCGCCCGACCAGATTGTTCTTTCCGGAACTGCGGAAGGCATCGCCAAAGCCGAAGCGCTTTGCAAAGCAGCCGGTGCCAAACGCGCACTGCCGCTGCCGGTTGCCGGAGCTTTCCATTCTCCGTTGATGGCACCTGCCGCTGAAAAGATGGCCGCCTTCCTCGCTGATATTCCGCTGGCCGCGCCGAAAATTCCCGTACTTTCGAATGTCACCGGTAAGCCGCATGACGGTGTTGAGGCACTTCGCGCCAATATGGTGGCCCAAATCACCGGATCGGTGCGTTGGGTTGAGTCGATGCAGTGGCTTGTCGCTCAAGGCGTTACTGAAGCTGTCGAATGCGGGCCGGGCAAAGTTTTGGCTGGCCTGATGAAGCGGATTGACAAGACCGTTTCGGTCTCTAACATAGGCGCCATTTCCGACTTGGAAGCCTGAACCGAAAGAAAAGCGAAAACGCGTAATAGGGGAATTTAATGGGACAGTTTGATGG
>JBAZTQ010000068.1:0-17684 GCA_041661845.1 Kiritimatiellales bacterium | reverse complement strand
TCGGCAAAGAATAACGCGGAGAGAGTCAATTTTTCAGAATGGCTCCGGCGGCTGGGCTCGAACCAGCAACCAAGTGATTAACAGTCACCTACTCTACCATTGAGCTACGCCGGAATTAAGAGGCGCCAAAGGTATAGAAATCGCCTGCTAAGTCAAGACACTGAAACACAAAATCAGCAGTTTTCAACATTCAGGATTCTAACCAAGAGCCTGACGCCCCTGAATGGCGCGGGCGAGGGTGGTGGAGTCGGTGTATTCGATAGCGCTTCCTGACGGCAGTCCGAAGGCCAGGCGTGAAGCTTTTACGCCGCGGCTGGCAATAATTTCGGCCAGATAGCTGGCAGTGGCCTCGCTTTCGACATCGGTGCCCAGAGCTATAATCACTTCCTGAATATTTTCCGGCTGGAGCCGTGCCAGCAGTTCGTTCACGCGCAGGCCGGCTACACCTTTGCCGAGCGCAGGCGAAAGATGTCCGCCCAAAACGTGGTAGCGCCCTGCAAAACCGCCGGAGGTATCAATCTTCATGATGTCGCCCGGGCTTTCCACCACGCAGAGCAGGCCGTTGGCGCGCCGGCCTTCGGTGCAAAGTGCGCAGGGATCTTCTTTGGTGACGGTAATGCCGCCGCACCGCGAACAGGTGCTGACCTGCTCGTCGGCGGCGAGCAGGGCGTCCGCCAGTTTCCGGGCCAGCCCGTCGCGGTTTTGCACCAGAGCAAACGCCATTCGTTCGGCAGAGCGTTTTCCAATGCCTGGAAGTTTTTCCAGTGCCGCGATCAGGTTGTCCAATGGAAGGAAGTGTTTCATTTTAGAATGGTAAACCCAGACCGGCGGTCAGGCTTTTCATATCTTTGGCTGCCGCTGTCTGTGCTTCGTTGAGTACACCTTTGAACGCATCCAGTACGGCACTCTCGATTTTTTTGATGTTGCCGGTTGCAATCAGCTCGGGCGCGATGGTGATGCTTTGCGGTTTCATATCGCAGCTCATTTTGACGGTCACAAGTCCGCCGCCGCTGGCAAATTCAACTTTCTTGCCGGCGAGCTGCTTCTGAATTTTTTTCATCTCATTGACCTGCTTCATCATTTTCATCATGTCCATGATAAGTCCCTTTCTATTCTCTGATGTCTGTTATTACGCCGCTGAAGGTTTCGAGAACACTTCGGACGGACGGGTTGTTATAATATTTCTGCTTATCCTGCGGGCCCTGTGCCGGCGTATCGGTCGGCAGCGGTTTGGGCTTGCCGGCCAGTACGCTGAAGTCGGCCGAGACCGGACGCTTCAGGAAGGCGCTCAGGGTTTTCCGGATAAACGAAATCGTGTGAGGATTTTCCATGTTGGAGCGTTCGCCTGAGAATTCAGGATCAAGGCCGATGGTGACATGCGTTTCGGAAACGCTCAGCGGAACGGTATCGGTCAGGCAGTGTTTTGCCTGCGGCGCGCCTTTGGCGATGTGCTCAATCAGGCTGACCCACGCGGTTTTAAGCCGCTCTAAATCATCCGTGGGCTTTTTTTTTACGTCGTATGCCGCCGGGGTTTCCTGCACGGCGGCGGGTGCGGACGGCAGTGATTTAAGCGCGGCGACCTGTTTCATCAGTTCGTCAATCGTGGCGACGGTGGCGGCGCGCGAGGCGCGGATGAGCGCTGTTTCAAGCATGGTGCGCTTAGAAAGGGCGTAGCGCATCCGGCTGTCGGCGTCGATCAGCAGTTCGATGATGCGCAGCAGACGTCCGTCGGAACTTTTTGCCGCCTGTTTTTTGAGCGTGTCGATCTGTGTTTCCGGCAGGTCAAAGTCGGCGGCGCGGTTTCCGGCGTGCATGACAATCAGCAGATTGCGGAACTGGTCGAGCAGTTCGAGTACGACGCGCTGCATATCCTTGCCGCTCGCATCAATTCCGGCGATGGCTTCAATGATGGCCGGAATATTGCCGTCCAGAATGGCGTCGGTCAGTCCTTCCAGCTGGGCGCGGCTGATCAATCCGAAAACCGAGAGAACATCGGCCTCTTCGATGGTTTTTCCCCGGAAAGAGACCAGCTGGTCGAGCGCGCTTTCGGCATCGCGCAATCCGCCTTCGGCACCGCGGGCAATGGCAAGCAGGGCGTCGGCGCTGATCGTAATGCCTTCCGCCTTGGAAATTTTCTGCAGCTGCGCGGTGATGTCGGCTACGGAAATCCGGCGCAGGTCGAAACGCTGGCAACGCGACAGAATCGTGGTGAGTACCTTTTGCGGCTCGGTGGTGGCGAAGAAAAATTTGACGTGCGGCGGCGGCTCTTCGAGGGTTTTCAGGATGGCATTGAACGCCTCGCGGGTGAGCATGTGCACTTCGTCGATGATGTAGATTTTGAACGGCCCGCGCACCGGAGCGTAGCGGACGTTGTCGCGCAGCTCTTTGATATTATCGATGCCGCGGTTGGATGCGCCGTCGATTTCGATCACGTCGAGACTGCTGCCATTCAGGATTTCTTTACAGGAATCGCAGACGTTGCACGGTTCGGCACCTTGGCGGTTCTGGCAGTTCAGTGCTTTGGCCAGAATGCGTGCCGTGGTGGTTTTTCCGGTGCCGCGCGGGCCGACAAACAGGTAGGCGTGTGCCAGCCGGTCGCTTTTAATCGCGTTGTGCAGGGTTTGCGTAACGTGGTTTTGACCCACCACATCCGCGAAAAGCTGCGGACGCCATTTTCGTGCTAGAACTTCATATCCCATGTGCCGCAAAAGGTACCGACCGCTCTGACGAATGGCAAGATGCGAAGGGCGGGATTGATAAAAATCTTGTCGCCCCGCCGGGGTTCAATTAGCCTGAGTGCATTAATCAGGAGGACGAGCCATGCGTTTTTTCGTTATTATGCTGATGGTTGTGTGTGCGACATTCACTCTGCGGGCCGAGACGGTTGCCGGTCATGATCTTTCCCAAACGGAAGATGTTGTGCAGGACATGTCTTCCAAGCTGAGTCGCGGCGTTGTCAATATTCTGACGGGCTGGGGCGAAATTCCGCGCCAGATGATCGTATCCGGGCAAGACAAAGGCTGGTGGGCGGTTCTGCCGGTCGGCATCCCCGCCGGTGCGATTATGACCGTTGTCCGCACCGGCGTCGGTGTGTTTGAGACCGGACTTTTCTTCATACCGATTGATGATTCATACGGCCCGGTCATTGATCCGGCTTTTGTCTGGCAGAAAAGCAAACCATGAGAATTCTGATTTGTAATGACGACGGTATCCATGCGCCCGGCATTTCGGTGTTGCACGGCGCGGTTAAAGAATTCGGCGAACGCCACGTCATTGCGCCGGACGTAGAACGCAGTGCGGCGGGACACGCCATCACACTGGCTGATCCGATTAAAAGCACGCCGGTCGATAAAAACGGCGAATTCTTCGGCTATGCGATTGGCGGGACGCCCGCCGACTGCATCAAACTGGCCGTTTGCGCGATTATGAAAGACACGCCGCCCGGTCTGGTGCTGAGCGGAATCAACCTCGGCTCGAATACCGGCATCAGTGTTATCTATTCCGGAACCGTTTCAGCGGCGACGGAAGGCGTTGTACTGGGTATTCCCGGCGTTGCTTTTTCTCTTTGCACTTACACCGATCCGGAATGGGAAATGGCTGGTCGCATCGTCAAAGAGCTCACGCGGAAAATCATCGAAACTCCGATGCCTCCCGGTGTTTTGCTCAATGTCAATATGCCGAACCTGCCATACGAACAACTTAAAGGGATCAAAGTAACCCGCATGGGTCGTTCGCGTTTTATCGAGAAGTTCCACAAACGGCTTGATCCCCGCGGGCGCACCTACTACTGGCTCGACGGCGAGCTTGAAGTTCATGACGACGGCGACGATATCGACATCCACGCCGTACGCGACGGTTATGTCTCCATCACCCCGATTCACCTCGACCTGACCGCCTACGATCACCTCCAAACGTTCCAGCCGCTGGAAAAAACGTTCTGAGGGTTGACTCGCAGAAAAATCTCATTATTCTCTGCAACTTCTTCGGGCGGTTAGCTCAGTTGGTTAGAGCATCTCGTTTACACCGAGAGGGTCGGGGGTTCGAGTCCCTCACCGCCTACCAGATTTTTAAGGCCGGTCGTCAGACCGGCCTTTTTGTTTCAACGAACACTTTTTTGCTGCAAGGGCCGCCCGTTTCCCATTGATAAATTATCCATGATAAAAAAGCTTCAAGGAGAAAAGTTATTCACTCTTTTTTACCTTTTAATATTCGGAGGCAGGCTTTATTGTCCGGACAAGGCAGAGCAAATTAAGGTAACCGGATAATGAGTGTCACAGACAGCATAAAAAAAGTACTTCTGGTTGATGATTTCCATCTTTGCAGAACATTTTTTGCGGAGGGTCTGCGGCAAAGTTCCGGTCTGACGGTCATTGAGGCCGCGAATGCGGCGGATGCGCTGAAGCAAACCGAGCGGATCTGTCCGGATGTAATTATTCTGAATATTTCCATGGGGCATTGCAGCGGAATGACTCTGTTGCAGGGTATTCACCGGAAATTTCCAAAAACCGGGTTGCTGGCTTTTTCCTATCTGCATCATGATCGTTTTTATGCTGAGCGGGCGATTTGTGCCGGGGCGGCCGGATATATTTCGGTGGATGAATCCGGTGTGAATCTGATGGAGGCGGTGGCGGCGATTGCTGCCGGCGGTGTTTATTTGAGCGCTCCGCTGCGTAAAAAAATCTGCGTTGATTCGGATCCGCAGAACCGGGGAAACCAATCACCTTTTGAGCGGCTTTCTCACCGTGAGTTCGAGGTGTTTTGTCTGACCGGACACGGCCATGCTCCCAAGCGGATTGCGGCCATGCTTAAAGTGAGTGTAAAGACGGTCGAAACCTATCGCGAACGTATTCGCGGGAAACTGGGACTGGCAGATGGCAGCGAACTGCTTTACCACGCAACCAGTTTTATCCGTGAGCAGAGCCTTCCTCAGCCTTTATAGATACCGGCTCCTTCGTTTAACGTCTTGCGGCTATTCTGTACCTCGGGTAGTCTGTTTGGTCATGGGGTGCAGATGAATGAGTTCCAACAGGCCGGTTTGCTGCTGATACTTACCGTGTCGGTCATTCTGCAATTCTATGCGGCTTTTATTGCTTTTCGCCTGAAGGGACTTTCACGGAACCACCCGTCGTGGACAGTGATTTCAATCGCCATGATACTGATGGCGTTGCGTCAGGCCGTCATGTTTTTCCATCTGACCGGCGGCGGAGCGGCTCACCCGGCGGATCTCTATGCTGAAATCACCGCACTTTTGATTTCTTTATTACTGGCAGCAGGGCTGATCTCCATTGCCCCGCTGATGCGCCGGCTCTATTCGGCTCCGGCAGAGTCCCGTGCCGCAATACCCGGTGAATTTCTGTCCGGAGAGTTTTTTGAAAAAAACACCAGCGGCATCGGGGTGTATGAAGCCACGGATAAAGGCCGCGAATTTATTATCCGTGACATTAACCCGGCGGCGGAGCGGATTGAAAAAATCGCGCGGCAGCATGCGGCCGGACGGCGGTTGACCGAGGTTTTTCCCGGCATTGAACAGTTCGGTCTGCTGGACGTGATGCGGCGGGTCTGGAAGACCGGCCGGTCTGAGAGTTTTCCTCTGCACTACTATCAGGATGACCGCATTTCGGGCTGGCGCGATAATTTTGTTTATCGCTGCTCCGGCGGCGAAGTCGTGACGGTTTACAACGATGTGACGGCCCAAATGCACATGAAGGAGGAACTGGAGCTCCGCGAGCGCAAATTCCGCATGCTTTTCGAACTGGCACCGCTTCCCTATCAGTCACTGGACGGCGAAGGCAGAATTCTGGAAGTGAATCCGGCCTGGATTCGTTTAGCCGGATTCGATCGCACTTCGGCGACGGGGCGTCCGTTCAGCGAACTGCTTGACCGGACGGGTCGCCGGCATTTTCAGGAGTGTTTGGACGCACTGAAAACGGGCGGGTCAGTTGCCGCTGTGACACTGGAACTGCGCCGGGACGACGGCGTTCTGCGGAATATCGAAATGGATGCGCTGGCGTCGCGCAGCAGAACGGGAGAGGTCGAACAGGTCTACTGCATGTTGCGTGAAAAATCCGGGCAGACGGCGGAACCGGATATGAAATCAAATGCTGAAAAACAGGCGCGCAGGCTGGCGATGGAAATGCTGGACAGCGAACGCCGTGAACTCCAGCGGCAGAGGATTTCAATGTTCGGCGAGCTGACTGCCGGCATGGCGCACGAGTTTAATGAACCGCTGACAGCGGCGCGCAGTGCGGTCAGCCTGATACGCGAAGACCTGTCACCGGTCAATCCGCACTATGAGTTTGCTGAAATGGCTTCGCGGGAACTGGCCTGTATCGCGGACATGGTTGAAAGAATGTACCGTTTCCATGAGCCGGTTGCGCAGAATTGTGAACCGGTTAATATTAATGCACTGCTTGATAACACACTTGTATTAGTGCGGTCTGAAATGCGAACCCGCCGTATCCGGCTGCAGGACGAACGGACGAAAACCGTTCCGGTAATCATGCTCCCGCCCGGAGCGGTTATGCTCACGCTGATTAATCCGGTTAAAAACAGCATCGCGGCAATGTCTTCAGACGGCGTGTTGACACTGCGGACCGGTCAGGCCGGGCAGGGCGGCGTTTTTGTTGAGATCGAAGACAACGGCACGGGCATTCCGCCGGAATTCCTGCCGCATCTGTTTGAACCGTTCACTTCATTCCGCCACCGCGGCGCGGAACACGGTGGAACCGGACTCGGCATGGCCATGGTGCGGCGTATTCTGGATGCTCTCGGCGGAACCATTACCATTCGTTCCCGGTCAGGCGAAGGAACGTGTGTGCGTATGGTTCTGCCGGTGGAGATGAAAACAGACCTCCAGGGAGTCTAAAATGGGAAACCGCAAATCACTGAAGGAGATGTTGCTCCGGTTCTCCCGCCATCTTGCCGGACGGGAAGGCTATGCGGTGATTTTTTTGACGGCTCTGATGATTGTACTGGCCGGACTCTGGGCCGCCAAACAATCGGGACAGGATGCTGATCTTCAGATGCGCCGCGATCTGGTACGTCAGGCCGCCGGTATTGCGGCGACGGCCAACCCGGCTGATTTGCGCGCTCTTTCATTCACGGCGGAAGATAAAACAAAACCCGAATTCCAAAGGTTGTGCGCCCAGTTGAGGGCTTATGCCGAACTGACAGGAATAAACAGTCTTTACACGATGGCTTTGCGCAACGGGCAGGTTGTTTTCGGCCCGGAAAATCTGCCGGAGAAGCATCCTTATGCCTCGCCGCCCGGCACGGTTTACAAAAGGCCCGCGCAAAAAGATTTTGATATTTTCGAAACAGGAAGCCCGCAGATTCAAGGGCCGCGCGGCGATGAATACGGGACGTTCGTGACCGCCACGGCTCCGGTCTTTGATGCCCGTACCGGCGAAGTGCTGGCCGTGATCGGTATTGATGTCGAAGCGGCTGTATGGCAGGCCTCTGTGCGGCGGGCGCAATGGATACCGGCCGGAATTGCGCTGGTGCTGCTCTTTGTTCTGCTGCTGAACTGGCTGACGCTGAAACACCGCCACCATCATTCGCCGCGGCGGAGCGGACGACGAAGGTACGCGGAACCCGTTTTATGCACGGTTTTCATGTCCGTACTGACTTTGGTGCTGGCGGTCAGTTTTGACCAGGCCGAACGCAGGTCGCGAAAGGAGTCCTTTCGCGAGCTGGCGCAGGTTCATGCCTCTGCCTGTGCTCAGGAATTCTATGATCTGCGCAACAGGATAGATCAACTGGTGGACTTTTTTGAATCGAGTGATGATGTTTCCCGCGAGGAATTCAGCTCCTATTGTAACAATCTGGTTCAGCAGGGCATTCTGCAGGCCTGTATCTGGATGCCCGCGATCCCGTCAGCGGAAGCCGGTTCGTTTGTTCAGACAGTGCGGACTGCCGGACTGTCCGGTTTTTCCATCTGGCAGAAAAATGCCGAAGGAAAACGCGAACCGGCACCGCTTCGCCCGGTTTATTATCCGTTGCTGTACATTGAGCCGCTGTCCGGCCGTGAAACCGCTTTTGGTTATGATGTAAACTCCGAACCGGTACGCAGTGCTGCAATTCAAGAGGTCTTGCGTACCGGACTGGCCACGGCCTCTGATCCCGCCGCATTTCTCGCGCCGACCAATCTGCCGGCAGGACTGTATATTTTTGAGCCGGTGCAGGCACGGATTCAAAAGGGACTGGCGGCTTTTGCTGTGCGTGCGGAAAGTCTGCTGGGCGGAGCGCAGCGTTACAGCAAAAAAAACCCCGGTCTTACTATCTGCCTGTTTCAGTTGAGCTCCGGAACGGAGCCTCTTTTTCTGGCCGGGTCATCCGGTTCATGCGGTCTGCCGTGCCTTGACGCTGACGAATCCGGCTTAAGCATCACGGTTCCAGTCTTCCGGTTCGGCAAAGCCTACGCCCTGCGCCTGATTCCCGATTCATCCTGGCTGGCTGCCCACCCGTTGAGGCACGGACTGATTGCCGCAACCTTCGGATTGCTGATTACAATTCTGGTCAGTTCGCTGGTCACGTTGATCACCAACCGCCGTATCAATCTGGAAGAACAAGTCGACCTCCGCACGGCCGAGCTGGAGGCCAGTAGAAATATGCTCATTGAATCGCAGCGGATAGCGCACATGGGCAGTTATGTTCTGAATATTCCTGCCGGATTATGGGAGAGCTCGCCCCTGCTGGATGAAATATTCGGAATAGACGAAAGGTATAAACGCACGGTGGACGGATGGACGGCGCTGATCCATTCCGACGACCGCGCCGTGATTCTTGACTATTTTAAAAACGAAGTTCTCGGCCGCAGACAGCCTTTTAACAGGGAATACCGGGTCGTCCGTCAGAATGATCAGGCCGTACGCTGGGTGCAGGAATTAGGCAGGCTGGAACTGGATAACCACGGGAACCCCCTGGAATTGCACGGCACAGTTCAAGACATCACCGGCCGCAAGCAGGCCGATGAGGCTTTGGCGCGTATCAGCAGGCACAATGAACTCATCCTGACCTCGGCGGCGGAAGGGATTATGGTGCTGGATTTGCAGGGCAGGCACACATTCATCAACCCGGCCGCCGCCAAGATGCTGGGCTGTGAAACGGAAGAACTCATCGGGAGTCCCAGCCACAGCACATGGCATCACACCCGGCCGGACGGAACGCCGTTCCCTGAAGAAGAATGCGAGATCTATGCAACCCTTCATGACGGAAAGGTACACAGCACATCCGGTGATGTGTTCTGGCGCAAAGACGGCACCAGTTTTCCTGTCGAGTATGCAAGTACGCCCATCTGCGAACAAAACCGGCTGACGGGTGCTGTGGTAACTTTCGCGGATATTACTGAGCGCAAACGGGCGGACGAGGCGCTGCGGGAAAGCGAGGAGCGCTACCGGGCCGTAGTGAAGAACATGACGGAACTCATCTGCCGGTTCGAAGCGGACGATACGATTAAATTTGCAAATGAGGCGTATTGCCGTTTCTTCGGCAAGACGGGCGGAGAGCTGATCGGCGGGAAATGGCATCCGGTGGTTGTGCCGGAGGATGTACCCATGATCGAAGAACGGCTGCGGATGCTGTCGCCGGACGATCCGGTTGTGACCATCGAGAACCGCGTCTATTCCGGCAGCGGAGAGGTGCGCTGGATGCAATTTGTCAATCATGCTTTCTTCGATAAGTCAGGCCGGCTGATCGAAACCCAGAGCGTTGGTCGTGACATCACCGAACGCAAGCAGGCCGAAGAGGAGCTGAAGCAGAAGTACGATGAATTGGAACGGTTCAACAAGGTGACGGTGGGCCGGGAAGTCCGCATGATCGAGTTGAAAAAAGAAATCAACGCGCTGCTGAAAGCAGCCGGGCTGCCGGAGAAATACCGGATTGTCGAAGGGGATAAATGAAGCGGAAGAACACAGAGACAGATTCGCCGGCCGCGACCGTCCGGATATTGGAACAGGTGCACGGTTTGGACATTTCCCCGTACGAAGAGTCGTTTCTGCGGAAGTCGATCGACAAGCGGCTGGCGGCGACCGGCATCGAAACCGTCGCGGCCTACGACGGATATCTGGCGGAGCATCGGGAGGAAGCGGAAATTTTTTGCAGTTCACTGCGCGTTATCTACAGTGAATTTTTCCGCAACCCGCTGGCTTTTGCCGTGCTCGAACAGGTAATTCTGCCCGGTCTGATCGCAGAAAAAAAGCAGTCCGGACGCGGCGGAATCCGTGTCTGGTCGGCAGGCTGCGCTGCCGGCGAGGAAGTCTGGTCAATCGCCATGCTGCTTGATGAATTGACCGGGGCAGAGAACCGGACGCTGTCTTACCGGATATTTGCTTCCGACTTGTCGGACACGGATCTGAGCTGCGCGCGTACCGGTATTTATACTGCCGACGAGCTGAAGAATGTGCGCCTGCGGCATCTGGACACCTGTTTCGCCCGGCAGGGCGGGGTTTATTCCATCGTTCCCCGGATCAGGTCTCAGGTGCAGTTTGCGTCATACGATTTGCTGGAGACCAATACCGTCTGTCCGCCCGCCAGCATCTACGGAGAATTTGACCTTGTGCTTTGCAGCAACGTGTTGCTCTACTACCGGCATGAAGCGCAGGTTCAGATTTTAAGTAAACTGCGGGAAAGTCTGGCTTGTGGCGGATATCTGGTGACCGGTGAGACGGAACGGCAGATTGTGGCGGACCGGATTGACGGCTTTTGCGCGGCGGTTCCGCCGTCATCGGTTTTTCAGAAGAAAAATATTTATCACGAATGAAGGTTGAGGAGATGTGCTATGAGAATGAGTGATCTGAACGTCGGAACACAGTTGCGCCTCGGCCTGGGTGCCATTCTGCTCTTTGTGCTGCTGCTGGGCACGATGGCCTGGGTGCAGACAAGAGAAATATGGTCACTGGCCGCCGGACTCTACGACCATCCGCTTCAGGTCCGCCGGGCGCTTGACAGCCTCACCGTCGATATTCTGTCCATGCAGCGCGACATGAAAGATCTGGCGCTGGCCGGAAATGAGAAAGAACGGATGTCTCTGATTCAGGATATTGATACCTTGGAAACCGGCGCCCACCGGCAGTTCACAGCCATTTACAGCTCTTATCTGGGGCCGCGCACGGACGTTGACGAAGCCGAAAGATCCCTTGCGCAATGGAAAGCCGTCCGCGACGAAACCCTGCACCTGATACGGGAAGGAAAGACCGCTGAAGCCATCAGCCGCATCCGTCCGGACGGCGTCTGCAGTCTCCATGTGGAGAAGATCATGGCGGAGGTAAAAGATGTGAGCGACTTTGCCAGAAATCGCGGAGACAAATTCTACCGTGATGCCGAAAAACTGGATCGCTTCATCGGACACCAGATGATCACGATGGTCGCGGTTATTCTGTTGCTGTCCGCTCTGGTCATCTGGCTGCTGGTAAAGGGGATCAAGTATCCTCTCGCGGAGCTGACGGAGGTGGCGGATCAGTTCCGGCAGGGCAAAATGGACGGTCGCAGCCGGTATGTTTCCGCCAATGAGTTCGGAACACTCGCCGTCGCGTTCAACAATATGGCGGATACGATCCAGACTGAAATGCAGATCAGTGCGAATGCGGCCCATCTCGCCGACGTCATGCTCCGGGAGGAGGATGTTCATGTTTTCTGCCGCGAGATGCTGAAGACCTTGCTTGAGCATACCGGTTCACAGATGGGCGCGGTGTATTTCCTGAACGAAGCCAGAACCGAATTTGAGCATTTTGACTCTATCGGTCTGGGTGCCAGCGGGCACGCCGCCTTTTCCGCCGTGAAACTGGAGGGCGAGCTGGGCGCGGCGCTGGCTACGCGCCGCATTCAGCGCATCACCGACATCCCGCCGGATACTCACTATGCCTTCGCTTCCGTGAGCGGCGACCTCCTGCCGCGGGAAATTCTGACCATTCCTGTGCTTTCCGACCACACCGTTTCGGCGGTGATTTCTCTGGCCAGTGTTCACCCCTACGATACATCGGCCATCCGGCTGATAAATGACATCTGGAGTGTGCTGACCGCCCGCATGAACGGCGTGCTGGGATTCCGGAAAATCAAAGATATGGCGGAGCGGCTTGAACATCAGAACCGTGAACTGGAGGAGCAGAAACGGGAACTGGCTATGCAGACGGATGAGGTGACCAATCAGAACGTCGAGCTGGAAATGCAGAAACGGCAGCTGGACGAGGCCAATCAGCTGAAGAGCGCCTTCCTTTCGAATATGAGCCATGAGCTGCGCACGCCGCTCAATTCGGTAATTGCCCTTTCAGGTGTGCTGAGCCGGCGGCTGGCTAAAACCATCCCGGCGGAGGAATATGGTTATCTCGAAGTCATTGAGCGCAACGGCAAGAATTTGCTGTCGCTGATCAACGATATTCTCGATCTGTCGCGCATTGAGGCCGGCCGGGAGGAAGTCATCGCCGGACGGTTCTCCGTCCGTGAGCTGGTTGACGAAGTGGTCGCCATGATTGAGCCGCAGGCCGTGGACAAGAAGATCGCCCTGTTCAATCAGGTTTCCGGCGACCTGCCGCCCGTCACCTCCGATTCCGACAAGCTCCGGCATATTCTCCAGAACCTTGTCGGCAATGCTGTTAAATTCACTGAGCGGGGTCAGGTAATTGTTACCGCCCGCCAGACGAATAAGGAGTTCTATATCGATGTTGTCGACACCGGCATCGGTATCGACTCCAACCAGCTTCCGCATATTTTTGACGAGTTCCGGCAGGCCGACGGCAGTACCTCCCGCAAATACGGCGGCACCGGTCTGGGGCTTGCCATTGCGAAAAAATTCGCGCGGCTGCTGGGCGGCGGCATCACGGTGGAAAGCACACAGGGCAAAGGCTCGGCCTTTACACTCCGCTTGCCGCTGACTCTGGAATCTGCGGGTGCCATACCACCGGAGGAAACCAGACGGCCGTCCATGAAACGCGCCGCCGGGTCTGCGCCGGCTCCGTCCGTTCAGGGTAAACACATCTTGCTGGTCGAGGACAACGAACCGGCCATCATTCAGCTGACCGACATTCTTAAAGCGGAGGGCTACAGCCTTCAGGTGGCACGCAACGGTAAGGAGGCTCTGGCTCAGATCGCGCAAGCCATGCCTGATGCCATGATTCTCGACCTGATGATGCCGGAAGTGGACGGGTTCCAGGTGCTCAAGACGGTTCGCGGCATGGAGCCGGCCGCCGGACTGCCTGTCCTGATTCTGACCGCGAAACATATCACCAAAGAGGATTTGAGTTTTCTCAAGGGCAACCATATTCACCAGCTGATCCAGAAAGGTGATATTAACAAAGCCGGACTGCTGGGCGCGGTGGCGGAGATGGTTTCGCCGCCGCCGGAACAGCGGGCGGCTCCGCTTTCGCTCCGCCGGCCGCGTCCTGCGCGTTTCGGCAAACCGGTTGTTCTGGTTGTCGAAGATAATCCCGACAATCTGCGCACAGCTAAAGCCCTGTTGAACGACCGCTATCAAGTCGTCGAAGCGCGGGATGGAAAGGCGGGTGTCGAACAGGCGCGAACTCACCGTCCGGACATTATCCTCATGGATATCGCCTTGCCTGTTATGGACGGCATTCAGGCGCTGAAGGCCATCCGGGCCGACGAGGCGCTGAGCCATATACCGGTGATCGCCGCCACAGCCAGCGCGATGAAAGGCGACCGGGAAACGATTCTGGCCCACGGCTTTGACGGCTACATCTCCAAGCCGATTGATGAAGAACTGCTGAAAAAAATTCTTCATGAAGCACTTGATTGACCGCAAGGAACCGCATGGAAGCAACCCGCCTGAAAATACTGGTTATTGATGACCAGCCCGATAACCTGACCGCGATTAAGGCGGTCATGCAGGACGCGCTGCCCAAATGCACGCTGTTAACCGCTTTGAACGGACCGCAGGGTCTTGAACTGGCCGGAAACGAAGACCCGGATGTGATCCTGCTCGACATCGTTATGCCGGGCATGGACGGCTATGAAGTCTGCCGCCGGATGAAGGCCGATAAACGGTTGCGCGCGATTCCGATTGTCTTTCTGACCGCATTACGGACCGACCGCGAAAGCCGTATCAAGGCGCTTGAAGCCGGTGCCGAGGCGTTCCTGTCGAAGCCGCCGGACGAGCAGGAACTGGTCGCCGAGATCCGGGCTATGGCAAAGATCAAAGTGGCCGCGTTAATACAGCGGGATGAAAAAGAGCGGCTGGCTGCGATGGTTGAGGAACGTACTAAAGCACTCCGGCAGAGCCAGATCTCCATGTTGAATCTGATGGAGGATCTGAAGACGGAAAACGAAGCGCGGAACCGGAGCGAGTCGCGTTATCGCCAGCTGGCGCAGCGGCTTGAGACGGTGCGCGAGGAGGAGCGTAAACGGCTTTCGCGCGAGTTGCACGACGACATCGGACAGATCCTGACGGCGCTCAAAATTGATCTGGTGATGATTATGGATGAATGCACCTGCAAAGGCGGGGTGAAATGCAAAATGGGCGATATGCAGCGCCTGCTGAGCGAAGGCATTCAAAGCATTCACTCGCTCTGCCGCCGCCTGCGCCCCGGCGCGCTTGACGATCTGGGTCTTGAGGAAGCGCTGGCCGGTCTGGTTGAGGATTGGAAGCAGCGCAATCAGGTGGAGTGTATTCTTTGCGCTGACATGGACGACGCGGAGCTTTCCGAGGATATCAAGACCGCCGTTTTCCGCATGGTTCAGGAGGCGCTCACCAACGTGTCGCGCTATGCCCATGCTTCCAGGATTGAGATCAATCTGGTTGCCGACGGGCAGAACCTCAACATCTCTTTCGTAGACAACGGATGCGGTATGGAAACAGGCGCGGAAAACAAGCCGGCTTCTTTCGGCCTGCTCGGTATGCGTGAACGCATCGAGGCGCTGGGCGGAAACCTGTGCATTAAAAGCGCGCCGGGTGCCGGAACCCGGATTGAAGGAACCATCCCTCTTTGAAAAGGATAAAATATGGCTTTGAAAACGGTAAAAACAGAATCGGTGCTGGATGCGAAGTTTAAACTGGAGAGTACAGTTCACGGGCACAAAGTAGTGGTCGATCAGCCGGCGAACTCCGGCGGAACGGATGCCGGGCCGACGCCGCTCGACTATCTGCTAGTTTCGCTGGCCGGATGCATTGGAACGATTGGACGGATTGTCGCCATGCAGAAACAGATTGCGCTGCGCGGCATGAAAATCGCCGTCGAAGGCGACATCAACACGGACGGACTGCTCGGCAAACCGTCAGCCGATCCGGTCGGCTTTAAGGAATTCCGCATTCTGGTCGATGTTGACGCCGACCTGACGGCGGAAGAAAAAGAAGCTTTCATTCACGAAGTCGATGCCCGCTGCCCGGTTTCCTTCAACCTGCTCAACAACACTTCGGTCAAGATTTCCGCTGTCTAGTTTTTGATTAAGCCAAGTCCGGTCATGTGCAGGTAGATTTCGCGGCCGAGCCAGGCGTCAGTGGCGGCGTAGCGGATCTGCGATTCGGTCAGTTCGTTTTTCGCCCAGTTGGAGGTCTGTTCCCGTTTTGAAACGCGGAAGCCCAACAATAAGGCGGCCAGTCCGCGCAGTCCGAGATTTTTGATGTGCGCCTGTTTGGCGCAGGTTGCCAGTTCAACAAATCCGGCCGGTTCAAACGCGGACAGCTTGCGCAGTTCGCTGACGTCGGAGCGGATGGATACGCCGGTTTTAATGATGTCCTGACCGGCAAGAATTTCGCACAGTCCTTTGGTGAGGCCGGTGAGTTTAATCTGAAACAGGAAGACCTCTTTTTCCGTCGCCAGTTGCAGAAGGGACGGCTGGTAATATTCCCCGACGCGGAAGGTCGGGCGGGTTTCCGTATCAAATCCCAGGAGAGTTTCCTGTTTCAGTTTTCCGGCGGCGTGTTCCGCGTCCTCCGGCGTGCGGATCAGGTGAATCGGCCCCTCGTACTGCTTCATCGGCAGGCGGTTGATTTCGTCTTTGGAGATATGCAGGTTAATTTTTTCCATTCGCGTCTTTTCATATCGTGTGTTTTATCGCGATGCGATCCCTAATCCGGCGGCGACATATTGCAGATTGTCGATTTATGATTTCCGATTGAATAGCTCTGGCAGTCTGCCGAATAATTGTCAATCAGCAATCGGAAATCGGAAATGTCTCAGGTTTGACGCCGCAGACGGGCGGGCAGAATTTTGAGTTGTTCACGGTATTTGGCCACGGTGCGCCGGGCGATGCCAATGCCTTGTTTGCTCAGTTCATCCGCGATCCGCTGGTCGGAGAGCGGCCGGCGGCTGCTTTCCGTGCGGACGATGGCGGCGAGTGCGCTTTTGATGGACGTGTTGGAGAGAATACGGCCGTCGGCCTGGGCGACGCCCGTGGTAAAAAAATATTTGAATTCAAAGGTGCCCTGCGGGGTAGACATGTATTTGCCGTTGCAGGCCCGGCTGACCGTGGTCTCGTGGACTTTAAGAATGTCAGCGACCTGTTTCATGGTGAGCGGTTTGAGGCCCGAAACGCCTTCTTCAAAAAAATCCTCCTGGACACGGACAATTTCGCAGGCGAGGCGGTAGATGGTGTCCTGCCGCTGATCGATACTGCGGATGAAAAATTTGCTTTTGGCGATTTTTTCACGGATGTATTTGCGCGTGTCGCCGGCCGTGGTTTTGTCTTTGAGCAGTTCCAGATATTTCTGACTGATAAAAAGGCGCGGGTAGGGGCTGCGGTTCTGCGTGACGGTCCAGACACCGTCCTTTTTCTCTATGGAAATTTCAGGAATGACGTATTCGGTCTTATCGGCCGTGAAATTACGGCCGGGCTTCGGGTTAAGGTCGGTGACCGCGGCGCATAGTTCTTTGACCTTCTCGGGCTGCAGACGCATGGCGCGGGCAATCTGTTCATACTGGTGGGCGCCGAGTTTGTCGAGGTGGTCACGAACCAGTATCGCTTCAAGAGAATTTTCCCGGCCTTGATGACGGAGCTGAAGCAGCAGGCATTCTTTGAGACTGCGTGCGCCGACGCCGACGGGATCGAATCCTTGTATGACGGTGATGACGCGTTCAAAAAGCTCTTCGGGGAATTCCGGCGTGGAGCCCATGATGCCGTCGATATCAAGCAGGAGGTAGCCGTCGTCGTCAATGCTGCCGATGAGCACTTCGGCGATGCCGCGCTCGCGGGCGTCGAGTCCGGCGAGAGCAAGCTGGTCGAGAAGGTGTTCCTGAAGCGATTCGGCTCCTTCGATCGAATCCATCATGAATTGGCGGCGTTCGTCGTCACCCTGCGAGCGGATCTCCCGGTTGCGGCGGAAGTCCGCGTCCCATTCTGCCAGTTCAGTGAGTTCGCCGATCTCACGCTCCTCACGCAGTTCCTCGCGGGCGGCTGCGTCGAAGTCGGTGGTCTGCTCGGTTTCGGGTGCTTCGCGTTCCAGTGTGGGGTTTTGATCCATCTCCTCGCGGATCATAATCTGGAGGTCGAGAATGGGAGCCTGAAGGATTTTGAGGGACTGGAGCATCTGCGGAGTGAGCGACTGCTCCATCCGTTGTTCCTGAGACTGACCTAGATACTGTTCTGCCATTTGGGTTTACAAACTCCTCGTCCTGTCTGACAATTGCGCGCTAATCAATACCACAGAACGGCTGCGGCTGTAACATCCAATTTGAAATCTATGACCTTAAAACTTTGTGTACTGGCCAGCGGCAGTTCCGGCAACTGCACGTTTATCG
>JBAZTQ010000067.1:0-17714 GCA_041661845.1 Kiritimatiellales bacterium | reverse complement strand
TAACGGCATCATGAACGACGACTATGAACTGATCGACAGCGGCGACGGCCGCAAGCTGGAGCGCTTCGGCGACGTAAAACTGGTGCGCCCCGCCGGGCAGGCCGCGTGGCAGCAGTCGCTTCCCGAAGAAGACTGGCAGAATATTTCCGCCGGATTCGACCGTGAAGGCGGCAACCGCTGGCATAACCGCCACAACCTGCCCGATAACTGGAAAGTCACCGTCGCCGGAATCACCTTTAAACTTTCTTCCACCGACTTCGGCCACCTCGGCATTTTCCCCGAACAGCGTATTATGTGGAAATGGATCCGCGAAACCGTGCAGCAGCGCAAAGAGCAGACCGGCTCAGCCAACGTGCTGAATCTTTTCGCCTACTCCGGCGGCTCGACCCTCGCCGCCGCGCAGGGCGGCGCGGAAGTCTGCCACCTCGACGCTTCCAAAGGGATGGTCGACTGGGCGCGCGAAAACGCGGCACTCAACGGACTGCAGGAAGCGCCGATCCGCTGGATCGTCGACGACGCCATCGGCTTCCTGCGCCGCGAAGTCAAACGCGAGCGCCGCTACGACGGCATCATCCTTGACCCGCCCTCTTTCGGGCGCGGGAAAAAAGGCGAGGTCTTCAAAATCCAGGATGCACTGCCCGAACTGCTCAACCTCTGCCGCGATCTGCTATCGGAAAATCCGGCGTTCCTGTTGCTGAGCTGCCATACGCCCGAATACTCGCCGATGATCCTCAAAAACCTGCTCACGCAATGGCTCAGGGATCTAGGCGGCACCACCGACTGCGGCGAAATGCTCCTCACCGGCAAACCTGACGTCATGCCGTTGCCAAGTGGTGCGTTTGCGAGATGGATCTCCACCAATTTCGTTAGAAATATTAAGGCTTAGCCTCCAACAGAAAGGTTTATTATGCCGCTATATGAAATGACATCAGACGCCTTCCGCCCACTCAATCCAGCCTCTTTTACCGCATTGAAAGTTCGTGAGCGCGATGATCTCCAACGACTGCTTCGTACGCAAATCGACGTACTGGGCGACGATCTCTACGTGCTCGCGGAGGAGTTCGGCGATTGGGACGACAGCCGCCGACGCATCGACCTGCTCGCCATCGATAACCAGGCGAATCTCGTGGTGATCGAACTGAAACGAACCAATGACGGCGGACACATGGAACTGCAAGCCATCCGCTATGCCAGCATGGTGTCCGCGATGACCTTTGAACGAGCCGAGCAGATTCATGCTGATTTTCTGTCACAGATGGGCGAACCGGCAGAAGATGCCCAGAGCCGGATGTTAACATTTCTTGGTTGGGATGAACCCGAAGAGGAAAACTTTGCGCCCGATGTACGCATCATGCTGGTTTCCGAAGATTTCGGAAAGGAGCTCACCACGGCTGTGCTTTGGTTGCGCGAGCGGGACATCGACATTCGCTGTCTTCGTCTGCGTCCCTACCAAGACGGCGAGAAACGGCTCATTGACGTTCAGCAGATCATTCCGCTGCCGGAGGCCAATGACTATCAGGTACAGCTGCGAGAGAAAGAGCAGGTTGGCCGCAAAAAGAGGGCGGAGCGCTACGACGTCCGCCTGAAATTCTGGGAGGGATTGGTGGCCATTACCCGCAATCGCAAAACGCGTCACGCCAACATAAAGCCAGGACCTTACAGTTGGATGGGAGCAAGTTCAGGTCATCGCGGCCTCGGCCTCAACTATGTCATTGTTCAAGAATACGGTGTGGTGGAGCTGTACATAGACCGCGGTGATGTCACTGAGAATAAACACATCTTCGACCAGCTCCATGCTCGTAAAGACGAAATCGAAAAAGCCTTCGGAGGAACGCTTTCGTGGGAACGACTCGACACCAAGCGCGCTTCCCGCATTAAACACGTGGTTGAGCGAGGCGGCTACCGCAGTCCAGAGTTACTATGGCCCGAGATTCAGTCAGAGATGGTCGATACGATGACCCGACTGGAAGCGGCGCTGAAACCCGGACTGGCATCGCTGGGCTTATAAACTGCAATTCAGCTATACCATGATAATTTTCTGAAAGGTTCTCAAAACACCATCATGCCATCACCTGCCGAACATCCATGGGATCCGCTGCACGGGATCACGTTAGAAAAAATTCTCATCCAGCTCGTCGAGGATCACGGCTGGGAGGAGATGGGCCAGCGCATTAAAATCCGCTGTTTCCAGCTCGATCCGTCGATCAAATCGAGTCTGACGTTTCTGCGTAAAACGCCGTGGGCGCGGGAAAAGGTCGAGAAATGGTACGTCGCCGACGCCCGCCGGAAACAAAGAGGCCGCTGAACAAGGTGGAGCGAGTGCTCCGCACACGCTTAAACGCGCCGGGACGGCGCGTTCCACCAAAATCCCTTCGGTTTAAAATCTTCCAAGGTTCGGATAAATCAAATGGCCTTGGCAGGCCGCCAGTTCTTCGCCACTATCCCGCGCATGACTCTCGAAGTCCTTTATCACGACAACCAAATGCTGGCGGTGAATAAACCGGCGGGCTTGCTGACGCAGCCGAGCGGCACCGATAAAGACAATCTGGAAGACCGCGCAAAGGCTTACATCAAAGAAGTCAAAGGCAAGCCGGGCAATGTGTTTCTGCACGCAGTTCACCGGCTCGACCAAGTGGTCAGCGGCATCGTTCTCTTCGCCTGCACCGATAAAGCGCTGTCGCGCCTGAACGCCGATATGCGCGCCCACCGCTTCACCAAAATTTATCACGCCGTTATTTCCGGCACGCCGCCGCAAACCGAAGGTTCGCTGCGCCACTTTCTGATTCACGACGATTACCGCGCCGAAGTGGCGAAAGAAGGTGATCCCGAAGCGCGCGAGTGTCTGCTGGATTATCGGATTGTTTCGACTGGCGGCTCAATGGGTAGGGCGAACTCTCCGAGTGAGCCGCCCCGGCTTAACGGCTCACTCGGAGAGTTCGCCCTACCAAACACATTGCTGGAAATTCAATTGCACACCGGACGCTACCATCAAATCCGCGCGCAGCTCGCCGCGGTCGGCTGTCCGATCATCGGCGACGAAAAGTACGGCTCAAAAGTCAAACTGCCCGGCGGCGTGATTGCGCTGCATCACGCGCGACTGACGGTGATTCATCCGGTCAGCAAAGCCGAGATCGTCATCGAAGCACCGTATCCGGAACACTGGCCCGTGCAGCAGGAGTCAGGAAGCACATAAGAGCAGGCTGAAGCCTGTACTACCAACGGGAAACTTTCGTGTTCGTAGTCCGCGCTTCAGCGTGTCCCCGGCGGCGATTACAACGGCCGGAAACACGCCGAACAGCCTACCAGTTTTCGCCGAGCAGTTCGAAGTGTGCCTGAGGATGATCGCAGGCGGCGCATTTGACCGGGGCTTTGGTGCCGGTGTGCAGGTAGCCGCAGTTGCGGCAGCGCCAGACGACTTTTTCTTCGCGCTCGAAAACCTGTCCGGCTTTGATATTGGCGGCGAGTTCGCGGTAGCGCTTGTCATGCTGTTTTTCGGCGACGGCAATGGCGCTGAAAACGGCGGCGATCAGCACAAAGCCTTCTTCCTTGGCGATCTTGGCGAAGGACGGATACATATCGGTCCATTCGTGTTCTTCGCCTGCGGCGGCGGCCAGCAGATTATCAACCGTTGTAGCAACCGGTCCGGCAGGGAAACTTCCGGCGACGGCAATTTCGCCGCCCTGCATCAGTCCGAAAAGGCGCTTGGCGTGCTCTTTTTCCTGATTGGCGGTTTCTTCAAAAATATCTGCGATCTGCGCGTAACCTTCTTTTTTGGCGACGCTGGCGTAGTAGGTGTAGCGGTTGCGGGCCTGTGATTCGCCGGCAAATGCGGCCATCAGGTTTTTCTCGGTCTGAGTTCCTTTAAGTTCCATCGCTCGTTCTCCTTTGGGTTAACGCGGCGCATTATGAACACTCCCGGAGACATTTAAAAACAGATTTAAAATGTTTTGGCTTTTCTCGGCGGTCATTAACCGCTAACAGATAACACTCTTTTTGAACGCACCTGTAGTTCAATGGATAGAACACTGGCCTCCGAAGCCGGTGATCTGGGTTCGACTCCCGGCAGGTGCACCAGCCTTCGCTCGAAGCGAAGCGCAGAGCGAAGGCTGTCACGCCGTAAGCATACGAGCTTCTAGCGAGTATGCGGAGGCGGACGGTGATTCCGCTTCGAGCCTACGGCTGGGCAGGCCCTCTTATGAATGGCGCTTATTACGTTTATATTTTGAAGAGCGAGCTGGGTGACCATCACTATGTCGGCCGCACAACAGATCTTCAGGCCCGTCTGCAAACACATAATCAAGGCGGATGTCCCCACACGGCCAAATTTCGTCCGTGGAATATTGAAACGGCGATTGCTTTCAAATCTCAGGAGAAAGTCATAGCTTTTGAGCTATACCTGAAAAGCGGTTCAGGAAGAGAATTCTCCAGACGTCACTTTTAATCTTCGCTCACTATGATCAAGTATCTGAAGCAGCGTTTTACCAATGCCAGCAGCGATGTCCGCCGTTTTCTGACCGCCATTGCCATCGCCAGTTTTTCCGGCAGTATCGTGGAAGCGGTCTTCAACAACTTCCTGAACGAAACTTTCACCGTCAGCAGTCTGACCCGGACGCTGATTGAAATTCCGCGTGAAACACCCGGCCTGCTGGTGATGTTCTTTTCGGCTCTGCTCTTTTTTCTGTGCAACCGGCGGCTGGCCGCTTTCGCGCTGGCGCTGTGCTCGGTCGGACTGACGCTGCTCGCAACTCATTCCACTTCGCTGTTACTCGTTCTGGTCTGGCTCTTCGTCTACAGCACCGGCCAGCACCTGATGATTCCGCTCCAGTCCGGTATCGGCATGGAGCTGGCCCGCGAAGGTCAGGACGGACGGCGACTCGGCCAGATCAACGCCATCCGGAATTTGTGCGCGATCGGCGGCGCGTTTTTCGTCTTCGTCGGCTTCCGCTGGCTGCATCTCAACTTTTCCTATGCTTTCCTGACCGCATCGGCCGGATTTCTTTGCGGGTCGATCATGCTCTACCGGATGAAAGCCAGCCGTCCGCACCCGCCCTCTATGCATCTGAAGCTTCACAAAAAGTACCGGCTGTTCTACTGGCTCTCGATTCTTTTCGGCACCCGCAAACAGATTTTCCTCACCTTTGCCCCGTGGGTGCTGGTTAAAGTTTTTGCCCAGCCCGTGCAGAACATCGCCATCCTGATGACGGTCGGCGGAATTCTCGGCATCATCCTCCAGCCGCTGCTCGGGCGGCTGATCGATACCAAAGGCGAACGGTTCGTACTGGCCGGTGAAGCGCTGCTGCTGATTTTTGTCTGCCTGCTCTACGGCTTCGCCGGCAAACTGTTTCCCTCTTCCATCGCCCTGCTCGTCACCGGCGGATGCTATATCGCCGACCAGCTCCTGATGTCCGTCGGCATGGCCCGCGCCACCTACCTGAAAAAAATCGCGCTGGCACCGGAGCACATCATGCCGGCACTGACGGCTTCAACCAGCATGGATCACGTATTCTCCATTTCGACCGCCATCTTCTGCGGATGTATCTGGCAGAAATTCGGCTACCAGTATGTCTTCCTGATCGGTGCCGCCGTGGCCTGCGTCAATCTGGTGTCGGCACTACAGATCCGTATTCCTGTCAAAACTGCTGTAGCTTTTCGCGATTGAGATGCCGGTACAGCCAGAACTCAGGCGAAGCCGTGGGTCCGGCCTTTAATGCTCAGACTATTTACGCTGGATATTCGGTAAAAAGTCACTGAACGTAGCTTTTTCCAGCCCATTTTCCCTGGAAGGTATGTAGTACCGGCTTTAGCCGGAACAGGTCACGCCGCCTAAAGGCGGGACTACATGCCTTAATAGACGGCCTCATTGTCGGAGAAGGTGGCACAGACTCTACAGGCAGGGCAATGTTTCCGGCAGAGACGGGTTCACCGGATGCGGCGATAAAAAACAGAATGTCATAAAAATCGGCATCAGAAGCCAGATCTACGAGCGAATACGCCCTAAGTTCCGGCTTTACCTTTTGCGAAGATTAAATCGTTGCGTGCTCTAAATAAAAAATCCGCAACCACGCGAACGCGATTGCGGATTTTCGGTCGAGCCGGAATCAGGATTAGCTGTTCTTGGCTTCGAAGTCCTTCATGAAGGCAACCAGTGCATCGACGCCTTCCATCGGGAAGGCGTTATAGATCGAGGCGCGGATACCGCCAACCGAGCGATGACCTTTGAGGCTGGTCATTCCCAGCTTGGAAGCGGCTTTGATGAAAGCTTCTTCCAGCTCTTCGGTCGGCAGGCGGAACGTGACGTTCATCGGCGAACGGTACTCCTTGACCGCAGTTCCTTTGTAGAAGCCGGAGGCGTCAATCGCGGCATAGAGCTTGGCCGCTTTGGCGTCGTTGATTTTCTGCATCCCTTCGAGTCCGCCCTGAGCGATCAGCCAGCGGGTGACCAGCATGATGATGTAGATCGGGAACGTCGGCGGCGTGTTCTTCAGCGAGTTTTCTTCGATGAAGGCGCGGTACTGGAACAGTTCCGGCAGCGTTTCCGGCGCGCGTTCGGCCAGATCGTTGCGGATGATGACCAGCGTCACACCTGCCGGAGCGAGGTTTTTCTGTGCACCGGCATAGATGATGCCGAACTGCGAAACGTCGATCAGGCGCGAAAGAATGTCGGACGACATATCGGCCACCAGCGGCGCTTTGGTTTTCGGAAATTCCTTAACCTGCGTACCGGCGATGGTTTCGTTGGAAGTGATATGAACGTAAGCGGCGTCATCACTGAACTTCAGCTCGCTGTTGGCCGGCATACGGGTCGGAATTTCTTTCGAGGTGTCGGCGATCACGTTGACCTTGCCGAGCTTCTTGGCCGCCTTGACCGCGCCTGCGCCCCACGAACCGGCGTTGATGTAGTCGGCACTCTGTCCAGCACCGAGCAGGTTCATCGGAATAAACGAAAACTGACTGGTCGCGCCGCCGGTCATGAACAGGATGCTGTAGTTGTCCGGCACTTTCAGCAGGGTTTTGAGATTGGCAACAGCCTCTTCATGCACGGCGGTGTATTCCTTGCCGCGGTGGCTCATCTCCATAATGGACATGCCGGTTCCTTTGAAATCCAGCAGATCCCGTTGAGCCTCAAGAAGAACTTCGGTCGGCAGAATCGCCGGCCCCGCACTGAAATTATACGCACGCGCCATGTTGACATTCCTTTCGGTTAAAAACTGCGGCCAACATCTAGCACGCCAAGCCCCGCACGGGCAAGAGAGGAATGGATGGAATAAGGTGGAACGCGACCGCCGGGCGCGTTCAAAGCGCGCCCGGCGGTCGCGCTCCACCCGAAGTAGGCTTTATGCGGCAAAACCACCCTTTGATTTTTCTGCACCGCATAAAGCCTACTTCAGAATCTGCATAAGGACTACTTCGGTGCCATGATGAGAATCGAAAGGCTGTGTAAAGAATTAGAAATAAAACAGTTCCGGATTGTCTCCCCAGAAACGCCGCGTTAGATTCGCGGCGTTGTGAATCAAACCCGTTAAAAATTTGAAGTAAGGCTAATGACACTGTCGGAGACAGGAAAAGATATCATGCAAATAATTATAAAAGCCCTATCCCTGATAACAGCATCCCTAATTTTGTCCTTATTTTTCTCAGCCTCACTCACCAACGAGCCTAAAAAAATAACACGAATTGCCGAATCTCAGGAATTTTCAGAAATTGAAAAAATTATCGAGCACTCAGATTTTACAAAAAACGATTTGAAACGCCTCCTTCGCATGCAGTCAAACTCTGCCGCCTCAAGAAAGCACCTCGCTTTCCCTGCCACTCTTTTGTTGTCGTCAGTTATTCTGGGGGTTTACACGGCGATAAAAAATTTGCTGCTCAGTGTCGTGAAGAAAAAATTCTCCAACAACCGCATTCACTCTATCGCAGGCTCCGCCCACTCAGAGTGACACGAGACGTTACCCAATCGCATCGGAGCCGGTTTCGTCGGTGCGGATGCGGATACACTGCTCCAGCGGCATGACGAAGATTTTTCCGTCGCCGATTTTACCGCTTTTGGCCGCTCTGTTCCCTCAGGAGGGTTTCGCTCCGTCGAAACCGTTCCCGGCGGCGACGGAGCGCCGCCCTCCTGATACCATTTGCGGATAATCCTCGATATTTTATCAAGGCAGGCTGGAAGCCTGCGGTACGTATCGCAGGCTTCCAGCCTGCCCTGTCTTCAATCCCGTCTCAGCAAAATAGCATGAGGCGTTCAGCCAATCGCGTCGGAGCCGGTTTCGTCGGTACGGATGCGGCAAAGGCCCGTTGAGGTTGTCGTTGAAAAATCAGGCCGGAACGGCTAGCTTACGGACGCTCTCAATAAGTAATGAGGTGAATCCATGACGGCATTGGCTGAAAAAATCTATAATGAGGTGCTCGACCTTCCGACCGACGAGCGGCTTTCCCTGCTCGACAGGCTGCTGCACGTCATCACGATCCCCGCCCCGGCAGACATTGAAGCCGCCTGGCTGAAAGAATCGCACAAACGGCTGGCTGATATCCGTTCAGGGAAAGCGCAGACGGTTTCCGGCGAAGCCGTATTTCAGGAAATCAAAGAAAGATTTCAAAAATGAGGGTTGAGTTCGCCAAGGCCGCCCGCGAAGAACTCATTGCCAGCATCGAATATTACGAACTCCAACAACCCGGCCTCGGCTTAACTTTTTCAGAGCAGGTGTGCGCGGCCATTGAACGGATTGTTGAACTCCCCGCCGGATGGACTCCGCTCGACAACACCTTTCACCGCTGCCTGATAAAACAATTCCCCTATGCCTTGATTTACACGGTTCTGGATCAGGTGCTCATTATCACTGCGATCATGAACCTGCACCGCAAGCCCGATTACTGGCGCAACCGGTAATTGGACTCCGGTGGAACGCGCCGTCCCGGCGCGTTTCCTCCTTCGGCGGACAAGCAAAGCGTGCACGGAGTGCCCGCTCCACCTCAGGTTACCCGATCGCGGCGGAGCCGGTTTCGTCGGTACGGATGCGGATGCACTGCTCCAGCGGCATGACGAAAATTTTTCCGTCACCGATCTTCCCACTCTTGGCCGCTTTGATGATCGCCTTGACGGTGAGATCCACAAAATCATCGTTGACGGCGATTTCCAGCCGGACTTTTTCGATCAGGTTGACGGAGCGAACCTGTCCGCGGTAGTGCTCGGTGAATCCCATCTGCTGGCCGCACCCGCGCACTCGGCTGACGGTCATTTTATGCACCTCGGCGTTGAACAGCGCCGCTTTAACGTCTTCAAGTTTTTCAGGCTGAATAATCGCGATAATCATTTTCATAGCAAAAGTTCCTTTCAGGTTTAGAGCGCGTCCTCGGGATGAGCTTCAATCCGGTGTACCGCAAGGTCGGAGCCGATCAGCTCTTCATGCGGATTCAGCCGGATGCCGACGGTAATTTTCATCAGACCGTACACCACGGTGCTGGCGGCCAGACAGAAGAGTATCACCGCAACCGTCACGAGCAACTGAGAGAAGAACGAAACGCCGCCAACGCCGCCGAGCGCTTTCTGGCCGAAGATACCGGCGGCAATTCCGCCCCATGCGCCGCAGACGCCGTGCAGCGGCCAGACGCCGAGTACGTCGTCGATCTGCCATTTGACGGTTTCGGTTTCGAACAGGAAAACAAAAATTGCACCGGCCATCGCGCCGACGACCGCCGCGCTCACCGGATGATAAATATCGGAACCGGCGCAGACCGCCACCAGCCCGGCCAGCGCGCCGTTATGCACGAAACCGGCGTCGTTTTTGGAAATAAACATCGCGGCAATCGTGCCGCCGACCATCGCCATCAGCGAATTGATTGCCACCAGCCCGGAGATGGCTTCTACAGAACCCGCGCTCATCACATTAAAGCCGAACCAGCCGACGATCAGCGTCCAGCTGCCCAGCGCAAGGAACGGAATGCTGCTGACCTTGATGGAGTTGGTTTCATAGCGCTTCAGACGCGCGCCGAGCAGCATAATCGCCGGCAGCGCCAGCCAGCCGCCGACCGCATGCACGACCACGGAACCGGCATAGTCATGGAACGGCGCGCCGAAGGTCGTCGCCAGCCAGCCGGTCGTGCCGGCCAGCGTGTCCGAGAAGCGGCCCCAGAGTGAACCTTCGATCAGCGGATAAACCAGACCGACAAAAATTCCTCCCGCCAGCGAGTTTGTCCAGAACTTGGAACGTTCCGCCACGCCGCCGGAAATGATCGCCGGAACGCAGGCCGCGAAACCAAGCAGCAGGAAAAATTTCACATACGCAAAGCCGTGATCGACTGTCAGCGTCTCAACCGGCACCAGAAAGGAAACGCCGCGCGCAATCGGATAGCCGATCAGAAAATAGACGATCGTCGAAAAGCCCCATTCGCAGATGATCTTGTTCAGCGCGTTCACCTGATTTTTCCGGCGGACTGACCCGACTTCCAGAAAAGCGAATCCGCCGTGCATCGCCAGAATCATCACCGCGCCGAGCAGAATGAACAGCGTATTCGAAGACTGCGCCAGCTCGCCCGGCGCTCCATCCGCCGCCTGCGCGACACCGGCCAGCAGAAAGGCTGACAAAATAGTAATGAGCACCCGAATCCATTTTTTCCCGAACCACATAATTGTTTTCCTCCGTTTATCAGCGTCAATTTTCCGGCGCAAAGTAAAGGCATGGAAAAAGCACGATCTATGCCCCGAGAGGGAAGCCCGGCACACCGCCGCCAGCTTAGGCGTTATAGGAGAATGGATTAGCGATATTTATCGCCAACGTCGCGCCCATCGCCCGAACAGTCCGGAATTACACACTTGTATTCTTTGGCGGATAAATCAGACAAAACTGGGCCGTCCGTTCCGGTTTTTGTTCCGACGCCGGATTTGTATCAATTCACCAGTGCACAACAAAAATCGAAGCTTTGCGTTTTTTTATCAACGCCTTTTTATCCGGATCGGAATATAGTGTTGCAGCTTTTGCAGGTTGTATCCTTATTACAGGAGACGAATCAAAATGATGAAGCGTGGTGTGTGTGTGCTCGCAACCCTTTGCACCGTTCTGGGCGCTGTTATGGCGGAAGAGCCGGACGCAGCGAACAAACCGTCTGCCCCGGAACCCGCCGGACGGATTGACCAGCTGGTTTTCGGCAGGCTGGAAAAGATGCAGATTCAGCCGGTAATCTGCTCCGACGAGGTATTTGTCCGCCGCGTCTATCTGGATGTGATCGGTAAACTGCCTTCCGCCGAAGAGGCCGTGCGGTTTCTCGACAGGCCCGATTCCGCAACCAAGCGGAGCGAACTGATTGACGAACTGCTGGCGCGGGATGAGTTTGCCGACTACTGGGCAATGAAGTGGGGCGATGTGCTGCGCATCAAGGCGGAGTTTCCGATCAATCTATGGCCGAATGCGGCACAGGCTTATCACCACTGGGTGCGCACATCGATTGCTGACAATAAACCGTACGACCGGTTTGTCCGCGAAATGCTCACGGCCGGCGGCAGTAACTTCCGGGCCGGCCCCGTGAATTATTACCGCGCGATGCAGAACAAAACTCCCAAGGGAATCGCCACGACAACGGCACTGACCTTTATGGGAACCCGCGCCGAGTCGTGGCCGGAAAAACAGCTGGACAACATGACGCTCTTTTTTTCGCAGGTCGGCTACAAACCAACCAGTGAATGGAAAGAGGAGTCGGTTTTCTGGGATCCGCTCGGCACCGCCGCGGACAAAGCCAACAGCGCCCCCGGCAAAGATCTGATCACTACGGCGACGACCGGGGCCGCAGCACAAGTCTCTGCGACGCTCCGCGATCCCGTCGAGACCTCATTCCCCGACGGAAAAAAAGTTCTGCTTTCTCCGGACCGCGATCCGCGCGAGGTGTTTGCCGACTGGCTGATTACCGCCGAAAACCCCTGGTTCAGCCGCTGCATTGTAAACCGGGTCTGGGCCTGGCTGCTCGGCCGCGGCATCATTCATGAGCCCGACGACATCCGCAAAGACAATCCGCCATCCAACCCCGAACTGCTCGCCTGGCTGGAAAAGGATTTCTCCGGGCATCAGTATGACCTTAAACGCCTCTACCGCCTGATCCTGAACTCAAAAACCTACCAGCTCTCCCCGGTCTCCGGCAGCGACGATCCGTCCGCCGCCGCGCAATTCGCCGCTTACCCGCTCCGCCGTCTGGAAGCAGAAGTGCTGATCGACGCGATCAACAGCATCACCGGCAGTTCCGATCTGTACACCAGCGCCATCCCCGAACCCTTCACCTACATTCCGAAAGACCAGTCCGCCGTTTCAATCGCCGACGGCAGCATCACCAGCCCGTTCCTCGCGCTCTTCGGCCGCTCGGCGCGCGCCACCGGCATGCTGGATGAACGGGATAACAATACCACGCCGTCCCAGCGGCTCCATATGCTGAACTCTGGCCACATTCAGGATAAACTCGAAAAAGGGCCGAAGATCAAGGAGCTGATTTCGGCAAAAAATTCTCCGGATAAAATCATAGAGAACCTCTATCTGACCATTCTGTCGCGCCGTCCCACGAAAGAGGAAAAACAGATTGTTCTGGCGTACGGAAGCGGCGGAACCGCTAAAAAACCGCTCCCGGCGGTCACGCCCGGAATGACCGAAAAAGAAAAACAAAAGATCCAGCAACAACGCAAGACCGCGGATCAGGAACGGCAGAACAAGTGGAACGACATCGCCTGGGCTCTGATCAACAGTCCGGAGTTTTTATACCGTCATTAGGAGAATCCAATATGAATGCAAAGCTGAACATAACCCGCCGCACTGCATTGAAATACGGGCTCTGCGGAGCAGGCAGCGCGCTGCTCGCCAATAAACTGCAAGCCGTGCTCCCCGCCGCATCGCTGCCGGTCAAAGCCAAATCCGTCATTCAGATTTTTCTATGGGGCGGCATGTCGCACAACGACACCTGGGATCCCAAGCCGGACAGCGGCCGCGATTACATGGGCGAGTTCCCGAAGGCCATTCCCACCAATGTGCCCGGCATTCAGATCGGACAGCTTTTCCCGGAACTGGCCGGACAGGCCGACAAATATTCGCTGATCCGCAGCATGACTCACGGCATCAACGGTCACGAAACCGCCGCCTACTACATGCAAACCGGCCACTCGAGCAATGAGCGGATCACCTACCCCAGCATCGGCGCCGTTTTTTCCTACTTCAAAAACCCCGGCTACAAAGGACTGATTCCGCCCTACGTGGTACTGACCCAGCCGCAGGGCCGCTTTTCCGAAGAGGGCTTTCTCGGGCCGATGTATAAACCTTTCGCCACCGGCGGGGATCCCAATGCCGCACGCTTTGAAGTCGAAGGGGTTGTCGCCAAAGGCATCAGCGATGAACGTCAGGCTGCCCGGCGCGAGCTGCTCAAAAAGACCGATGCGCTTGGACAGGCCATGAACTCTGCCGTGCTGAAAGATGCGCGCATCGCTGAAGATCAGGCCTATGAACTGATCCTCGGACCGGGCAAAGAAGTGTTCAACCTCTCCAATGAAGACGACAAACTGCGCGACCGCTACGGGCGCAACACCTTCGGGCAGGAATGTCTTGCCGCACGCCGGCTGGTGGAAACCGGCGTACCGTACGTTGTCATTAATTATCCCGGCGGATGGGATACGCACAAAGGCCATTTTGCACGGATGCGCCTGCAGTGCCCGAATCTCGACCGGGGACTGGCCGCCCTGCTGGAAGATCTGGCGGCCCGCGGACTGCTCGACAGCACACTGGTCTGGTGCTGCGGCGAATTCGGACGCGGCCCGAAAGTAGACTGGCAGCCACCGTGGAACGGCGGACGCAACCACTATGGCGCGGTCTTTTCAGCCCTCGTGGCCGGCGGCGGATTCCGGGGCGGCGCAGTGGTCGGCGCTTCGGATGCCAAAGCCGAGAAGGTCAGCGAACGGCCGGTCTATCCGGTGGATCTGCTCGGCAGCATCTACCGGCTGGGCGGCATCGACCCGGCGGCCCTGCTGCCGCATCCGCTCGGGCTGGAGGCACGTGTCCTCCCGGAAGTTTCCGACACCATCAAGTCGGGCGGGCTGTTGACGGAAATTATGTAGAAAGAACAAACCGATGGAATACCGGACGAACAGAATCATAAAAAATCTCCTGATCGCAGCGGTTCCGGGACTGCTGGCATTTCAGGCGAACGAGGCGGCGGCACAGGCGGCGGCCAAGCGCGCCTACATCGGTTATGTCTATCCGGCCGGCGGGCAGCAGGGAACCGCTTTTACGGTGCGGACCGGCGGGCAGCGGCTTGAGGGAGCCTGCGGTGCCACCGTCTCCGGCGAAGGCGTTCACGTGAAACTGATTGAGAGCGTCCGCAAGCTTGATCCGCAGTCTTACCGTCTGATCACCGAGCAGCTGCAACTCATTAAAAAAGACAAATCCGTTCAGGATGAGACGACGCTTAAAATTAAAGAACAGATCCAATTCCGGATTGCCGAATACGTCCGCCAGGCAGCCAGCGAATCGCTCGCCACTGTTATCACGCTCGAGATTACCGTCGATGCGGATGCGGCTCCCGGCCCGCGCGAAATCCGCATCATGACCCCTATCGGCATCTCCAACCCGCTTCCTTTCTATGTCGGCCGTCTGCCGGAAACCTCCCGTCCGCCCATGAAAGTCTCGCTTTTCCAGACGCTCGGCAAAGAACAGCTGGCCTTGCGCAAGCGGCCGGAAAAAGAAGCTGAAAAGCTGATCACCCTGCCCTGCACCGTCAATGGACAAATCGCCTCCGGCGAAATAAACTGCTACCGCTTTTCTGCTGAGAAGGGCGACCGGCTGGTTGTCTCCACGCTCGCCCGGCAGCTTGTTCCTTATATTGCCGACGCCGTTCCCGGCTGGTTTCAGCCGGTACTCTCCCTGCACGATGCCGACGGCAGCGAGATTGCCTACAACGACGACTACCGCTTCGAGCCAGACCCGGTCATTCTGTGCGAGATTCCCGCGAAAGGGGAATACATCCTCTCGGTCACCGATGCGATCTACCGCGGCCGCGAGGATTTTGTTTACCGCATTACCATCGGCAAAACCCCGTTTATCACCGGCATCTTCCCGCCCGGTGCCCGCGCCGGAGAAACCGTCTCCGCCGATATGAACGGCTGGAATCTGGACGATGCAAAACTGGAACTCCCCGGGCCGGATGCCGCAGAAGACATCCGCTTGGTCGGCACCCGACAGAAAGGGATGCTCTCCAATCTGGTTCCTTTTGCCCTCGACACGCTGCCCGAATGCATCGAAACCCGGTCGAATAACACCCCGCAGACGGCTCAGGACGTCACACTGCCGGTCATCATTAACGGGCGCATCGAAACACCCGGCGACCGGGATGTGTTCCGGTTCACCGCCCAAAAGGGCGACACCCTCGTCGCCGAGGTTAACGCCAGGCGGCTCGATTCCCCGCTTGATTCACTGCTCACACTGACTGACCGTGACGGCAAGCAGGTCGCCATCAACGACGACCACAGCGATCCGGGCTCCGGACTGAACACCCACCATGCCGACTCATACATCAGGGCCGAACTGCCCGCCGACGGAACCTACTATGTCCATTTGACCGACACCGCGCACCAAGGCGGCCCCGACAGCACCTACCGCCTGCGCCTCAGTCCGCCGCAGCCCGACTTCGCCCTGCGCACCGAACCCTCCCGCATCGACCTCCGCGGCAACAACGCCGCCGTGAATATCTACGCCATCCGCAAAGACGGCTTTAACGGACCGATCACCCTGCGCCTCAAGGAACCGGTTGCCGGCTTTGACGCCAAACCGGTTACCCTCCCCGCCAAAGCCGAAAAAATCCAGTTCAACATCCGCTACACCGGGAAGGATCTGAAAGGTTCCATTCCGGCCGTAATCACCGGAACCGCACAAATCGGCAACAAGCAGAAGATCCATGAGGCCGTCCCGGCGGAAGACTGGATGCAGGCCTTTCTCTGGCGGCATCTGGTTCCTGCACAGGAACTCGTCATCTACCGGTACGACCGTTCAATGTCACCGCCAACCCGCCCCCTGCCGCCGGAACCCGACATCTCCCTTTATATGGGAAATTTAAATGACTTAACTCCGCAACAGAAACAGGTTGCCACACAGATCAAACAGACTGTCCGTCTCTACGAAGAGTGGCTGCTCACGGACGATCTCTATCAGGCAACCATCAGAGGCTATCTCGATTTTACAACCGAGAAAAAGCCGGAAGAAAAAACTGTTCCTCCGGAAAAATCCAAAAGTGCCGGTTCGAATTAAACTCACCGCCGGAACTTGAGCATGAGCGCGCCGAGCGGCGGGAGGTCGAGCTGGATGGAGAATCCTTTACCGTGCCACGGCAGGTGGTGCGCGTCGTAATCAGCGCCCTCTTTCGGACCGGAATCGCTTCCGCCGTAGATGGCGGCATCGGTATTGAGCAGCACTTTCCAGTCGCCGGCTTCCGGCAAACCGATGCGGTAGCCAAGGCGCGGCGTCGGCGTTAGATTGAGAATGCTGACGATAATTTCCTGCGGGTCGCGCCCTTTGCGCAGGAAAGAAACCACGGAGCTTTCCGCATCCTGGAAATCGATCCAGTCGAAACCCTGCCAGGATGATTCAATATCGTAGAGCGCGGCTTCGCCGGTGTAGAGACCGTTCAGTTTCGCCACCAGTGTTTTGAGTTTCCGGTGCGGATCGTAGGCGAGCAGGTTCCAGTCGAGGCTGGTCGTGGCGTCCCATTCGCGCCACTGGCCGATCTCGCAGCCCATGAAGAGCAGTTTCTTGCCGGGATGGGCGAACATGTAGGCGAAAAGCAGGCGCATGTTGGCGAACTTCTGCCAGAAGTCGCCGGGCATTTTGTCGAGCAACGAGGCTTTGCCGTGGACGACTTCGTCGTGCGAGAACGGCAGGATGAAGTTTTCGGTGAAGGCGTAGATCATGGAGAACGTCAGGTCGCCCTGATGGTATTTCCGGTGGATCGGGTCTTTGCTGAAATATTTCAGCGTGTCGTTCATCCAGCCCATGTTCCACTTGAAGTCGAAGCCGAGGCCGCCGAAATCAACCGGATGCGAAACCTGCGGGAACGCGGTGGATTCTTCGGCAAACGTCAGGAAGCCGGGGCATTCCGCGTGCACCATGCTGTTGAAATGCTTCAGAAATTCAATCGCTTCGAGATTTTCGCGCCCGCCGTACTTGTTCGGAATCCACTGCCCGGCTTCGCGGGAATAGTCGAGATAAAGCATGCTGGCGACGGCGTCCACACGCAGGCCGTCGATGTGATATTCATGCGCCCAGAAGATGGCGTTGGAAAGGAGGAAGCCGCTCACTTCGTTGCGGCCGTAGTTGAAAATCAGCGTGCCCCAGTCCATGTGCTCGCCCTGGCGCGGATCGGAATGTTCGTAAAGGTGCGTGCCGTCGAAGTAGCCGAGGCCGTGCGCGTCTTTCGGGAAGTGCGCCGGAACCCAGTCAAGAATCACGCCGATATCTTCCTGATGGCAGCGCTCGACAAAGTGACGGAAATCGTCGGGCGAACCGAAGCGCGAGGTCGGCGCGTAGTATCCGCCGGTCTGATAGCCCCACGAACCGTCAAACGGATGTTCGGCAATCGGCATCAGTTCAATATGCGTATAGCCCAGCTCTTTGACGTACGGAATCAGCTGTTCGGCGAGCTCGCGATAAGTCAGCCAGCGGTTGCCCTGCTCGACGTTGCGCTTCCATAACCAAGATGTACTTCGTAGA
>JBAZTQ010000066.1:0-18082 GCA_041661845.1 Kiritimatiellales bacterium | reverse complement strand
AAAGAAAACTGCTCCGCCGGAGGCGTCGCCCTGCCGATGATTTTCCAAGGTAGGGCGAGTTCTCCGAACGAGCCGTTGAAGGAATGCATGAAGGCATCTTCCGGAGTCATCAAAGCAACAAAGTCATATTTACAGGCCGCTTTTTGCCGATTTAACGGGTGTGTCGGCAAGATCGTCATAACTATTAAAAATGCCTTCTATTCCGTGCGGGTATCTTGGCGTACATTCCAAGCCATCAAGTACGAACCAACACGGGGAGAATTTTATGACAGGTAAAGAACTGCTTCTGAATGCGCTGAAAGGCAAAAAAACTTCGCGGCCGGCATGGCTTCCGTTCGTCGGATGTCACGGCGGATTTCTGATCGGTAAGACCGCGACGGAATATCTTCAGTCGGCCGACCTGCTGGTCGCCGGGCTGAAAAAAGCCAAGGAACTCTACAAGCCGGACGGGTTACCGGTGATGTTCGATCTCCAAGTGGAAGCTGAAATTCTCGGCTGCCGTCTGCACTGGGCTGATGAAGTTCCGCCCGCCGTGGTGAGTCATCCGCTGGCCGAAGGCAAAAAGATTGCCGATCTGCCGGTACTGGATGAAGCCAAAGGCCGGTTTCCGATTATTGTCCAAGCATTGGAAACGCTGAAAAAAGATATCGGCAGTGATACGGCGCTCTACGGCCTGATCTGCGGTCCGTTCACGCTGGCGCTGCACCTGCTCGGTAACGACATCTTCCTCGATATGTACGATGATGAGGACGCCGTGCTGGCTGTGGTCGATTACTGTGCGGAAGTCTGCATTAAATCGGCGGACATCTATCTGGATCACGGCGCGGACGTGATTGCCGTCGTTGACCCGATGACCAGCCAGATTTCTCCGGAACACTTCCAGCAGTTTGTGACACCCGCGATGAACCGCGTCTATGACCACATCCGTGCACGCGGCGGTCTGTCGTCTATTTTTGTCTGCGGCGATGTAACCCGCAACCTTGAGGTGATGGTGAAAACCACAGCAGACTGCATTTCAGTGGACGAGCAGATTGATATGGCGAAACTGCGTCAGCTTTGTTCGGACGAAAACAAATCGTTCGGCGGAAATATCAAGCTGACGGCTGTGCTGCTGCTGGGCGATGAAGACGATGCAAAAATGGAAGTGCTCGATATCATGGCGAAGAGCGGTAGCAAAGGATTCATTCTGGCACCCGGCTGCGATCTGCCGTATGCCGTGCCGGCGAAAAATATTCAGGCGGTCGCCGAAATGGTTCACGACGAATATAAGCGGGAAGCCGCCAAAACACTGACTGCCAAAAAAGCCGACGCGTTTGACGATATCAAACTGCCGAACTACAAGTCGGCGAACACCGTCCTGATTGATGTGATCACGCTGGATTCAACTTCGTGCGCGCCGTGTCAGTACATGATGGAAGCGGTGCAAAAGGCCGCCGACGCCGCCAGCCCGATTTGTTATATCAATGAGCACAAAATCAAAGTGCGCACCGGTATCGGCATGATGGTCAAACTCGGCGTAAAAAATCTGCCGACCATCTGCATCAACGGCGAAGTTAAATTTGCCTCGATCATTCCTGACCAGAAAACTCTGGTTGCCGCCATCGAAGAGGCGGCGGGGAAATAGTCATGCTGCCGATCTGTCTGGTCACGGGATTTCTTGGAACCGGGAAGACGACGTTTCTCAAACACGTCGTCGCCCGCAACCGTGACCGGAAGATCGTCTATCTGATCAACGAGTTTTCCGCGCACGATGTGGACGGTGCCATCGTGTCGGCGGAAAACCCGAACGTAGTTTCTATTCCCGGCGGGAGCATCTTCTGCAAATGTCTGGTGACGGAATTTATCGGTCAGCTCAAAAATGTTGCGAAAGAGTGGGGTGAACCGGCTCACTCGGAGAGTTCGCCCTACCTTTTTGGGCAGAATTCCGAGGTAGGGCGAGACCTCTGGGCGAGCCGCACAGAAGGCGTGGTTATAGAAGCCAGCGGCATGGCTAATCCGAAAGTCATGGAGCAGATGCTGGCGGAAACCGGCCTCGACAAACTCTACCGGCTGGCTACGGTCGTCAGCGTGATTGATCCGAACAGTTTTCTTAAACTGCGCCACACGCTGCCGAACATCATCGCGCAGATTGAAGCCTCGGATGTCGTGCTGATTAATAAAACCGACCGCAACCCGCCGGAAAAAATTGCAGAGACCTATGCGCTTGTGCGGCAAATCAATCCGGCAGCTGAACGGATTCAGACCGTCCGGTGCAATGCAGAGATCGATCTGTTTGCGGAGCACGCGCCGCGCGGACTTCAGGGTGAATATGCCAAATGCCGCGACCCGAACTACGCCACGTTTGTGACCGAACAGCCGTTTAACGGAACGACGCTTGCGGCGTTCGTCCGCGCGCATGCCGACGATATCTATCGCGTCAAAGGCACACTCGCGGATGAGTTTTTCGACTACTCGACCGCCGGTATCATCCGGACACCGCAGCCCGGTGCCGGTTCGAAATTAGCCTGGATTGTTAAAGGCAGCGCCGGAGAAAAAATCACTGAAGCACTCAATGAAATTTCACCAGTTCAATGAGTCGTCCATCAGTCGGCGCGCCTGATCTTCAGTGGCGACATCGGTAATGATGAGCGTTCCAGCCTGTCCGAATTCTTTGATGAACGGTTCGATTTCATTGGCCGGAACGCCATGAAGGAAGGCTGATTTTCCGGCGGCATAAACTTTTTTCCATATCTTGTCCCACCAGACTTTGTCGCCGGTGTGGGGATTGCCCGCGCCGGGTTCCCACTGGATCGCGTTGAGTTCCGGAATCGTCAGAACCGCGTCCAGATGATGCATCGCGCCGGGGCCGTCGAGATGGTAAACGGTGTAGTCGAGCCGCCGGCACTGGCGGCGCAGGTGCGGCAGTACAAATTCGTCGTACATGTCGCGGGAGATCATGGCGGAGAAGTCGCACTGGACTTTCGCGGCGCGGCCGGGGCCCCAGGCATTGAAAGCCATGAACGGAACGTGTCCTTCCGGTGACTGGACGATTTCCGCCAGCGCGTCGTATGCTTCAAAATAAAGGTCGTCGAGTTCATCCATTAAGCGGTGAATAGCCTCCGGACAGTCGATCAAATGCATGAGAAAATCCTGTGTGCCGAACAGTTCCGAAAGAATGTCCATACCCTCGATCAGATCCGGCATGGTCAGGATATATTTACCGGCGGCCCGCTGTTTGAGGTAACGGAGCGCTTCCACGGTCCATTTCCAATAGAACCCGTTTTTGTCGATGGCGAGGTTGGCGGTTTTTTCCGGATCGGAGTGAACCGGATGGTACCAGAGCGTATCCTGCTGGAAGTCGATGGAACAGCCGAGGAAAGCATTCAGACTGCCGGGGCCGAGATAGGCGGTATCTTCCGGATAGACGCAGCCGAGAAAACAGTGCGACGCAAACCACGCTTCTTTGTGGGCGTTCATGGTTTTGTAATCGAGCCAGCGCTCCTTGAAATCATTTGAAAGCGGCGGCGGAATTTCGTGCGGCAACGGCTGATTACGCGGGGCGCGGACGCCGAGCGCCCACCGTCCGTCCACCTTATGGTTCCACCAGCCGGTTAAAATCTGCTGACATTCTCTCCAGTCTTCTTTAAATACCAGATTCATGACATTTTCCTTTCTATTTAATAAAACTTCCCGAATCAAAAAGCGTTTGTTTTTCATTAGGTACGATGAGCTGAATACCTTGTTCACCGGTTTTGACCGACAAAGTTTCTGCGTGGCGGTCGACCAGTATATCCAGCATCTCTCCCCGGAAACTGAACCGGCAGATACGGGCGGTTTGCCAACCATCCGGCAAAGCCGGATTGAAACGCAATCCTTTGCCGACCGGTTCAATGCCCATAATCCCGGAGATGAAAAAATACGGAACCAGTCCGGACTCCGGGAATTCACGGATGACCCCGCAGTCGGTTCCGATTCCATCGCGGGATATATTCTGTCTTCGGAGCTGATCCGTATTAAATTCATCCAGAATAACCTGCGTCCGGTTGTATGCGCTCGTGCGACCCGCAAACAGCAGGCGCGCGAGCAGGTCGTAGTATGACACGTAGAAAATAAAACCGCCGTTCTGGATGTTCTGCCCGTATTCTGCCGTGCCGCCTTTAACCGGTTTCAGATAACCGCCGATGGACTTCCAGTATGCCGGATCTGCTTCAGCGGCGAGCGTGTTGGCCCGTGGAGCCATCCGGTAGTGGTAAATATCATTACCGGTGGACGTGTCAGACGGGATAATCCGCCGCCCGTCCAGCCAGTCAAAAATCTGTTCGGCCTGCTCGCGGTCAGCCAGACCGTACCGGATTGCAGGCAGGTTGACGAAAGGGAACCCGAAGTCGTGTTTTTTACCTTCTTTGCATATCCAGCCAATGTAGCGGCCTTTGCTCTCATCCCAGAAAGTCTCGTTGAATTGTTTTTTTGTTAAAGACATCAGCTCTCGGTATTCCGAAGCCTTGTCCGGCTCGCCTGTAAAATCCAGCAGTTCGGCATACCGCTCCAGTGCGTGATAAAACAGCATGTTCATGTAGGCGGACTTATAGCCGAACAGAAATACATCCCAGTAATTGTTTCCGAAACTGGCGGGTGTTCCGTCGGTGGCCGGGTCGTGCAACGTAACCAGCCCGGTCTTTCCGCCGCAATCCTCCAGCAGAAACCGCAGAGCCCGTTCCATTTTAGAAGCGACAGTCTCTCCGTTTTGCTGATCTGCAATTTTCAGAAAGCCGGTATCGCCCGTCATCAGGATGTAATAGGAAACTCCGGCGATAAACGACGGATTAGTGACATAGTGCCGGTTATGATTGAGGTGCTTCTCTTCATTTAGACCTGCTGCCACGTAAACGTAGCCCTCTTCATTGACAAAGTACTGGCTGACAGCGGTGCGAAAGTCGTCCAGCAGAGGGGAGCGGTTCCAGCAAAGCTTCTTTGCGTTCCATTCGGCCCATTCAGCAGCCAGTGTAACGGCCAGACCTCCGGAATATGGACGGTTTGCCGGCCACTTCGGTGTGAAGGATTCCTGAATTTCATTAGCCGCTTCGGCATAAACCAGCCAGAGATTATTCCACGCAGCGATCTCAACATCCGGTGCGCCGTCCGCCTCGAACCGCAGCCGGTCTGAACCCAGCGCCCGTGCAGCGCCGAGCACCAGTTGATAACCGCCATCGGCAGTTTGCGGCGGTTTTTCGGAGATGACCCGCAAACCGTTCGCGACTATTCCTCGCAACGGAATCCAGACTTCATTTTTTCCAGGATCTGGAAAATGCGCGAAACAGGCGCTCGGTATTTCATGCCAGGTTGCGCCGCGGTCCATTGTGTATTCAACGGCGAACTGGTCGGGGAAAGGAGCGCCTTCAGCTTTACTTACAATAAACCACGAAACGCTTTTTATCCTGCTGAAATGAAGAGAGATTGACGCGGTTTGGTAAGGCACGTCGGCTTTTGGACTTTGCAGAAGCGGTTCTTCATTAACCGGCAGAGGTTCGTATAAACCTTTCATCGCAGAATCCATTTGAATCCGGGTGCTCTCAGCCGGCAGCCACTTGCTTTGGCGTCCGGAAAGACTGACGGCCATGAATTTTACTGGAGACGAATCTGTCGCGGTCGGAATGTCGGCAAGCATGGCGGTAAAACCCGGCTTGCCGGGAGCGGAGGCAAAAATCCGTCCATCCTGCAGGTCGAACAGGTAGTAGAGATAGTCGTCACGGAACGCATACCGGGCGCTTACAGAAATCTGCCGGGTGTATTCAACGGCGTAGCCGGGTGTAAAGAGCCCTGCGATCATTGCCAGAAACAACCACCTTTTCATTGGATTAAGGTCTCCATCCGATCGATCAGAAGAATCATCGGCTGATCTTTTGAGTTTTTTGATGTCTCCGGAATTACGGTGAGAGAAAGCAGCCTAACCCCGGATTCTTCTTTCCATTTATCCGTAGGCGGAACGTTTGTTCCACCTTGGAATGCTGACGCAATATCCCCGCGAAAGGTGAATGTTATCACGCCCCAACCATCTGAAACCGCCGGAGCTGATTGCGTTACAGACCGGATTTGGCACCGATTCTCGGTGATAAGACCCCAGTGAAAAGAAAAGGGATGCGTGCTGCGATAATAAATCCGGGCCTGATCAAAGAAAATAACCGGGAGCATCCACGTCAGCGTGGTTTGCGGATTTGCAGCCTTTGCATCAATGCAAAGTCTCATGGCATAGCCGCCGGAAAACTCACTGTTTTTTTCGATGCTCCAGTCCTTCACGGCCATGCTGGTGTAGGCCCAGCGCCGGAACTGAGCAGTCATGGTAGGCCCGGTTAAATCAAAATAATTTACTTTTTCTGCCGCCAAAGCCGGGATGATGGAGCTCAGAACAAGGGTGCCCGCCAGCAGATTGACGAGCAACCTGATTCGATTCTTTTTTAAAATATTACCTGTTTGCATGACAAACCTGTTCGATTTGATTGATCCAACGTTACATGAAAATGAATCATAAATCTTCTCCATTTCGACCTTTCACTTGTCGTATTGTGCTATACATGAAAGCTCGGTTATTTCTGAATCCCGGTTGGGACGGTTGGTGTTTTTTGCACGAGGTTCCGCAACGTGGAGAGAAGGCGTCTATCCGGCGAGCACATACACACGATGAATTTGAGTTGAACATCGGCGTATCGGGCAGAGGCCGTTATCTGGTGGACGGACGCTCCGTTGCTGTTGGCGCGGGAACATTGCTTCTGCTCTCGCCGGAACAGGCTCATCTGCTGGTGGAGGAATCTCCGGATTTCAGCATGTGGGTTGCGGTGATTCGTGCGGAAGCGGTTCTGTCGGTAAAGCCGGATCATAGATCCGGCATTCAGCCTTCACCGGATGATGCCGCATTTCTGTCAACGCTCTGCCGGCAGTTGGCGGCAACGCAACAGACGGAACAGTTTAACGCCGGTATCCGTTTTCTTTTTATGCGGTCTGAAGAACTGGCGAAACGATCCGGTCAGGATGCCGCTACTGTGATGCATCCGGCGGTGATTCGCGCTACGCGATTTATGAAACAGCCGGAATACACGCCGGGAGTAGATGAGATATCCAGAAATGCCGGAATGAGCCGTTCGCAACTGAGCCGGGTGTTTAAAAAACAGACTGGAATGACACTTGTGAGATACCGGCAGAGTATACAGCTCGAACGTTTTCTGTTTCTTTACGGAGCAGGGGCCAAACGCAATCTGATGGAGGCCGCCCTGGAAGCAGGGTTCGGCAGCTACATACAGTTCTACCGGATCTTTCAGCACCGCTTCGGCTGCGGGCCCCGCGAATATTTCGGTGAGAACAGATCTTTGCCGGCCTGATCGTCAGCCGCAACAGCCGCCTTCACCGCAGCAGGCGTCGCCGCTGCGCAGAATTCCGCTGAGAATACCGCTGGCACAGCCGACGCCGGTTTTTACGTTGAGTGCATCAACCGGACAGTTTTTCGCGCAGGCTCCGCACTCCATGCAGGCGTCGAGATCAGCAATTCGCGCTTTGCCGTTTTCCAAAACGAAAACTTCGTGCGGACAGACCGCGAGACATTGCCCGCAACCGATACATGTTTCAGCATCCAGCTTCAGCGTGGCGACGTTTTTCAGATAGTTCATTGCAGACCTCCGATGAGAATTCCGAAAATTCCGGCGACAGCGGCAATCAGTTGGAGCGGAATGGCGATTTTCATTTCCTTCTTCACGCCGGACATCGAGGTGTAGGTCGATGTTCCGGTGAAGTTGAGTGCCATGAACGAAACGATGGCGGACAGCAGTAATCCCCAACCGATCAGTTCGTAAGGAGTATTTCCGAGTATCGGCTCCGCCGGAGGCGTCGCCTTACCTACGAATACCGAGATTCGGGGTAGGGCGAGCTGTCCCAGCGAGCCGCTGAGCAGAACGAGCCAAAGCACAAATCCGGCCCAAAGTCCTTTGATAGAAAATGCACGGCCCGGCAGCCGCGGCAACAAAACCGGCACGAGCGCACCGCCGGTCAGCCAGCCGGTAAAAACCAGCCCGAAGGCGCGCGGTGCCGCCGCGAGACTGAACCCGGTGCGGGAGATGCCGCTGAGTAGCGCAACGAGAACAGCCAGCCCTAACGCCGGTTTAAACCAAATCACCAGTTCGACAGGAATGACGGCGATCCGGTCGTGGATTGTGAAATGGACGCGGCGCATTTCCGGTGTGGTTTTAAAATTGGCGGAGAGAAATTCCGGAATGTCCTCGGCGCGCACCGGCCCGTAGATAACCTGAAAGCCGCACTGCTTCTGCACCTCGTGCGCCGAAACACCGGGCGCGCCGAGCTGCGGAACAATCAGCTTACGGTGCGCAACGAGGCGGTCAAGTTGTGTCTGCTGGACGCGGCTGACAATCTCCGCCGTGCCGAACGTGCCTTTGCCCGCCGCGCACCAGACATTAATGCCTTTGGTATCCAGCACCAGAATCCAGCCGCTGGTGCCGCCGAGCGCGCAGCGCAGGTAATCAAAGGAAAGTTTGTAATTGGCGGAGGCAAAGACCGGCGACTCCGGCGTCGGCGCTCCGACGGCGTAAAGACCGGGCGGAACGGTGTATTCCATTCGTCCGATGGCAAAGCGCACCCGGAGCGCGCCCAGTTCGTCGCGGAGCGTCACTCGCGTTCCAACCCTTGGAACTTTTCCGACAGGCGTTGCAATCTCACCCGTCACCCAAGGCTCATGTTTCGGCGCACAGCATTTATTTTTGCGGCAGCAGTTTGTCATTTTTTCTTTCTTCTGACGGCTCGCTAGGAGAGCTCGCCCTACCTTGGTTGCACAGATTTATGGGGTAGGGCGAGTTCTCCGAACGAGCCGTTTTTTAAGGTTAGACGATCCAATATGTAGGGCCATTCCTCTGCTGTACGCACCAGATTTTTCCGAACCGGATTCATCCGTATGTAATGAGCCTTTTCATCAAATTCTGACTGGTTGCGCAGGCGATGCTCAAAGAAATCCGCCTGCCAGTCAATGCCGAGCACTTTTGTCTGATAGCGTTTCCAGACGCTGACCGTGGCTTTGATTCCCGTTGTTAAATCGAAGATTGCAATGAAGTGAATGTGATCGGGCATAATCAGCATGAGCCATAGATGCCATTTTCCGGTCTCTTCATAAAACCGGGCGCTGTTCAGCAGGCATTCGGCAATGTCCGGTTGCAGGAGCGGGTTATTTTCTCTTTCCCGGCAGTTGATGGTGATGAAATGACGCTCACCTTGCTCTACCCATGATGGAATTTCATGGGGCAGTTTTTTGCGTTGAAGAAACTGATTTTGTTCGTTCATATTTTTTCTTTTCTATCTGCGGCTTGTTCGGAGAACTCGCCCTACCAATTTCACACGGCAGGTTGTCCGTTAAAATACTTCTTCCGGAAATACAGCGCTACGTTTACCAGTCCGATTAACACCGGCACTTCCACCAGCGGCCCGATCACGGCCGCGAACGCCGCGCCGTGATTGATTCCGAACACGCCCACCGCGACGGCAATCGCCAGCTCGAAGTTGTTGCTGGCCGCTGTGAAGGAAAGGGTGGCCGACTTGGCGTAGCCGCCACCCGCTTTGGCGCTCATCCAGAAACTCAGCAGAAACATCACAATGAAATAAATCAGCAGCGGCACGGCGATCAGAAACACATCGCCGGGTCTGGCGACAATTTTTTGACCCTGCATGGAAAACATCACCACAATGGTGAAGAGCAGGGCGATCAGCGTGATTGGCGAAATCCTCGGAATAAATTTTGTGTGGTACCATTCCTTCCCCTTCGCTTTCACCAGAAAGAAACGGGTGAGCATTCCGGCGATGAACGGAATGCCGAGATAGATGAACACGCTCACCGCAATCTGCCGGATCGTCACATTCACCACCGCGCCGGAAAGTCCGAGCAAAGGCGGCAGCTTCGTGACGAGCAGCCACGCATAGAGACTGTAGCAGAACACCTGGAAAATCGAATTGAACGCCACCAGCCCAGCGCAGTATTCTGTGTCGCCTTTCGCCAGATCGTTCCACACGATCACCATCGCAATGCAGCGTGCCAGTCCGATCATAATCAGTCCGATCATAAATTCGGGCCGGTCGTGCAGGAATACAACGGCCAGCGCCGTCATAAGAATCGGCCCGACCACCCAGTTCTGAAGCAGACTCAGTCCGAGAACCTTGCGGTCGCGGAATACGTCGCTCAGTTCCTCATACTTAACCTTAGCCAGCGGCGGATACATCATCAGAACGAGGCCGATGGCAATCGGTATGCTGGTCTGCGTTCCGGCCGGTCGCAACGATCCGATCCAGTTTCCGAACTCCGGAACAAAATAGCCGAGCAGTACGCCGACGCCCATCGCCAGAAAAATCCACAGCGTCAGAAACCGGTCGAGAAATGACAGTCGTTTGATAATTCCTGCGCTCATTTTTCCAATCCTTCCGGCAGTGTTTCAATAAAGGCTTTGATTTCATCCCGCACTCGGCGGTAACAGTCCAGTTGAGCCTCGGTGTCCGCGCCCTGCGCCGCCAGTTCGCGGGCGAGCTTCGGCGGATCGTCGAATCCGACGTGGATGACTTTCGCTTTACCGGGAAAGAGCGGGCAGTGCTCGTTGGCGTGACCGCAGACGGTGATGACGTAGTCGAACGGAATGTGGAGCAGGTCGGCGACGTTTTCCGATTTGTGGTGCGAAATATCCACGCCCGCCTCAGCCATCACTTTGACGGCGTTCGGATTGAGCCCGTGTGTTTCGATGCCCGCCGAGTATGCTTCGAGTTCGTCGCTTTTCAGCGCCCGCGCCCAGCCCTCGGCCATTTGACTCCGGCAGGAGTTACCGGTGCAGAGGAAAAGTATTTTCAGTTTTTTCATCATCAGTTCCTTTTAAGCAGTTGTGTAAATCAGATAGAGACCGCCCAGCAGCACCAGCAGTCCGCAGATTTTTTTTAGGATGAGTGCGCCTTTGGCTTTTTCGCTCCAGTTCAGATAGTGCTGAACGACCTCGGTGAAAGTTCCGGCCAGCACAATCACGGCGCAGTGGCCGATGCCGTAGAGGAGAAGCAGACTTCCGGCATAAACCGGCTGTCCGGCACCGGCCTTAAAAACAATGCCGAGCAGCGGCGCCATGAAGGCAAAAGTACAGGGGCCCAGCGCAATACCGAAGAGCAGTCCGAGAATAAAAGCGGCCGGCGCACCGCGCTGTTTCATTTTGACCTGACCGGGCCCGTTTCCAGGCATTGGAATGACGCCCAGCAGATGCAGTCCGACGACAAAGAAAATGAGCGCGATAAAATAATTCGCGTACGGCCCTAGGTCGCCCATGATCCGTCCGGCGGCGGCGGTCAGCCCGCCGATAGCGGCGATGGTTATCAGAATGCCGGTGGCGAACAGCAGGGAAATCCAGAAGGCGCGTTTGGTGGAAATGCGGCCCTGTTCGTCGATGAAACCGACAATGAGCGGAATGGACGCGAGGTGGCACGGACTGAGCAGAATGCTCAGAATACCCCAGACCAGCGCGGCACCCAGCGCGATCAGCGGCGCACCTTCCATGGCGCGGGTCAGACTGGTGAATAACTGTTCCATAGGTTTCTCCAACGAATTACAAGAAGCAGCGAATGAAAATTTATTGGGTAAGGTAACGGAGTTCCAATGATGTTTTCCCGAAATTAGCCAAAACGCCGGTGTCTGTTCCGGTTTGCCGCATATAGCTTAAAAGACGGGCCAGATCGGTAGCGGATGACCGGTCGCTTAATGCAGTAATTGAAATAAGAACTGTTGAATCCAGACTGTACGCATCAACAGGCCGCTCTCCGATTGCCGCGTCCTCATAGTGTAAGTTGACGGCCGGTGTGTTGTATTGGATGTGGCGGAAGGCGCATTCCGTTTCGAATAACCCCCGATATGTTTTTACACTGTAGCCAAGGCCGTGGCTTGCGGGGATGGAAGAAAACAGCGAATCAATCTGTCCTGCAATTTTACTGTTCTTTTTGCCGAATTCATCCCGCCGGCCGGTGTGATGTAGAACGCCTGCAACCGGTGTAAAAGGCACCCGCTTGTACTGCAGCCGTTCCAATCCGAAATTAACCAGCATGCCCAGATTTTTATTCCAGAACTTAAGATAGTTAATCAGCTGAAGGTGATGAGCCGGTGCAAAGGGCCCCGTCAGGTGTTTAAGCTCCAGAATGATTGTGTCTTCGACAAGAATATCCAGTTCAAATTCATCCGCGGTGAGGCCGTGATTATCCAAAACGCCGCGCACCTTGCTTTCCGCTTTTATTCCCCGACACTCCAAAACGTGCAACAGGGCGGCGTGGTATGCTGATTCGTCCCATCCTGGGCCGAGTTCCCTGTGCACACTCATCGCTGCGCCAGTGACGGCATACGACAGTTCCGGGTGGAGAAGAGGAATTTTATTCTCAGCATTCATGTGTCCTTCTGTACTCATTTTCCGTTCGTTGCTTTTTGTTATTCGTTGGAAAGTGACAGTTCAACGCCCAGTTCTTTCCACTTGGCGAGGATGTCTTCCTTGGCGAAGAAGCCTTCGTGCCGAAAGAGTTCTTTGCCTTCGGCATCATAGAAAATCTGCGTCGGGATCATGCGGATGCCGTACTGCTCGCCGGCCTGCTTGTTTTCCCAGACATCAATGAACACCACGTCGAGCTTACCGGCATAGGCAGTTTTCAGTTCATCGAGAATCGGTGCCATCATTTTACAGGGAACGCATTTACCGGCACCCAGATCGAGCAGGCGGGGCAGGGGCTTTTGCACCGGAGTTCCGGCGGCGGGCGGCGGCGGAGTGCATGCGCCGCCCGCGCAAGAAAAGCCCTGACGCTTTTTATGTTCCACCACGAACACCACCGCGCCGATCAGCGCGACGACGATTAAAAGTTTCTGCCATCTGTTCATTTGATAATTCCTGATTTATCGTGCCAGCAGTTTGGCCCCGGCCTCGGCTACTTTATCGATGTTCTCTTCAGTGATTCCGGTCGATCCCTTTTCCATGCCGAGATCGGCGAGCTGGAGATGCTCGAAGGTTGTGAATCCTGCTTCTTTCAGGCAGGCTTTCACGCAGTTGAGCGGACAGCCGTCAATGGCCAGCAGCTTCGACGCGGCTTCCGTATTTTTCATAATCCCGGCAATGCGTCCGCCGATGCCGGCCAGACAGAACATCTTTCCGGCTCCATCGCGGGTCAACTTGCGCGCGGCCTGATCGGCCACCGCTCCGACATCCGCCGCGCCGGAGCAGGCAAATATGAGTTTTGATCCGCCGCTGCACACCTTATTAGTTTCCGCTGTCATAATCGTATCCTCCTAATTCAGCAGTTTCTTGATTTCTTCGACCGACAGTAATTTACCAACGGATTTCACCGCGCCGTCAACCGCCAGCGCCGGAGTCGTCATCACGCCGAATTTCATGATGTCGCTGATCTGCGTGACCTTCTCGATCTCGGCGTCGAGGCCGAGCGCTTTCACCGCTTCTTCGGCGTGCTGTGTGAGTTTTTTACACTTCGGGCAGCCTGTTCCCAGGATCTGAATTTTCATGGTTCGGTCTCCTTCGCTTACATGATGAGATTAAATAAATAACCAACGAGCATGATGCCAACGGCGACCACCGCAAAGAAAACCGTCAGCAGGCGCGGCTTCAGCACCTTGCGGAGAATAATCGCCTCCGGCAGTGAAAGGCCGATCACGGCCATCATAAACGCCAGCACCGTGCCCAGCGCGGCTCCCTTGCCGAGCAGCGCCTGCACGATCGGAATAATTCCGGCGGCATTCGAATACATCGGCACGCCGATGAGTACGGCCAGCGGTACCGACCACCACGACTTGCCCATGATAGAAGCCATGAAATTCTGCGGCACATAACCATGAATGCCCGCGCCGATGCCGATACCGATCAGCACATAAATCCATACGCGTCCCACAATGTCTTTTACCGCGTCGAGGCCGAGCCGGATGCGCGCCGGCCAATCCAGTTCTGCGTCTGCAACACCGCTTCCGGTTTGCGTTTGGTAAACCCAGTCCTCGACGTGTTTCTCCAACCGCAGCCGCCCGATCACCCAGCCGGCAACGATGGCGATGACCACGCCGGTTACCAGATAGATCGCCGCCACCTTCCAGCCGAATAATCCGAACAGCAGCACCAGCGCGATCTCATTTACCATTGGCGCCGAAATCAGAAAAGACAGCGTCACGCCTAGCGGCACGCCGGTCGTGACGAAGCCGATAAACAGCGGCACCGCCGAGCAGGAACAGAACGGCGTGACAATGCCCAGCAGCGCGGCCAGCACATTGCCGGTGAATTCGCGCTTGCCGGAAAGAATCCGCCGCGTCCGTTCCGGCGTGAAAAACGAGCGGACGATGCCGACGCCGAACACGACCAGCACCAGCAGCATCAAAACCTTCGGCGCTTCATAGGCAAAAAACTCCACGGCGGCGGCCAGATGCGAACCGTGCGCCATGCCGGGCAGTGAATAGGTGAACCACGCCGCGATGGACGACAGACTGCGGTATGCCAGCCACCAGACGGCCAGACCCGCGACGCTCAACGGCAGATATTTATGCCAGACGGATGTTTTCATATTCATCCCTTTCAGTGTTTGCAGGCGGTGATTTTTATCAGCGCCTTGCGATCCGCTTTGATACCTGCGTCATTTTGCAGTTCGGTTTCCAGCCATTTGAAAAGCGGGGCAGGGAACGTATCGGTCAGCCGGTAATGCACCCAGCGTCCGGCCTTACGGCTTTGCACCAGACCGGAGCGGATCAGCAGTCCCATGTGGCGCGACGCCGTGGCTCCGGTTACTTCAAGGAGTTCGAGAATGTGGCAGGCGCAGAGTTCTTCGTGATTCATCAGCGCCGCGACAACGCGAAGTCGGTTGCGGTCGGAGAGCGCTTTCAGAGCATTCAGCGGTTTATTCATGCCGTCTTTATACTTAGTCATTTGGCTAAACGTCAAACTGTTAGTCCGGGAATTTTTCAAGACTCTTCCAACGATCCGAATTGTCGGATTAAAAATGGAAAAAGCAGCGAATGGATTAAAAAAGGTAGGGCGAACTCTTCCGCCGTCGCCGATGGCTATGGCGGGACGGGCCGAACGCGCCGTTCCCGTGCGGCGGCTCGCTAGGGACAGCTCGCCCTACCGCAGCGCCACCCAACGAGAAATTTTCATTTCCCGAAGCAATGACTGGCGGGAACGAGGGTAAACCGGTAAAACCAGTTTCGTTTTCCGAAAGATTCCAAAGGAGCCTATGTTCGAACAAGCTTTCAAAAATATTGACGACGTTCTCTGGAAAGATGCCGGTTGCACCAGCGAACTGGACTATACCGAGCAAACCTCCTGGCTACTGTTCCTGAAATACCTCGACGCGCTGGAAGCGGACAAGGCTACCGAAGCTGCCCTCAGCGGCAAAAAATATACTCCAATTCTCGATCCGTCCTACCGCTGGGAAGCGTGGGCCGCGCCAAAATCCGGCGGGAAGCTCGATCACAACGCCGCGATGACCGGTGACGACCTGATCCAGTTCGTGAACGGGAAGCTTTTCCCGTACCTGCACGGCTTCAAGGCTAAGGCCACCGGCCCGAACACCATCGAATACAAGATCGGCGAGATTTTCGGCGAGATTAAGAACCGCATCCAGAGCGGCTACAACCTGCGCGAGATCATCGACCATATTGACGAGTTGCGGTTTCAGTCTCAGTCGGAGAAGCACGAGCTGTCACACCTCTACGAAGCGAAGATCAAAAACATGGGCAACGCCGGGCGCAACGGCGGCGAGTATTACACGCCGCGCCCGCTGATTCGCGCCATCGTGGCCGTTACCGCGCCGAAGCTGGGCGAGACCATCTGCGACCCCGCCGTCGGCTCGGCGGGGTTTTTGTGCGAAGCTTTCGATTACCTCAAAGCGCAAAACCCCGAGCGCACCACCGCGCAGGACCGCACGCTTCAGGAGAAAACCTTCTACGGGAAGGAAAAGAAGTCGCTGGCCTATGTCATTGCGATCATGAACATGATTCTGCACGGCATTGAAGCGCCGAACATCATCCACACCAACACGCTTGCCGAAAACCTGGCCGACGTGCAGGAAAAGGATCGCTACAAAATCATTCTGGCCAATCCGCCGTTCGGCGGCAAAGAGCGCAAGGAGGTTCAGCAGAACTTTCCGATCCGCACCGGCGAAACCGCGTTCCTGTTTCTCCAGCACTTCATCAAAGTCCTCAAGGCGGGCGGACGCGCCGGGGTGGTCATCAAAAACACTTTCCTGAGCAACACCGACAACGCCTCGGTCAGTTTGCGGAAGAAGCTTTTGGAAGAATGCAACCTGCACACCGTGCTGGATTGTCCCGGCGGTACGTTTCAGGGCGCGGGGGTGAAAACGGTGGTGCTGTTTTTCGAGAAGGGGACGAAGACGCGCAAGGTGTGGTTCTACCAGCTCGATCCGGGCCGCAATATGGGCAAAACCAACCCGCTGAATGATGGGGACTTGATTGACTTTATTGACCTGCAACGGACGTTTGCCGACTCGCCGAAAAGCTGGAGCGTGGACGTCGCGGCCATTGATTGGACGACCTGCGACCTCTCCGTGAAGAATCCGAATGGCGGCGAGGAAATCGCCCACCGCAGTCCGCAGGAAATTATGGAAGAAATTTCTCGCAGAGACGCGGAGAGCGCGGAGATTCTGGAGAAGATCAAGCGGTCCCTGAGCTCTGCCGAAGGGGCGCTGCTGTGAAGAAGGGGTGGGAAACGAAAACGCTCAACCAGATTTCAACCAATCTGGACAGCAGACGTGTGCCCATCACGAAGGGTGTCCGTGAAGGCGGCGAATATCCCTATTACGGTGCGTCCGGCATCGTGGACTATGTCGCCGATTATATCTTCGACGAAGATGCACTCTTAATCTCCGAAGATGGAGCAAACTTGCTGGCGCGCTCTACGCCGATTGCATTTCCGGCGTCAGGAAAGTATTGGGTCAACAATCACGCTCACATCCTGAAGTTCGAGTCTCTGACTACTCAGCGGTTCATCGAACTGTATTTGGAGAGCATCCCGCTCGACGACTACATCACAGGCGCGGCCCAACCGAAGCTCAACCAAAAGGCACTGAACTCGATTCCGATTCCCGTCCCCCCGCAGGCGGAACAGCAGCGGATTGTCGGGCTGCTGGACGAAGCGTTTGCGGGGATTGCGACGGCCAAAGCCAACGCCGAAAAGAACCTCCAAAACGCCCGCGCCCTTTTCGATTCCCACCTCCAATCCGTCTTCACCCAGAAAGGTAAGGGCTGGGTGGAGACGACGCTCGAAAAGGTGCTCGCTACCCAGCCGCAAAATGGATGGTCGCCACCAGCAGCAAATCACTCGGCGTCGGGAACACCAGTTCTGACACTTTCATCCGTCACGGGATTTCGTTTCAGACCAGACAAGCGCAAGTTCACCTCAGCCACCACTGATTCTCGGCGAAACTATTGGATCAAGAACGGAGACTTCCTTATCACCCGAAGCAACACGCCGGAACTTGTCGGCCACGTCGCTATTGCGGAGGGAATAACCGAACCGACCATCTATCCCGATCTCATCATGCGCATGAATCCAGCACCCGACCGCATGATGACGGAGTTCCTCTATTTCCAGATGCGCACACCGTCACTGCGAAAAGAGATTATGGGACGCGCACAGGGTGCAAACCCGACGATGAAAAAAATAAGCAACGGCGCGGTGAAGACGCTTCCCATCGCCGTGCCGCCAATTGCCACACAACAAGCCATCGTCGAAACGCTCAACGACCTGACGGAAAAAACCCAGCGGCTGGGCGCGATCTATCAGCAGAAGCTGGCGGCGCTGGAGGGGTTGAAGAAGTCGCTGCTGCACCGGGCGTTTGCGGGGAAGTTGTAGCCGCTGCGCGGCGGTAAAAATGTGGAGTGCGCAGGCTTGCCTGCGCTTTACTGAGCGGGGCTTGCCCCGCGCCTGAATAAGAAAACCGCAGCAAGCTGCGTTTAACAAAGCGGTGGCAAGCCACCGCAGTCCAAAGGGAAAGCGCCGTCCCGGCGCGGTTTTTGGGGAAGTGATGGTGGACGGGGTGGATGTGAGGTCGGTGA
>JBAZTQ010000065.1:0-18111 GCA_041661845.1 Kiritimatiellales bacterium | reverse complement strand
TATTAGCTGTCGGCCGCCGAGAAAACTCAAGTTCGCGCAAACCGTACAGTTGTCAGCGGCGCATCAAACAGTTAGAAAGTGACAGTCGCCCCCCGCGCGGGGGCGTGGATTGAAACTACTTTTAACGGGGAACGCATCATGCTTAAACATAGTCGCCCCCCGCGCGGGGGCGTGGATTGAAACCTTGCGGTATTTCGCATATAATGAACGCGCAGCAGGTCGCCCCCCGCGCGGGGGCGTGGATTGAAACTTCGAATTACCGCACGGCGGTGACTTCGTTATTGGTCGCCCCCCGCGCGGGGGCGTGGATTGAAACGTCAATATTTATTTTGTATTTATTTTCGTATATTGTCGCCCCCCGCGCGGGGGCGTGGATTGAAACCGCCTCCGTTGGTTAACCGTGTGCGGAAATCACTGTCGCCCCCCGCGCGGGGGCGTGGATTGAAACAAACCGGCGAAGGCTTCTTCACCCTGTACCCCTTAGTCGCCCCCCGCGCGGGGGCGTGGATTGAAACAGGGCTGGTAGCACACAGCCCGGATCCGCGTCGGTCGCCCCCCGCGCGGGGGCGTGGATTGAAACATTGCTCATTTGAACACCTTTCAGTCTGCGCGGAAGTCGCCCCCCGCGCGGGGGCGTGGATTGAAACTCGCCTATGCGGGAGCGTTTGCTGGCGGACTGCGTCGCCCCCCGCGCGGGGGCGTGGATTGAAACTAACCATCCATCGCATAAGCGGTTACTCCCGCAAGTCGCCCCCCGCGCGGGGGCGTGGATTGAAACGTGTTATTCGCTGGTTTCTGGCTGGCGCTGTTGATGTCGCCCCCCGCGCGGGGGCGTGGATTGAAACAGGATAAATACCGCGACCATGCCGCCTATGGCTGTCGCCCCCCGCGCGGGGGCGTGGATTGAAACTGGTTCCATCGACAATGATCTCTGCAATTTCAGCGTCGCCCCCCGCGCGGGGGCGTGGATTGAAACAAGGGTGCAGCCGAACTCTATTTCGCCCCGCTCAAGTCGCCCCCCGCGCGGGGGCGTGGATTGAAACCATCATAAAGAGGCCATTTTCTGGCATTAAAAAGTCGCCCCCCGCGCGGGGGCGTGGATTGAAACAGTCACGCCGCGTGGTGGTGTCAGGATGGTACCGGTCGCCCCCCGCGCGGGGGCGTGGATTGAAACGGCTGGAAGTGCCTATATCTCTACACACACATGGGGTCGCCCCCCGCGCGGGGGCGTGGATTGAAACTGTGCGTCCGGGTCTGCTGGGTGATTCCGGCGTGGTCGCCCCCCGCGCGGGGGCGTGGATTGAAACCGATGAAGTAACCAAAATGCGCACGGCGCTGGTCGAGTCGCCCCCCGCGCGGGGGCGTGGATTGAAACGATGTACGGCTATGGTCAAAGTCTTTTCGATGGGTCGCCCCCCGCGCGGGGGCGTGGATTGAAACGTATGATGAATTTGAGCGGCGATACGACAGTAAGTCGCCCCCCGCGCGGGGGCGTGGATTGAAACGGAGTTGTCAAAGCCATCACCTCGCCCGGCACGGTCGCCCCCCGCGCGGGGGCGTGGATTGAAACCGTACGGACCACGCCGATGTGCGTCAGATCTTGGCGTCGCCCCCCGCGCGGGGGCGTGGATTGAAACACCACCGCCGGATCATAACCCATGGAAACCACCCGTCGCCCCCCGCGCGGGGGCGTGGATTGAAACAGAGTTAAACAGCCCTGATCCGGGAACCATGAACGTCGCCCCCCGCGCGGGGGCGTGGATTGAAACAGCAGCAAATAATTGGCCTTGCGGTAAATGCGATGTCGCCCCCCGCGCGGGGGCGTGGATTGAAACAAAATAAAAATCCGCCAGCGCGAACGAATCCTTGGTCGCCCCCCGCGCGGGGGCGTGGATTGAAACCAGTACACCCACGCGGTTGCTGACGTTGATAAAAGTCGCCCCCCGCGCGGGGGCGTGGATTGAAACTACATATCGCTCCCTATACCGACAACCCATTGGGTCGCCCCCCGCGCGGGGGCGTGGATTGAAACTGAATACGTGATGAAAGACAAAGGCCGCTATCCGGTCGCCCCCCGCGCGGGGGCGTGGATTGAAACATTTCCGCCCCGAACTCCACCCGCGCCTGCATCGGTCGCCCCCCGCGCGGGGGCGTGGATTGAAACCGGAATGCGACGCTTCGTGTCCGCCGTTTTTTAAAAAGTCGCCCCCCGCGCGGGGGCGTGGATTGAAACAGGGGACAAGAACTTGGCGAAGTATCCGTGACATGTCGCCCCCCGCGCGGGGGCGTGGATTGAAACTTTCCGCCGGTCGGTTTGATGGTTCCGCCGAATAGTCGCCCCCCGCGCGGGGGCGTGGATTGAAACATGACAACACCCAGAAGGGCCATGTCAGACCGTTTTGTCGCCCCCCGCGCGGGGGCGTGGATTGAAACTTCCGCGCCACGATTCCCAGCGGATCAGCCGGTGGTCGCCCCCCGCGCGGGGGCGTGGATTGAAACAAATCGAAATCAGTCAGGACGCCGGATCGCTGGAGTCGCCCCCCGCGCGGGGGCGTGGATTGAAACAACCTGAGCTCGCCCGCTCCCCGCGCACCACTTGTTGTCGCCCCCCGCGCGGGGGCGTGGATTGAAACCCTGTAAAATGGCATAATCAAGAACAGCCTTGATGTCGCCCCCCGCGCGGGGGCGTGGATTGAAACAGGAATTGAACCATAGGAGCCGCTGAACGGGACGGTCGCCCCCCGCGCGGGGGCGTGGATTGAAACCACTATCAATTCATCAAAAACTGATTATCAGCTGAGTCGCCCCCCGCGCGGGGGCGTGGATTGAAACGAGCAGTACAAGATTAAGTATCAGGAAAAGGCGGAGTCGCCCCCCGCGCGGGGGCGTGGATTGAAACTGCGTCCTTACCGCGCCAAGGGATTGCCGTGTAGGTCGCCCCCCGCGCGGGGGCGTGGATTGAAACCATATTCTTGATAAATTTACACCAGCTCAGAGAGTCGCCCCCCGCGCGGGGGCGTGGATTGAAACCATCTGGGCGGGGATGGTTGTGCCTTTTACTTTGGTCGCCCCCCGCGCGGGGGCGTGGATTGAAACTCGATGAGTACGATCGGCCAGCCTGTCTGGACCGGTCGCCCCCCGCGCGGGGGCGTGGATTGAAACTTGAAGGAGTCAACCGAGGGGAGAATAGTTTCTTGTCGCCCCCCGCGCGGGGGCGTGGATTGAAACTTGAGCTCGATAATCGTATGGCCCAGGGAGTCCCGTCGCCCCCCGCGCGGGGGCGTGGATTGAAACAAACCAACGCCGGCGGTCGATATAGCCGTGTCATGTCGCCCCCCGCGCGGGGGCGTGGATTGAAACCAATTTATCATCAAAGGCGCTCGGCGGATTCTACGTCGCCCCCCGCGCGGGGGCGTGGATTGAAAATGGTGCGATAGAGGATTGATTGTTAATCTGCTGGATTCAACGATCTACTGTACCTCATTGAGATGCGCTTTCAGACGTTTGTGCATGTCTTTAATGAATTCAGCCTGTTCGGGCTGGTCGGCAAGGTTGTGAAGCTGGTCGGGATCTTTTTCGTTGTCGTAGAGCTGGCGTCCGGCGCGGCCCTCATCCCACTCGATATAAGTGAAGCGGCCATCACTGATGCTTCGGCCCATTTCTTTGGTCACAGTTGATTGCATGACACTGAAGACATAAGACTTGCCGGGCCGCGACGGGTCTTCCAGCAGCGGCTGCATGGTTTTTCCCTGCACGGTTTCCGGCAGCGGCAGTCCGGCCAGCCCAGCCAATGTGGGATAGATGTCCACCTGCTCAACCAGGCCTGAGCATACACCGGTTGTGCCGCCCGGCACGGAGACGATCAACGGTACGCTGGTGCCGCCTCTGAACAGAGTCTGTTTGGCCCACAGCCCGTGTTCGCCGAGCTGATAGCCGTTGTCGCCGACGAGGGCGATGACGGTGTTCTTATCCAGATCGAGCTCTTTGAGTTTAGCCAGAACCCGCCCCAGTTGAGCGTCGGAAAACGACGAAGCCGCAAGATAAGCGCGGCGCGCATCGCGAGCTTCTTCCGGGGTCGGAGCCTGATAGCGGAAGACGTTGTTGTTCGGGCGCAAGGCCGCTTTCGGGATGGAGGACAGATCTTCCCCGCCCGGCCGGTAGAAGGGCGGCATGGAAATCTCCTGCGGATCGAACTGGTCGAAGAACGCCTGCGGTGCGACATAGGGTGTGTGCGGGCGGATGAAACCCACGGTGAGGAAGAACGGCTTGTCTTTAAACTGTTCCAGCGCGGCGATGGCACGATCAGCGATCTCATAGTCGGTGAAATCTTTATCCGGGCGGTCCGATGCGGCATAACAGCGATTGTAGCTCTCGCTTTTTTCTCCGCCCTCGGCTTTGCCTTTCGGTTTATCGGACGGGTCATTTTTGGCTTTGGCTTCCGCAAGGATTCCATTGTCCCTGTGCAGCGGTGCGCTGAGCACCAGGTCGGGTTTAATTTTCGGCCCGCCTCCGTGAAATACTTTGCCGATCAGGCCGGTCGTATAGCCTTCTTTTTTGAAGAGCTCCGGCAGCGTTACCACGTCGGGCAGGGCGACCCGGAAACTGGTGGAGAGATTGTAAACCTTGGTGCGGTCGGGATAGCAGCCGGTGAGAAAAGAAGAACGAGACGGGGCGCAGAGTGAAAACTGGCAGTAGGCGTGTTCGAACCGCACGCCGCGCGCGGCCAGCGCGTCCATGTTCGGTGTACGGGCATCGCGGTCGCCGTAGCAGCCGATGGCCGTGGTGAGGTCGTCCATGATGATGAAGAGCACGTTGGGCCGTGGCGTCTGTTCAGCGGCAGGAGCGGACAGGCAAACGCTGCCGGCAGCACAAAGCAAGGGAAGATGTTTCATAGGTGTGTCCTCACAGGGTGGCTTTTAAAGCCGGAAACGATGCCAGAACAGCGCCGGAATCGCAAGGGCAACCTTGAGTCCGCGGCGGACGTGACCACAGTTCCGGTTATTGGAACTTTCCCGGTTGTCTTTCCAATGTCAGGAACGGCAGAACCCGCCCCGGGAAACAACAGGGCGGGTTCAAGCGCAGGAAGATTACCGGTCAGTTGCTGCCGGGAAAATCCGGTTTGCCAGGTTTTTGATGTCGTCGGTCTTGGCGTTGAACGGTCGCAGGCAGAAGGAATAGGTGTACGGCTTGTTCGACGGAATACGGAATTCTTTGTGCGGCCAGTCGCTCCAGCTGGTGTCTCCGCCAAGACCCAGCTGAACGAGATCCAGATTCAGGGTGACGGCATCGCGCCGGGTTATCTCCCAGCCGTGCGGCGCGCTCATCAGATCTTCCGTGGTGTAATGCAGCGCATTGACACTTAGCACCGGCTGTCCGATCGCCAGCAGTCCGACGCCCTTGTCGTTTGTGAGAGCCGCCCAGCGGACGTCAACCTTGTTGCCCGTTTCGCCGGGTTCCGAGTAGTCGTAATACTGCGCGCTGACTGTTCCGTCATAGATGTCGACGCGGGCATCGCAACGGTCACTGTATGTTTCCTGCGGTCCGCGTCCGTACCAGCGCAGATTTTCAAAGCCCGGCTTCACTTCCATCTGCATACCGAAGCGCGGCATGTCCGCCGTTTTTTCTTTGCCCGGATTGTACGACGCTTCGACAACCACATCGCCTGACGCGAAAATGCGGTAGGTCAGCGTATAGGCGGCGGAAACGGCAGACAACGGCCCGCGGGCTGTAACCGCAACACTCGCCGGATCTTTCCGGTCAACCGTTACCGATTCCGGCTTCCATTCCTGCCCGGCCTTGCGCCATACACCAAGAATTCCGGCCATGCCGCCAATGCGCTCTTTGCTGCCCGGCTCCCGCCAGCCGCGATCATTGTCCGTCGGTGCGCGCCAGAAATGAGGGCGAAGCGGGGCCTCGATCATTTCCGTACCTTCAAACTGCAGCGACGTGAGCAGGCCGGACTGTTTGCTGATGGCCACGGCGAAGTTTTTTCCGGTTACACGCAGAGCATCGGAGTCCTCTTTCGTTTCCATGCGGTCTCCGGACACTTTTGCTACAGGTGCCGGGCCGGCCGCAGGCAGTTTGAACTGCTCCCAGGCAACCTCATATCCGGCCGCGCCCCACGGCTGATCCGCTTTGAGAACAAATTTGATATCGAGCCAGTATTCCGTGCCCGGCTCAGGATCTATCGCCTTGAACGGAACCGTCACTTTTGCCGTGGCACCGGCCGCCAGATCCAGATCGTCCAGAGAGCCTGCCTGCAAAACTTTTCCATCGGCTTTGAGCGTCCACTGCCCGGCGGCAAGGTCTTTGATGTTGGTGAAATCATAAATATTTTTGATCTCAATTTCGCCTTTCGCAAGGTTGGCGGGCTTCATCTGGATATACTGGTAAACCTTCTTGACCACCGCCAGCGCGGGATGCGGGGTGCGGTCGGGCGAGACGAGTCCGTCGCAGCCGGAGTTGCCGTCGTTGGGAGTATCCTGCGGACCGAAGTCGTCGCCGTAGGCCCAGAACGTTTTTTCGCTGGGCTTAACTTTGACAACCCGCCGTTCCCGGTTCGGATCGGCCGGCTGGCGCAGACTCTGGTCAACCCAGTCCCAGATGGAGCCGCCCTGAAGATGCGGTTTCTCGTAGATCAGTTTCCAGTACGCCCAGAAATCGCCGGTGCTGTTGCCCATGGCGTGAGCGTATTCGCACATGATGAAAGGCCGGTCGCGTTTCTGCGACGCGTATTCTGCCAGCCGGCCCGGGCCCGGATACATCGGGGCAACGATATCCGTCCACGGCGCTTCTTTGGCTTCGCAGGAATGAATCAATCTGGACGGATCCCTTTTCTTCATCCAGGCAGAAGTTGCCTCGAGATTCTGTCCGTCACCGTTCTCGTTGCCCACCGACCAGATAATGATGGATGCATGGTTTTTGTCGCGTTCAACCATGCGGACGGTCCGGTCCATATAGGCATCCAGCCATTCCGGATTTTTCGTCAGCTGCCGGGCGCCATGGCATTCGATATTCGCTTCATCAATCAGGTACAGGCCGTACCGGTCGCAAAGATCATACCACGCCGGCGCATTCGGATAATGGCTGGTGCGGACGGTGTTGATGTTGTTTTTCTTCATCAGAAGGATGTCCCGAATCATCCCTTCGAGTGTGATCGCCTGACCGAGATCAGGATCAATTTCCTGGCGGTTGACTCCCTTGATGAAGGGCCGCCGGCCGTTTACCAGCAGGTCGCCGTTTTTCAATTCAACTTTGCGGAATCCGACGTTGACGGGAATGACTTCCAGTATTTTTCCGGTGCCGTCCTTCAGCGAGAGGAGCAGGGTGTAAAGGTTTGGCGTTTCAGATGTCCACTTGCGCGGATTGCTGACATTGGCCGCAAGTTCAATCTGACCGTCTTGTCCGGCAGTGACTTCGACCGCCGATGACTTTATCAAGGCGACGCTGTCACCTTTCTCATCCGACAGCGCCGCTTCAACCGTCACAGGAGTTTTGCCGGATCCGGCATTAACAATCTGCAGCGCAATCTTCAGTTCCGCATCACGGTACCCGGCATCCAGCCCGGTTTTTACTTCGAAGTCGCGGATGTGCCGGAGCGGCGCCGACCAGAGATAGACATCCCGGAAGATTCCGCTCATGCGCCAGAAATCCTGATCTTCCAGATAAGAGCCGTCGCACCAGCGGAAGTTTTCAACCGCAATCGAATTCTCGCCGGCCTTGAGGTATTTGGTGATATCAAACTCGGCCGGCGTGCGGCTGTCCTTGCTGAGACCGACCGGCTGACCGTTTATCCAGAGATAGAAAAATGAGTTTACACCGTCGAAGGTGATGAATATCCGGCGGCCATCCCAGTCGGCAGGCAGCGTAAAGGTGCGCCGGTAGGAGCTGACGGTATTGTTCGGATCGTCTGCCGGAACAGTCGGCGGCGTCAGGGTTGCGCCGTGCCACGCCCACGGATACTTCACGTTTACATAGACCGGAATGCCGTAGCCTTCCATTTCGACATTGGCCGGTACCGGAATGAGCGGCCAGCGGGAATCATCAAATTCCGGCTTCCGGAAATCCGCCACGCGCTCCTGCGGATTTTTAGAATAATGATATTTCCAATCGCCGTTCAGCGACCGGTACCACGGCGACTTTACACGCTCGGCATTGACGGCCACGCCGATTGTCCGGGCCGTGGCGACATCCGGACAAATCACCATCGTCGCATGGGGCTTCTCCGTATTCAGCGACGTCAGCTTCTGATTTTCCCAGTCATTATTTGCCCTGCAAACCGAAAAGCCCGCAATCAGTATCGCAATTAGCGGCATACAAAAGTTTTTTTTCACAACGACTCCTCAGATGATTACTTTTAAAACCGGCTCTTCTTTTATTTATTAAACCCTGTGCGCGCTAACCTGGCAAGATCGTCCTCGCCGCCGAAGGAGCGCAGGCGGAAACTGTAACTCTGCGCTTTACACGGAATCAGATATGCATCGTGCGGCCATGCGCGCCAGCTGTCATCGCCGCCCAGACCCTGCTGTTTCCAGTCGATGTTGAGTACCGTAAAGTCGCGCGGCGGCAGCTCAAAGGCATGCTTGGCGTTTTGCAGATCGTCCGTCGTATGGCGCAGCGCGTTTATGCTCAGCAGAGGCTCTCCCGTGACGAGCAGGCCGATGCCTTTATCATTCGTAACCGCCGCCCAGCGGACATCCGTTTTGTTGCCGCTCTCGCCGGGTTCGCTGTAGTCGGCGAAAAACTGTTCGCGCACCGTGCCGCTGTAAAGACCGACCGGGGCTTCTTTGCGATCGACATAAGTTTCCTGCGGGCCGGGTCCGAACCACGCAATGCGGTCGAACCCGGAGGGCAGAATCATCTGCATGCCGAGCCGCGGGAGTTCGGGAAGATCGGTGTTCTGCGGGATAAAGGAGGCCGTCACGGCGACTTCGCCGTTTCCAAAAACGGTGTAACGGGTTTTCCATTGCGCATTCACTCTGGGCAGTTTGAATGTCACGGCAACTTCTACCGTCTGTCCGCCGGATTCCGGCGTCACGGTACAGCTTTCCACTGCTGCATTTTCATGGGCCTTGCGCCAGATACCCTGCGTTCTCCGGTTCCTGCCGAACTGATCCTTCTTGCTGCCGCCTTTTGCCGTGTGAAGGTTCGCCATGCTCCGCCCGCGATCGTTGTCGGTGGGCGCGCGCCAGAAATCCGGGCGCAGGGGCGATTGGATGAGCCCGGTCCCCCGGAAGACCAGAGAACTCAGTGTGCCGTTTTGCTTATCGAATGTGACGGAAAAATCTTTGCCGCTTACGACAGCCTGCGAACCGGTTTCGTGCAGTTCCGGTTTCGGAAGCGCGGATGTGTTTCCGGCCGCTGCGGGCGCGGTGTCCGGCAGTTTGAATTGATCCCACGCGATCTCATGGCCTTTTCCGGCCCAGGGCAGATCGTGTTTCAGGCGGAAGCTCAGTCCGAGGAAATATTCTACGCCCGGTTCCGGCGTAAATGATTTAACCGGAATGGAAATCTGCGCTGAAGCGTGCGGCGCAAGATCAGGTGCAGGCATTTCGCCGGACTGGAGCTCTTTGCCGTCGCCGGTAAGACTCCAGTTGAGAACGGCGATGTCTTTGGGGCTGGTGAAGTCGAACCGGTTTTTCACCTCCACCGTGCGTGCGGCGAGATCAGCAGGTTTGCAGTGGATGTATTGATAGATGTGCTTCACCTCGTACAGCGCAGGGTGCGGCGTGCGGTCTGCCGAAACCAGTCCGTCGCAACCGGAATTGCCGTTTTCGGGCACGTCTTTCGGGCCGAAGTCGCCGCCGTAGGCCCAGAATGTTTTATCTCCCGGTTTTACCGGCACGACCGCCGCGCGGGTTTCCCGGTTTTGCGGCTGGCGGATACCCTGATCCACCCAGTCCCAGATGCATCCGCCCTGAAGATACGGCCCGGTGTAAATGAGATTCCAATAGTCCCGCATGTTGCCGCCGCTGTTGCCGTGCATATGTTCATATTCGGTAAATATGTAAGGCCGGGTCTGGGGTTTTGAAATGTATGTTTCCATCTGGGGAATCGTGGTGTACATCGGGCACACGATATCGGTGTACGGTTTTTCCCCGGCCCGCTCGTATTGCACGGGGCGGCCGGCGTCGCGCTGCCTGATCCATGCGCAGGTTGCTTCAAAATTCGGGCCGTCGCCCGCTTCGTTGCCGAGCGACCAGGTGATGATGGACGGATGGTTTTTATCGCGCTCGACCATGCGGACGGTGCGATCCATGTGGGCATCAAGCCAGTCGGGATTTTTCGCGAGGCTTTTTGCATCGTAGCCCATGCCGTGACTTTCAACGTCCGCCTCGTCAATGAGATAGATGCCGTATTGATCGCACAGGTCATACCACGCCGGGGCATTGGGATAATGGCTGTTGCGCACGGTATTGATGTTGTTCTGTTTCATCACAAGAATGTCCTGGAGCATCCGCCCGGACGGATAAACCTGGCCGAGATCCGGATCCCATTCCTGATGATTAACGCCTTTGATAAAAGTCCGCCGGCCGTTGACGAGCAGATTGCCTTCTTTGATCTCAATCTTCCGGAATCCGACTTTAGCCGGTATGACCTCCAGTGTTTTTCCCGCACTGTCTTTCAGCGTGATGAGCAGTGTGTAAAGAGCCGGCGTCTCCGCATTCCATTTGCGCGGATTACTGATCACCGCCGACAGTTCAATCCGGTTATCCTGTCCGGCGATAACTTCAAGCCGCTGTGGCTTTATCACCGAAATACTTGTGTCTTTATCGTCGGACAGTGCGGCTTCAACCGTTACGGGAGTTTTATCTGCACCGGCATTCACCACCTGGACGGACACCTTCAGCTTCGCGTCGCAATACGCGGCATCCAGATCGGTTTTGACTTCGAAATCGCGGATGTGCTGCAGCGGTGCCGACCAGAGATAGACGTCACGGAAGATACCGCTCATGCGCCAGAAATCCTGATCCTCCAGATAAGAGCCGTCGCACCAGCGGAAGTTTTCCACGGCCGCCAGATTTTCGCCGGCCTTCAGATATTTAGTGATGTCAAATTCGGCCGGCGTGCGGCTGTCCTTGCTGAACCCGACCTTTTGTCCGTTGATCCAGAGATAGAAAAAAGAATTCACACCGTCGAAGGTGATGAAGGTTCGGCGACCGTCCCAGTCAGCCGGGAGCGTGAACGTGCGGCGGTAGGAATTGACCGTGTTGTTCGGATCGTCTCCGGGAACAAACGGCGGATTCGCAGGCGTACCATGCCATGTCCAGGGATACTTCACGTTCACATAGATCGGCACGCCGCAGCCGAGCATCTCGACATTCGACGGAACGGAAATTGCATTCCAGCGGGAATCATCAAAATCCGGTTTCCAGAAGCCGGCCGTGCGGCCGGTGTGGTTCGAGGCGTAATGGTATTTCCAGTCGCCGTTCAAAGACCGGTACCACGGCGACTTTATACGCTCGTCGTTATCCGCCGCGCCGATTGTTCGCGCCGTCGCCGCATCCGGGCAGATCACCATCGTTGCATGGGGCTTCTCCGTATTCAGCGACGGCAGTTTCTGGTTTTCCCAGTCGTTGTTTTCACCGCGAGCCAGAAAGGCCGCAGCCAGCATCACCATCAGCACACTGTCACTTCTTTTCATAACGTACTCCAATTAATCATTTTTAGATCTGTCCGGCACCGCCCGAATACCGTGTATCCTCTGCGGAAGGATTCGGGGATGATTTTCATGACCGGGGGTTGCTTTCAGTGTTCAGTTTCTTGAGCTCGGTAACGGCGCGTGCGCACAACTCGGGGTGGGCGGCGGAAACATCGTGCTGCATTCCGGGATCGGCCGTGATGTCAAAGAGGCGGATGGTTTTGCCAAGGGCCAGAGCATACCACTGCTCATCCAGCAGTACCGCGTCCGGTATAAAGAGCTCCTTGCTCTTCTCCGGCGCGTAATCGTCCGGGATGCCCTTGGTAAACTCGGTGCTCGATCTCGGCCAGGCCATCGAGGAACGCAGGGGCTGGTCCTTGTCGCGGCCTTCGAGCAGCGGAACGAAGCTCACGCCGTCGGTCGGCCCCGGCAGCTTCGCGCCCGCCAGTTCGCCGGCGGTGGCCATGAAGTCGTAGAGATTGACTGCCCGTCCGGTTTTTCCGGGCAGTACACGGCCCGGCCCCCATGCGATGAACGGAACGATGACGCCGCCGTTGGTGGTGATGAATTTACCGCGGTTCCACGGGCCTTTGTTGTGAAAGAGCGGATCGTCTGTCCACTGCTTGCGCCCTAAATAGCCCCATTCGGAATAGCCGTTATCAGCGGCGAAAATAATAATCGTGTTTTTCTCCAGGCCGAGTTGTTTCACTTCGTCCATCAGGAGACCCACGCTGCGGTCGAGTTCCCCGACCATTGTTGCCCAGAGTTTATGGCGCAGCGTCCACGGGGCCGGCTTGTCTTTGAACGCGCCGAGATCCTTCACGTTCAGCGGGCCGTGCACGAGCGGCGTGGCGTAATAGAGGAAAAACGGTTTGTCCTTGTTGGCCTGCATGAAGGCCATGGCTTCTTCCCGGTAGATGTCCTCGGAGTAGCGCATCTTCGATGAATCATTGCCGGCATTGTCCAGAAACCGGCCTTGCGCGTCGTAGCGTTTGTCCTCGTATTTCCACAGGCAGGCCGGGTCGAGATTCCGGTTTTCCGGCAGAGCGGTTTCCTGATTGTCGCCGGTCTCGATCTGGAACGGGAAATACGGATTGCCGTTACTGCCCATGAAGCCGCACCGGTAGCCGATGCGGCAGACATCAAAACCGCGATGCCACGGCATCCCTTTCCAATTTGTCGCGGCTTTCTGTTCTTCCCAGGTCTTTTGTTTCAGCCAGCTTTCCGAGTCCTCATCCATGTGCCACTTGCCCAGCGCGCACGTTGCATAACCGGCGGTCTTGAGCATCTCGGCCGCGGTCGGACGGAACTTTGTCGCCTGCCCGCCGGCATCCTTCTCCAGCGGCGCGAAGTGCCACGCGTTCATGCCCGTCAGCAAGGCTGTGCGGGACGGCGCGCACCACGGCCCGCCGGCGTAAGCGTTGCTGAATATGCGCCCCTGTGACGCCAGCCGGTCAATATTGGGTGTCGAAAACTGCTTCTGCCCGAAGCAGCCCAAATCCCGGTACGACAGATCGTCAGCCAGGATGAAGATGATGTTCGGCCTGCCCGCCGGGGCGGGTTTCTGTTCCGCCGCGCCGGCCCGGATCGCGGGCGGCACGCCGGCAAGTAATAATGCTAGGAAGGGAGTCGATTTCATTTTTGATCCTCTAGTCAGGGTTTCATGCGGGGGTTGCGACCATCGTCATCCATCCCGGCGTCGAGCTGCCGGACTTCGCCGGGATGGAGATTGAACGTACAGGTTTTTTCGCCATAGCGAACCGTGCATCGCCCGCCGATGCTGCTTTGGATTTTCGCGGCGGTCAGCCTGCCGTTTTGCCAGGTGATATCAACAACATAGCCGCCGCGGGCGCACAACCCTCTCACGCTCCCGTCCGGCCACGCCTTGGGCAGGGCGGGCAGCAATTCGATTTCCCCGGCATGGGACTGCAGCAGCATCTCGGCGATGCCGGCGCAACCGCCGAAATTGCCGTCAATCTGGAAAGGCGGGTAGGCACAGAAAAGATTGGGATAGGTTCCCGCACCCTTCTTCCAGGCATTCCCGCCAACAGGTTGAAGCAGGGCCCGCAGACGATCATATGCGCGTTCCCCGTCGCCCAGACGGGCCCAGAAATTGGCGCGCCAGGCCAATTCCCAGCCCGAACCCGTGTCACCGCGGGCATTGAGCGATTTGCGGACGGCCTCCGCCAGCGCGGGGGTGCCGCGCAGGGTGATCTCATTTCCGGGATACAGTCCGAAGAGGTGCGCGGAGTCCCCGTGATTCGGATACACTTCGGTATACGGTTCGAGCCATTCCTGCAGCCGTCCGTCGGGGCCGATTTGATCCGGAGCGAGACGGACGCGTTTTGCTTCCAATTCACGGCGCAGGTCATCATCCACCCCCAGAATCTCCGCGGCATGCGCGGTGTTGCCGAAGAGTTCGCGCAGCAGCTGCATATCAATCGTGGGCCCTAGGCACACGGACGCCACCCGTCCGTCCGGCAGTTTGAAATGGTTTTCGGGTGAATTGGACGGCCCGGTGACGAGCCAGCCGTGGCGGGGTTCCTCGATGAGGTTGTCGAGATAGAACAGCGCGGATTCTTTCATGACCGGATAGGCCCGCTGGAGAAAGTTCCGATCCTGCGTGAACGCATAGTGTTCCCAGAGATGTTCGCAGAGCCAGGCCGAACCGCCGATGAACGATCCCCAGGATGCTTTCTCTCCCGGTGAGGTGTAGCCCCACGGGTTGGCGATAGTATGGGCGACCCAGCCGCGGGCGTGGTAATATGCTTGCGCGGTTTTGCGGCCCGGTTCGACCAGCGACGCAGTCAGCTTGTGCAGCGGCTCGTGAAGCTCTGACAAATTACAAGCCTCCGCCGGCCAGTAATTCATCTGTGCGTTGACGTTGAGATGCCAGTCGCCGTTCCAAGGCGTCTGGATTTCTTCGGCCCAGAGGCCCTGCAAATTCGCGGGAAGCCCGCCGGGACGCGAGCTGCTGATCAGCAGGTAGCGGCCAAAGTTGAAATAGAGCGCCGTAAACGCGGGATCGTCCGCGCCTTTAGCAAAAGCCGCCAGGCGCTGATCGGTAGGCAGGCCGCTGTTGGCAGTAGCGGGCAGTTCCAGCGTCACGCGGCCGTAGTATTTCCGGTGATCCGCCTCCTGCGCGGCACGGAGGTCGGTGTAGGATTTTCCGGCGGCCCGGTCGAGATCGCCTTTTGTCGCCGCAACCGGATCGGTCAATTGCCTCCCGGCGAAACCCCGATAATCCGTCGCGGCGACCAGCAGCAGCACGGCCTCATCCGCATTCCCGACAACCAGATTGTTCCCGTCGGCTTTCACCGTGCCGCCCCGCACCAGTACGCGCAGTCTGGCCGCAAAGGTCACACCTTTCCCGCCCCGCCCGTCGTCGAGCGTTCCCGTCATCAGCAATTCGTTGCCGCCGGCAACCGTGGTTGAAAACCGTTCCGGACGGCCCAGCATCACACGGAACGACAGAGCTCCCGGTTTGTCTGCGGACAGACGCGAGACAACAACTTCGTCCGCGGCGGAAACGAAGTGTTCGCGTGTGAAGGCCGTGCCGTCACGATGGTAACTTACGCGCGCCCGGGCCGTGGACAGGTCGAGTTCGCGCCGGTAATTTTCCACCGGCTTCGAGGAACCATCGAACTTCAGCCGCAGATTACCCAGGGTCTGATAGCAACCGAAAGGCACGCTGCCCCCTTTACCCGAACCGGAGCCGGCACCCTGGCAAGTGAAGGTGTCGCTGACCAGCTTTTCGGCTCCGGTGTTGTCCCCCTGCAGCAGAAGCCGCCGTATTTCCGGCAGCATTTTATAAGCATCCGGACGGTCGGCGTCCTGGGGCGATCCGGACCAAACCGAGCTTTCGTTGAGAACGATACGTTCCTCATCCACACCGCCAAAGACCATGGCCCCGAGGCGTCCGCTGCCGAGCGGCAGCGCCTCGTAAAATTTCGAAGCGGGCTGATCGTACCGCATGATTTCCGTGGCCGGATCGGCCCCGGCAGCTTCCCTGTCACTCGCCGCCTGAGCCGCGAAACACCAACCCGCAGCCAGCAATATTAAGCCTGATATTCTTTTTCCCATTTTTATTCTCCCGGCGCGGAACCCGCGCCCTGTTGTTATCTCCGGTTCCTTCACCTTCACCGAATCACATCCGCCTGCGGCGCGATGAACAGACCGGCTGTCGCCGATGCAGGAGTCATCGTAAGGCGCCCAGCAAGTAATAATGCTAGGAAGTGAGTTGATTTCATTTTTTGTCCTCTCCGGCGTCGAGCTGCCGGGCTTCGCCGGGCTGGAGATTGAGCGTGCGGGTTTTTTCGCCATAGCGCACCGTGCATCGCCCGCCGATGCTGCTTTGGATTTTCGCGGCGGTCAGCCTGCCGTTCTGCCAGGCGATATCAACAACATAGCCGCCGCGGGCGCACAACCCTCTCACGCTCCCGTCCGGCCACGCCTTGGGCAGGGCGGGCAGCAATTCGATTTCTCCGGCATGGGACTGCATCAGCATCTCGGCGATGCCGGCGCAACCGCCGAAATTGCCGTCGATCTGGAACATCGGGGTGGCACAGAAAAAATTGGGATAGGTGCCTGTGCCCTTCTTTCCGCCATAACCGGCGGGCTGAAGCAGGATCCGCAGCAGATCATACGCGCGTTCCCCGTCGCCCAGACGGGCCCAAAGATTGGCGCGCCAGGCCATTCCCCAGCCCGTGTTCTTGTCGCCGCGGGCATTGAGCGATTTGCGGCCGGCCTCCGCCAGCGCGGGGGTGCCGCGCAGCGTGATGTCATTGCCGGGATACAGTCCGAAAAGATGTGAGGTGTGCCGGTGGGCCGGATCCACTTCGGTATACGGCTCGAGCCATTCCTGCAACCGTCCGTCGGAGCCGATTTGGTTTGGGGCGAGCCGCGCGCGTTTTGCTTCCAATTCGCGGCGCAGGTTATCATCCACCCCCAGAATCTCCGCGGCGCGCGCGGTGTTGCCGAAGAGTTCGCGCAGCAGCTGCATATCCATCGTGGGCCCCAGACACACGGACGCCACCCGGCCATCCGGCAGTTTGAAATGGTTTTCGGGTGAATTGGACGGCCCGGTGACGAGCCAGCCGTGGCGGGGTTCCTCGATGAGGTTGTCCAGATAAAACAGCGCGGATTCTTTCATGACCGGATAGGCCTGCTGGAGAAAGTTCCGGTTCTGCGTGAACGCATAGTGTTCCCATAGATGTTCGCAGAGCCAGGCCGAGCCTCCGCTGAACGATCCCCAGGAGGCTTTTTCACCCGGCGAGGTGAAGCCCCACGGGTTGGTGATGGGGTGGGCGACCCAGCCCCGGGCGTGGTAATAAGCTTGTGCGGTTTTACGGCCCGGTTCGACCAGCGACGCAATCAGCTTTTGCAGCGGCTCGTGAAGCTCTGACAAATTGCAGACCTCCGACGGCCAGTAATTCATCTGTACGTTGACATTGAGATGCCAGTCGCCGTTCCAGGGCGTCTGGATTTCTTCGGCCCAGATGCCCTGCAGGTTCGCGGGAAGCCCGCCGGGACGCGAGCTGCTGATCAGCAGGTAGCGGCCGAAGTTGAAATAAAGCGCCGCCAGCGCGGGATCGTCCGCGCCCCGGGCAAAAGCCGTCAGGCGCTGATCGGTAGGCAGTCCGCTGCTGGCGGTGGCGGGCAGTTCCAGCGTCACGCGGCCGTAGTATTTCCGGTGATCCGCCTCCTGTGCGGCGCGGAGTGCGGCGTAGGATTTGCCTGCGGCCCGGTCGAGATCGGCTTTTGCCGCCGCGACCGGGTCGTCCAGCTGTCTCCCGGCGAAACCCCGGTAATCCGTCGCGGCGGCCAGCAGCAGCACGGCCTCATCGGCATTCCCGACCACCAGATTGTTCCCGTCGGCTTTCACCGTGCCGCCCCGCACCAGTACGCGCAGTCTGGCCGCATAGGTCACCCCTTTCCCGCCCCGCCCGTCGTCGAGCGTCCCTGTCATCAGCAATTCGTTGCCGCCGGCAACCTTGGTCGAAAACCGTTCCGGGCGGCCCAGCATCACACGGAACGACAGAGCTCCCGGTTTGTCTGCGGACAGACGCGAGACAACGACTTCGTCCGCGGCGGAAACGAAGTGTTCGCGCGTGAACGCCGTTCCGCCGCGCCGGTAATCCACGCGCGCCCGGGCCGTGGACAGGTCGAGTTCGCGCCGGTAATCCTCCACCGGATTCGGGGAACTATCGAACTTCAGCCGCAGATTGCCCAGAATCTGATAGCAGCCGAAAGGCACACCGGCCCCTTTACCCAAACCGGAGCCGGCACCCTGACAGGTGAAGGTGTTGCCGACCAGTTTTTCGGCTCCGGTGTTGTCCCCTTCCAGCAGAAGCCGCCGTATTTCCGGCAGCATTTTATAAGCATCCGGACGGTCGGCGTCCTGGGGCGATCCGGACCAAACCGAGCTTTCGTTGAGAACGATACGTTCCTCATCCACACCGCCAAAGACC
>JBAZTQ010000064.1:0-18236 GCA_041661845.1 Kiritimatiellales bacterium | reverse complement strand
CGCAACCCGCGCCGGAATTCAACTTTTCCAATATTTGGAAAAGTTTCCTGGTAGGGACGGATCGCCGAGCCGTCCGCTCTTTGGTTGGCGGCGCGTTCAGCGGTCGCGCCCTACCTTATGTGGAAAAGTTTCGACAGGGCGGGGCGTTCCGTGGTTTAACTTCGCGCTCATGTATAAAAAAGGACAGATCATTGAGACGGAACTTTTCGACACGGCGGATAAAAACCGCTGCGTCGGAAAGCTGGAAGACGGCATTCGCGTATTCGTTGAAGGAACCGCCGCCGTCGGCGATACCGTCCGCGCTGAAATTTATAAAACCAAAAAGCGTTATCTGGTCGCTCAGCTGAAGGAAATCCTGAAGTTTTCCGACCGGCGCACGGTGCCGCGCTGCAAATATTTCGGCCTCTGCGGCGGATGCAAATGGCAGCACCTCGACTACAGCGAGCAGCTGCGTGTGAAGCGTAAACAGGTGGTGGATGCGCTCGAACACCTCGGTAATTTCCAAAGTCCGGAAGTGGGTGAGTGCATTCCGGCGGAAGAAATTTTCGGCTACCGCAACAAGATCGATATGGATTTTACCGACCGGCGCTACCTGACCGCCGACGAAATGAATATTCCCGAAGCGGAGCTGAAGAAGCCGCTCGATTTCGCGCTCGGCTTCCACGCGCCGGGCTGCTTCGCCAAGGCGATTGATATCGACCATTGCGATCTGGCGTCCGAAGAAATGAATCTGGCGGTCGAAACCGTCCGCCGTTTCTGCCGCGACCGGAAGATCCCTGTCTATTCCACCTTCACGCACGAAGGATTCCTTCGAAACCTCGTTATTCGGCGCGGGCAGCGCACCGGCGAGCTGATGGTGAATCTGATCACACTGACGCACGACGCGGCGCTGATGCGCGAACTGTGCACGGAACTGCAATCCGCGCTTGGCTCCAAGCTCACGACGTTTATCAACGCGACGACTGACCGGAAAAACATGGTGGCGTTCGGCGAAAAGGAATATGTGCTGTGCGGGGAGGGAAGCATTTCCGACCGGCTCGGCGAGTACACTTACCGCATTTCGCCCAACTCTTTTTTTCAGACCAACACGGTGCAGGCCGAAAAACTCTACAACGAAATTCTGACGGCGGCCCGTTTCCAAGGTTCGGAAACCGTCTACGACTTGTTCTGCGGTACCGGCTCGATCGCGCTGTTCGCCGCCAAACATTGCGCCCGCGTTCTCGGTATAGAACTGGTTGAGGCGGCCGTGGCCGATGCGCAGAAAAATGCTGAAGAACACGGCGCGAAAAACTGCACCTTCCGGCAGATGGATTTGATGAACTTCGGAAAAATCCGCGCGGAACTGGAAGCGTTCGGTCTGCCGGATGTCGTCATCACCGATCCGCCGCGCGCCGGTATGCATCCGAAAGCGGTGGAAATGCTGCGCGAACTCGCGCCGCCAGTAGTGATTTATGTCAGCTGCAATCCGGCCTCACTGGCGCGCGACGGACAGCTTTTGTGCGAAGGCGGACTCTACAGGTTTGTCAGCGCCCGGCCGGTTGATCTTTTCCCGCAAACCAACCACGTCGAAAGCGTCGCCCGTTTCGAGCGGGCTGAATAAAAACCGCTATTTCATCTTTGACTTCAGTTTGATCTTTTCGCCGTCAACCGTGAAGTTGCCGCGGCCAAGGTGGTGAATCGTTCTCGGATTCTTTACGGACGGGTCGATCCACGCTTTGACGACTTCCAGAATAAACAGGCAGTATTTGTCGACCATACTGGTGTCGATTACCCGGCACTCGAGATTGGCAAAACACTCTTTAATGAGCGGCGCACCGACTTGTGAGGCGGGCAGGGGCGTGAGGCCGAATTTTTTAAACTTGTCGGTTGTCGCGCCCGACGTGTTGCCGCAACCGACAACTTTTTCGGCGATCTCCAGGGCCGGGATGGCGATCACGCATTCTTTGGTTTTCCGCAGTGCCTTTGAGGAAACGCTGCCGCTGATCACGCAGCCTAACAGCGGCGGCTCGAAATCAAGCATTGTCTGCCACGACATCGTCATCACATTCGGTTTGCCGGCCAGAGAGGTTGTCACCAGCGTGACCGGCCCCGGTTCAAGCAGTCCGTAGACCTTGGACAGCGGAAAGGATCTTCTGGCCATCGGAGTCTCTCTTCTGCTCCTATTCTGTGGGCGTTGTATCATTTGTTGTATCGTCCAGCTGTTCTTCAGTCGCCGATTCAAGCTGAACATCCATGATGCAGTAAAGCGTGATGTAATCGGTTAAGTCGAAGTTGTCCGGCGGGAGTGCGGTCGCGCGCTGATCCGTGCCCACAATATGTTTTCCGCCCGGAGGGATGGCTACGGCCCGCTGATCTTCTCCGATTGCATACGCCCATCCGTTCGGAACGGCGATGATGCGTTTGTCCGAACCTGTAAATATGGTTCCATCCGGAGGAACGGCAACTGTCCGTCCGTCCTCTCCCGCTGTTTCTCCCCAGCCTTTCGGTATAGCAACCAGCCGCCCGTCTTTTCCGGCAACGGCTTTGCCTTCGGGTGGAATTGCGATGCCGCGTCCGTCCGGTCCGACTTTAAAACTCCATCCTTTAGGAATGGCAACCAGCCGGTTGTCTGATCCGGTCTGGGAATTTCCCTGCGGCGGAATGGCAACGAGCCGTCCATCCGCTCCCTGCTTTTTGCTCCAGCCTTTGGGGACCGACACCGTTCTGCCGTCTATTCCGCAATATCCGGTTCCTTCACTGATAATAGCGACGGCCCGTCCGTCAGGACATGTTTTTGACTCCCACACAGCAAAGGCTGTCATTACGCCGGCAAATAGCATGAAAACGGTAATTACCGGTTTGATGTAGCGCTTCATGATGCACCTCCTCCGTTTGGTTGAGTATGATCTCCGAGACCGGATTTCTTATACCATGGAAATGAAGCAGGGTAAACAGGAAAGGCGGCCGGGCCCGATGTGCATGGCTGTTTTAACCCGGTAATCGGCCCGGCGGACGATTCTTGAAAAATGAAGGAAATATTTTCAACCCGGGGAATGTTCCGATAACGTCTGTCTGGCGTATTTCAAGTGTACGGGGGATATTTTCGATGACGGTTACTTTACTGATTCTCGGTCTGCTGGGCGGGTTCCTGTCCGGTTTGCTGGGGCTGGGCGGAGCGGTGGTGTTGATTCCGCTGATGCTGACGGTGCTGCGGGTGCCGCTCAAAGCGGCCGTGGGGACGAGTCTCGGGATTGTGTTTATCGGGGCGCTGACGGGATCTGCCGGCAAACTGCTTTCACTTCAGGTGAATGCGGCGCTGGCGATTCCTCTTATTCTGGGTTCTGTCCCGGCGGCGCAACTGGGTGCAAAATGCAGTAAAGCATTGAAATCGGAAACCCTCCGTTGCATTCTGCTGGCCGTGGTTTTCGTCAGCTTGATAAAAATCGGTTTGGATGTTTTTGCGGGTGCTGAATGATGCAGTGAGCGGTCGGATCAAAAGACGATATTCCGGGGGATCCAATGGTTATAAAAAAATATTTTCATTTTATGGTGCCGGCGTTCTTACTCGCGGCAGCGGGCGGTTTTGCAGAAGGTTGTCATGCAGAGGGGGCCTCACCCCTGTTCGTCTGCCCGAACTGCGGGGCGGCCCTGATCAATTCGGCAGCGCTGACTAATTCGGTAACGGTGACTAACCCGGCTGTGGCGGGCAGTCCGGCTATGACCACCAATCCGGCGGTGCGCGACTGGAAGTCCAGTATTTACGGCGGCTTCGCAGCCAAAAGCGGTAATGCAAATTCAAGTTCTTATAATTACGGCGGAGATTTCATCCAGAACGGCAAGGTCTACCGCGGCAAACTGAAACTTGATGGGAGTTACAGCGAGGTCGAACAGCAGGTATCGGTTTCGAAAGCTGAAGCCTCCGGCGAGTTGCGCCGGATGCTCAATGAACACTGGTTTGCCTACGGAACGCTTTCGGCGCTGCATGACGACATCAAAAACCTCTCCTACCGTGTAAAAACCGGTCCGGGTATGGGGTATTATTTTGCTGACTCGAAGGAGCTGACGGCGGACGTCAGTTCCGGCCCGCTCTATGTGTATGAGAAATCGGCTGGCGTTACGAGCGGTTATCTGGCGTGGCGGTTCGCACAGGGGCTTGACTGGCAGATCACCGATACGTTCCGGTGGTGGGTTGCGACAGAAGCCGACGTGGATACTACGGACACCGCCGCCTATATCATCGCGTTTAAAACCGGCATCGAAAGCAAGATTAACAGAGCCTTGAGTTTGTTTGTGATGTTGGAAGACGACTACGACAGCCGTCCGGAAGACTCTGGTAAGATTGAAAAAAACGATTCTTCAGTCAGCACGGGTGTCCGCTATACCTTTTAGCCAAATCGGAATTCTATCATGGCAGGCAAAAACTACTACGTAACCACCCCGATTTACTATGTGAACGATAAGCCGCACATCGGCCACGCGTACACGACGATTCTGGCTGACGTGCTCGCCAATTACCACCGGCTGCTCGGCACACCGACCTACTTTCTTACCGGCACGGACGAACACGGCCAGAAAGTCCGGCAGGCCGCCGACAAAAACGGACTGACGCCGCAGCAGCAGTGCGACCAGACCGTCGTCCGCTTTCAGGAACTCTGGAAGCGGCTCGAAATCACTAATGATGATTTCATCCGCACGACAGAAGACCGCCATAAAGTGATCGTGCAGGAAGTGCTTCAGGATTTGTACGATCGCGATGAAATCTACCGGGCCGATTATCAGGGCTGGTACTGTGTCGGCTGCGAACGTTTCTTTGCCGGAAAAGACCTTGTCGAAGGCAGCTGCCCGGAGTGCGGACGCAAGGTCGATGCCATTCAGGAAACCAACTATTTCTTCCGCATGAGCAAATATCAGGACTGGCTCATCGAATACATCGAAACCCATCCTGAGTTCATTCAACCCGACTTCCGCGCCAATGAAACGCTCGGTTTTCTGAAGACCAAGAAACTTCAGGATCTCTGCATCTCGCGGCCCAAGTCGCGCCTCGCGTGGGGTATCGAACTGCCGTTCGACAAGGATTTCGTCACCTACGTCTGGTTCGACGCGCTGCTGAACTACATCACCGCCATCGGCTACAAGCGCGACGATGCCAAGTTCAGTCCGTGGTGGCCGGCAACGCACCAGCTGATCGGTAAAGATATTCTCACCACCCACACCGTTTACTGGCCGACCATGCTCAAAGCGATGAATGTGCCTCTGCCGAAAACCGTTTTTGCCCACGGCTGGTGGCTGACCGGCCGAACCAAAATGAGTAAGAGCCTCGGCAACGTCGTCAATCCGATGGAGATGGTTGATAAATACGGCGTCGATGCCTTCCGCTATTTTCTTATCGCGGAAATGACCCTCGGGCAGGATGCCTCCTTCACCGAAGAAGCATTTGTTCGCCGCTATAACAGCGACCTCGCCAACGACCTTGGCAACCTGCTCAGTCGTACTGTCAATATGCTGGGTCGCTACTGCGACGGAAAATTTCCAATCCTTGGAAAAGACGCGCTCACTGGCGCGCCGGAGAAAGAGCTGTGGGATGTCGTCCAGCAGGCGGTCGTCGAAATGGAAAACTCCATCGACACCATGCACCTTAACGGCGGCCTTGGTGCCGTGCTGGGCGCCGTGCGCAAAGTGAATCAGTATTTTGAAATCAAACAGCCGTGGACTCAGGCTAAAGAGGGCAGAACGGAGGACGTCGGCATCACGCTGGCGCTCGCCGCCGAAAGCCTGCGCGTTTGCGCCGCGCTGCTGTATCCCGTCATGCCGGAAAAAATGAGCACGCTGCGCGCCGCCTTCGGCCTCGGCAAACCTGACCCGAAACTGTTGCGCACCTTCGGCGTCATCAAGGCCGGAACCGTTATCAAAGAAACGACCCCGCTGTTCCCGCGCGTCGAGGTTGAAAAAGCCGAAGCGAAGCCCATTTTAAAACCAAAGGAAAAACCCGTGAGCACTGAACCTGTAAAAGCCGAAGGCGTCATCACGTATGATGAAGTCATGAACGTCAAACTGCGCACCGCCAAAGTGCTGGTCGCCGAAAAGGTGGAAGGGGCGGACAAACTGCTTAAGCTTCAGATCGAAGTCGGCGAAGAAAAGCGTCAGCTTGTCGCAGGCATTGCTTTGCACTACACGCCGGAACAGGTTGTCGGCAAAACCATCGTCATCGTCGCCAATCTCAAGCCGGCGAAAATCCGCGGCGTCGAATCACAGGGCATGCTGCTTTGCGCCTCAATCGGCGACCAGCTCAGGCTGATCACGGTTGACGGCGAGCTGCCCGTCAGCGGCGCGGTTGTTAAGTAGATCTGATGAAAACTCTCGTTCTAGCGCGTCACGCCCAGTCGGATAAAAAAGATCCGGCACTCAGCGATTTCGACCGCCCGCTCAACCGGCGCGGTGAAAGCGGCGCATTTGATTTGGCGGAGCAGTTTGCAGTATCCGACCTGCGGGTGGATGCGCTGATCAGCAGTCCGGCCGTTCGCGCCCGCTCCACCGCCGGAATACTGGCAAAAAAAATATCCGTTCCGGTTCAGACTGATGAACGTATTTATACAGATGGAGTGCAAAAGCTGCTGGAGATGGTTCGTTCATTTGATGATCGTCACAGTACCATTGTGCTGATCGGGCACAACCCGGGGCTTAGCGAATTTTTGCGGTATCTGACCGACGATAATTATGCCGATCTGCCGACGGCATCTGCCGCAGTGGTGAACCTGCCGATTAACGTCTGGCGGCACACGTCCTCCGGCAAGGGGACTTTCAAGGGTGTTTTGAGTTCCAATGAAAATATTCTGGAACTCCGGCGCGGCCCGGCGCTGCACTGGAAAGAGCGTTACCGGATCTGGCAGTTCGAACACGCCAAACAGATTTATTTATCCGTTATTTTCGCGTTTGCCCTGGTGCTGATTCTCGGCGTCGTTGGTCTGGTGATGTACGGGAGTAAAGACCTTTCCGCGATGCCCCAGCAGGGCTCCGGTTCCCGCTAAGCCCGATTACAGGGCTTTCAGCGTTTCCTCGCGGATCACTTCGCCCATTTCGCCGGTCGAGGCTTTCTTGCAGCCTTCGCGCCACAGGTCGGCGGTGCGCAGGTTTTTCGCCAGCGCGGCTTCATAGCCTTTGCGGATCGCGGCGGCGGCTTTGGCTTCGCCGAGGAAGTCGAGCATCATGGATGCGGAGAGAATCATTGCGACCGGATTGGCTTTTCCCTGACCGGCGATATCCGGTGCCGAACCGTGTACCGGTTCGAACAGTCCGTATTTTTCGCCGAGACTGGCAGACGGCAGCAGTCCGAGCGAACCGCCGAGCGTGGCGGTCGTGTCAGAGAGGATGTCGCCGAACAGATTGCTGGTCAGAATCACGTCGAACTGGCGCGGGTTCAGCACCACCTGCATCGTCGCGTTGTCGATGTACAGATGGTTGAGTTCGACATCTGAAAATTCGGCGGCGTGCAGCCGTTTGACCGTGTCGCGCCAGAGACGCGAAACATCCAGCACGTTGGCTTTGTCCACGGAGGTCACTTTATTGCGGCGTTTGCGGGCCCATTCAAAGGCGACGCGGGCGACGCGTTCAATTTCCGGCACGGTGTAGCGCATGGTATTGAACGCTTCGAAGCCGTCGTTGCCGGTCGGCTTCCCGAAATAAATGCCGCCGACCAGTTCGCGCACCGTCAGCAGATCGACGCCGGAAACGGCTTCGGGGCGGAGCGGCGACGAATTGGCCAGCGCCGCCGGAACGGAAACCGGGCGCAGGTTGGCGAACACGTTCAGCTCTTTACGGATTTTCAGCAGTCCGGATTCCGGACGCATCGCGCCGGTATGGTGATCCCACTTCGGGCCGCCCATCGCGCCGAGCAGTGTCGCGTCGGAGGCTTTGCAGGCGGCGATCACGTGGTCGGGCATCGGATCGTTGTATTTATCAATCGCGGCGCCGCCGGCGGCCTGTTCGCTGTATTCCAGTTCAAATCCGCATTTCGCCGACACCGCATCCAGCAGTTTAATGGTTTCCGCCATCACTTCGGTGCCGATTCCGTCGCCGGGCATCACAGTAATTTTATACGTTTTAGACATGCCAACCTGCTTTCTTCCTTTAGAATACCAGAAAAATAAGACGCCGTTTTTAACAGCTCGCGGCCGCCTTGGAAACAGAATTTATGGGAAAAGGACTGATCCTTTTTGACATCGACGGAACCCTGCTTCATGCGCCGGGGGCGGGTCGGGCGGCTTTTGCGCAGGCGTTCAAAGAAGCGTTCGGCTGGGAACAGACCGTCGAACATATCAACTTTTACGGCGCGACCGACCTTAACGTCTTCCGCGGCATTTGTGCCGAACGCGGCATTGAATCGACGCCGGCGATGGAACGCGCCTTTTTCGAACGGCTGGCACCGGCGCTCGACTCCCGGCTGGCCGAATGCCCGCCGGTGCTTTTTCCGAACGTTGAAAATATTCTCCGGGAAGTTTCCCAACATTGGAATCTTGGAATCGTCACCGGCAACATCGAGGCGACGGCTTGGGCCAAGCTGCATCACGCGGGCATCGCGCACTACTTCAGCTTCGGCGGCTTCGGCTGTACGCATGCCGGCCGCGCCGAAATCGCCCGGCAGGCGCTGAAGGCTTCCGGCGTCGAACGTCCGGGAAAAGTTTTCCTGATCGGCGACACGCCGAGCGACATCAACGCCGCCAAAGTAAACGGTTTTACCGCCATCGCCGTCGCCACCGGCGGCTTCGACGCCCAGACCTTGGAAAAATCCGGAGCTGATTTTGTCTTCGAAGATCTAACGGATACGCGGAGAGTATTGTCTGTATTGGATAATGGAGGGTCAGAGTAATGGGAAAACAATATGGAGTGCGCAGGCTTGACTGCGCTTTGTTTGATGAAGCTTGTGTCGGTTTGCTGAGCAAACTCCGCAAAGGAAAGCGGCGTCGAGCCGCCGCACTCCAAAGAGCGATCTTCTACGTCCTTATGCCCGTACTTCTCTCCGGTTGCACAGAAAAGGAGACCCCGATGAAACAAAACTTCCCTATCCAGAAAACGGACGCCGAATGGAAGAAAGTGCTGTCGCCGGAGCAATACCGCGTTTTGCGCGAGGCCGGAACCGAGCGGCCTTTCAGCGGAATCTACACCGACAATGACAAGCCCGGCGTTTACCGCTGCGCCGCCTGCGGCGCGGAACTGTTCACATCCGGCTCTAAGTTCCATTCCGGATGCGGCTGGCCGAGTTTTGATTCCGCCGCCAAAATGGGAACGGTGATTTTTCGGCCCGACAACAGTCTCGGCATGACCCGTACTGAAGTGCTCTGCGCCAACTGCGGAAGCCATCTCGGCCATCTCTTCGACGACGGCCCGACCGCTACCGGTATGCGCTACTGCATCAACTCCGAGGCGCTGAAGTTCGAAGAGAAATAGAAGAGTTTTCCAAACCTTGGAAATTGCAATCGGGACAGGCTTGGGGATAATGGGCGCCCTTATGGATAAAAAACCGTTCAACAAGATCAATACCGGCATCAATCTCGAAGAGTTCATCAACGTGGCTGAATTAAGATATGACGGACGGAAACCGGACCAGTTGCGCCCGGTAAAATTCACCCGCGACTTCACCATCAACGCCAAGGCTTCGGTGCTGGTGGAGATGGGCAACACCAAAGTCATCTGCGCCGTCAGCGTGGACGAAAGTGTGCCCGGCTGGATGCGCGCGCAGAATGTTGAAGGCGGCTGGGTCACTTCCGAATACTCGATGCTTCCAAGCGCGACGCCCGACCGCGCCAAACGCGAATCGACCGCCGGCAAGCTCGGCGGTCGCACGATGGAAATTCAGCGGTTGATCGGCCGTGCGCTTCGCTCGGTAATTGATTTGAAAAAACTGGGCCGCCGCCAGCTCTACATCGACTGCGACGTCATTCAGGCCGACGGCGGAACGCGCACGGCTTCCATCACCGGCGCGTATGTTGCATTGCGCATGGCGGTTGACCGGTTGCTGGCTGAAAAACTGATCAAAGAAGACCCGATCAAAGAAGCGCTCGCCGCCATCAGCGTCGGCATTCACAAAGGCGTGCCGTTGCTCGACCTCTGCTACGTTGAAGACTCCAAGGCCGAAGTCGACATGAACGTCGTCATGACCGCCTCCGGCAAACTCGTCGAAGTACAGGGCACCGCCGAAGAAGAACCTTTCACCAAAGAGCAGATGGCCCAAATGATGGATTTGGCCGAGAAGGGGATTGCTGAGCTTCTCGAAGCGCAGAAGGTCTAAAGTCAAAGGTCTGAACGTCGAAGGTCGGGATCGGGAAACCGCTCTGGCCTTTTTTGTTTCCAATTTTTTTTTGCCACAGAGCGCACCGAGGCACAGAGAATTTTCCACCTCGCCATTGGAAAAGCTGAGACTGGAAGTCCCAAACATTGGGAAATTACTAGATTACTGGACGGCCCCCGTCGCTTTTCATTTAGGGCGTAGGTTTTTCATTTTTTTGAACAGGTAGATGTTATAGAGCGCCGTGACCATGAATGAAACAGTGACCAATGAACCCCAGACGAAGGGATTTTCTATTATTTCTCTCGGGACTACATTGACCAGAATCATACCGATAGTAAGCAAAGCGAATAAGGCGACGAAGATAGTATTAAACACGGCCCTCACAACGGACATAAACTTATCGAAGGGTAGCATAACATCCCAAAATTGTCTGCCGGTTCTAATTTTACCGCCGCAATTTGAGCAGGTAATAATGGGATCCCCAAATTGATCGGTGAAATCATCAAGTCCGGTTGGAGTCATGGATTCAAGCATGGACCCACAATAGGGACATTTTGATGTTCGGTACTGCATGAGGTTTTTCTCGAAAGACGTTGCGAGTCAATCAGGTGTCGTTTAGTTGGATATTTGAGTGAAAGCAATATGCGAAATGTTTTCGTTGAGAAAGTTCTCAATTTCCTTCGCATTCCGGGCATTAACTTTTTTTCTAAAATCAAAACTGATAAGTTCGTTTGCCAGAATTTTAATAGAAGCATCATTAGGCTCAATGACCAGAAAAAAGTCATCGTCGTTGACGCCTCGTTTAACGGTGAAGCTACATTTTGTTCTTTCTGTCATGTCCGTCCCCTATATTGCGTCGAACTACGCCGCCAGTGTCAGTTCTATTATTTTTGTCATTTCAGTTTTCCAAAGCGCCTGCAAGACAAGAGGTTTTTAGCAGGTTGGCGGGCGGGGCGGCAAGCGCGGCGGCGGTAAAGATTTTGGAGTGCGCCGGCAACCAGCGGGCGACGGCGCTTTCCGTGACAATATAAAAGCGGTGTCGCGCTTCCGCCTTCGCCAAGGCTACGGTGGACGAGTCGCTTGCCACCGCACTCCAGAATTTCTTACAGCGCGGTGGGCGGTAAAGATTTTTCTAAAATGTAGACGCGGTGTCCTCACCGCGTTATTCGTGCTGAGAAACGCGGTGAGGACACCGCGTCTACGTTTCGAACCGGAACGCTGCTGCCTTGGCAGCTCTGCGAGGAATTTTCTCATTTGGTGGAACGCGACCGCCGGGCGCGTTTCTTCCGGCGACAAACAAAGCGTGCCCGGAGGTCACGCTCCACCTTTTGCGGCTCTGCGGCTTTGCGCGAGATGAATTTATAACGCGGCGATTGCCGAGTTGAAGGTTTTGCTCGGGCGCATGGCGGCGGCGAGTCTTTCATCCGGGCGGTAATAGCCGCCGATGTCGACCGGCTTGCCCTGAACGGCGGTCAGTTCCGCGATAATCTTTGTTTCGTTTTCAGCCAGTGCTTTGGCGAGCGGCGCGAAGCGGGCTTTCAGTTCGGCATCTTTATTCTGCGCGGCGAGTGCTTCGGCCCAGTAGAGCGCGAGGTAGAAGTGGCTTCCGCGGTTGTCGAGTTCGCCGACTTTCCGCGCCGGGGATTTATTTTCCTGCAAAAATTTCGCGTTGGCGGCGTCGAGCGTGTCAGCCAGTACTTGCGCTTTCGGGTTTTTAAATACCGTCGCCAGATGTTCGAGCGAGACGCCGAGGGCGAGGAATTCTCCGAGCGAGTCCCAGCGCAGATAATTTTCCTGCAGGAACTGCTGGACGTGTTTCGGGGCGGAGCCGCCCGCTCCGGTTTCAAACATGCCGCCGCCGTTCATGAGCGGAACGATGGAAAGCATCTTGGCGCTGGTGCCGAGTTCCAGAATCGGGAAGAGGTCGGTCAGGTAGTCGCGCAGGACGTTGCCGGTGACGGAAATCGTATCGAGTCCTGCCTTGGCCCGTTCGAGCGAAAGGCGGGTCGCCGCTTCGGGCGACATGATTTGAAGTTCCAGCCCTTTTGTGTCGTGGTCTTTCAGATATTTTTCAACCTTGGCGATGATCTGCGCGTCGTGGGCGCGGTTTTTATCGAGCCAGAAGATCGCCGGGGTGCCGGTGGCGCGGGCGCGGGTAACGGCGAGTTTGACCCAGTCGCGGATCGGCGCGTCTTTTGCCTGACAGGCGCGCCAGATGTCGCCTTTTTCTACGTTGTGTTCAAACAGCACGTTACCGGCGGCGTCGCTGACGCGCACGGTTCCAGACATTGGAATTTCGAAGGTCTTGTTGTGTGAGCCGTACTCTTCGGCCTGCTGCGCCATCAAGCCGACGTTTGCCACGCTGCCCATCGTACGGGGATCGAACGCGCCGTGCTTTTTGCAGAAGGCGATGGTTTCGGCGTAGATGCCGGAATAACAGCGATCCGGAATGATGAAGTTTGTGTCCTGCTGTTTGCCGTCCTTGTTCCACATCTGGCCGGAAGTGCGGATCGCGGCGGGCATCGAGGCGTCGACAATGACGTCGCTCGGCACGTGAAGGTTGGTGATCCCTTTGCCGGAATCGACCATGGCAATCTCCGGCGCGGCGGCGTAGACGGCGGCGATGTCGGCTTCGATTTCCGCTTTTTTACCGGCGGGCAGGGTTGCGATTTTGGCGTAGAGATCGCCGAGGCCGTTGTTTGGATTGATGCCGAGCGCTTTGAACGTTTCGGCATGTTTATCAAAAACCGGTTTGAAGAATACGGAAACACAGTGGCCGAAGATGACCGGGTCGGAAACCTTCATCATGGTGGCTTTCATGTGCAGCGAGAAAAGGATGCCCGCTTTTTTGGTCGCGGCGACCTGTTCCACCAGAAATTTACGCAGCGCTTGGGCGCTCATAAAGGTGCCGTCGATGATTTCTCCGGCTTGAAGTTTCAGGCCGTCCTTAAGGACGGTGACGCTGCCGTCGGCGGCGACGAGTTCGATTTTAGCGACGGTTGCTGCCGGAACGGTCACCGATTTTTCGTTTCCGAAGAAATCATTGGCGGGCATGCTGGAGACGACCGACTTGGAATCCGGCGACCACGCGCCCATGCGGTGCGGGTTGTTTTTGGCGTACTGCTTAACAGCGGCGGCGCAGCGGCGGTCGGAGTTGCCTTCGCGCAGTACCGGGTTGACGGCGCTGCCTTTGATTTTGTCGTAGCGCGCCTTGATATCCTTTTCTCCGGCGGTCGCCGGATCTTCCGGATAACCGGGAAGTTTGAAGCCTTTGGCCTGAAGTTCGGCGATGGCGGCTTTCAGTTGCGGCATAGAGGCGGAAATATTCGGCAGCTTGATGATGTTGGCGTCCGGTTGAAGAGTGAGCGCGCCCAGTTCGGCGAGCGCGTCGGGGACGCGCTGCGCTTCGGTCAGGAAATCGGAGAATGCGGCGAGAATGCGGCCCGCCAAAGAAATGTCGCGCGGCTCAACAGCTACGCCTGCGGCGTCGGTGAACTTTTCAATGATCGGAAGCAGGGATTGTGTGGCCAGAGCCGGAGCTTCGTCGGTGATGGTGTAAATGATTTTGGCTTTGTTGTTCATAAGATTGGCTTCGTTAAATCTGTTGTCCTGTTGAAAGCGGGCAATGTGTATTTAAAGCCGTGATCATGTCAAGGCCGGTTCCCGTTGCTGACGGCGAAGTGAGCCCTTTCGTTTTTCTTTCCGTAGAGCGGCAAAAAGGATGATTCTGTAGAAAACAGAAGGATATTATTGAAAGCTGGCTGCAAATCCATATAGTTTCCGGCTTTTCTATGTGGCATTTTCTTGCCGGGTTCTGTCGAATGACCCGGAGTGAAGTGGGCGGAACAACGAGGTGGTAGGTAATGATTGAGAACCTGATTCCTTGGATGGTGGCTTTTCCGTTATTGGCGGGGATCGTCCTGTTATTTATCTCCGGCGACACCCTGCGGCGCTATGCGGTTTATGCCGCCACCGCCGCGATCATGGCCGGATCGATCCTTCTGGCATGGAAGTCTAATCAGAATACGATGCTTTTGGACGGGTTCGCCCACAACATCAGTCTTGTCATGCTTGTTGTCGAGACGCTGATCGCCGGCTTCCTTCTCCGGATCACGCTGAAGGCGAAGAACTGGCTGGCGGCCGGACTGCTACTGGCGCAGTTCCTTCTGGTGGCCGGTTTTGAAGTGCATGAGATGATGAAGTCACCGTCCGCGGCTGAGTCGGTTGCTTCCGCAGTCGTCACGGTTTCGCCGTGGATACTCTGCGACCAGCTTTCTGTGATCATGGTTCTGGTGATCGGCATTATCGGCGGTTTGATCTGTATCTATACGCCCGGCTACATGAAGGAATTCCACCAGCAGCATCCGGAGTTCCGTGACCGCCGCCCGCTGTTCTTTGCCACGTTCTTTATCTTTCTGGGCGCGATGTTCGGTATCGTTTTCGCCAACAGCCTGAACTGGCTCTATTTTTTCTGGGAAATCACCACGCTGAGTTCCTTCCTGCTGATCGGCTATAAGGAAACGGACGAATCCAAGACCAATGCCATGCGCGCTTTGACGATGAATCTGATGGGCGGTCTCGGTTTTGCGCTGGCGATTGTTCTGCTGGGCAATAACGGAATTGCCAGTCTGATGGATCTGCGGAGTCAGGGTCACGCCTCGCAACTGATTGTCATCGCCGCCGGACTGCTCGCGTTTGCCGGCATCACCAAGGCCGCCCAGTTTCCGTTCGCCGGGTGGCTGCGCGGCGCGATGGTTGCCCCGACGCCGGTTTCCGCGCTGCTGCATTCCAGCACGATGGTGAAGGCGGGCGTTTATCTGGTACTCCGTCTCGCCCCGAATCTGGAAGGAACCAAAGTCGGTCTGGCGGTTGCTCTGGTCGGCGCGGTCACTTTCGTTGCCGGGTCACTCGTCGCCATCTGCACGAGCGATGCCAAGAAGATCCTCGCCTATTCAACGGTTTCCAATCTCGGCCTGATCGTCCTTTGCGGCGGTATCGGCACTAAAGAAGCGGTCTGGGCCGGCATCCTGCTGATCATTTTCCATGCGGTGGCCAAGGCTCTCCTCTTCCTCTGCGTCGGTGTCGTCGAGCACCGGACGCACAGCCGCGATGTCGAAGATATGGCCGGGCTCGTTATCCGTATGCCCAAGATTGCCGTAATGATTGAGATCGGTATCGCCGGTATGTTCCTTGCTCCGTTCGGTATGCTGATCAGCAAATGGGCGGTGCTCAAGGCCATCGTCGATGCCCATCCGCTGCTCTCGATCTTCATTGTCTTCGGCAGCTCGGCCACGCTTTTCTTCTGGGTCAAATGGCTGGGCAAGCTGCTGCAGATCACCGGTTCGATGGAAAAGAAAGAAAAGGGCATTAGCGGCGGCAAATGGATCGCCCTCGGTTCGCTGGCGGTTTTAACCATTCTCACCTGCATAAGTTTCCCGCTCATCTCTGACCGGTTTATTGAACCGTACATCGGCGGCGGCTTCAAAGCGGCGGACAGCGTCTTGGGTACCAGCAACCTGATTGTCATGGGGCTGATGCTGGCGATGGTGGCAATGTTCCCGCTCAGCTTTTTCAACTACAACCGCAAGGTGAAAGTTGTAGATGCCTATCTCGCCGGTGCCAATGTTGAATCAACGGACGGCCAGGCCCGCTTCCAAGGCTCGGCAGGTACCGTCCGCGAGATGTCGATGCACAACTATTACATCGGCCAGCTGCTCGGCGAAGAACGGGTTTTCAAGGCCGGATTCTGGATTGCGATCGCAACCTTGGTCGCGCTGGCCGGCACCTTCCTGCTGCCGATCGGCCTGCCGCAGGAAATTATCCGCACCATTGATCCGCACATGCTGTCGTTCAAAGAGGTTTTGATCCGTCTGGCTGCCTATCTGGTGCTGGCACCGGTCATCGGCGGCTTGCTCGCCGGTATCGACCGCAAGCTGACTGCCCGTATGCAGGGCCGCCGCGGCCCGCCGGTGCGGCAGGCGTTCTACGACGTCGCCAAACTGTGGGGTAAGGAAAGCGTTGTGGTCCGCCGCTCGCAGAACTTCTACGTCCTGTTCTTCTTCCTTTTCGTTGTCTTTACCGGCGCGCTGTTCTTCTGCGGTTCCGACCTGCTGCTGGTGATCTTCTCGCTGACGCTGGCCGGCATTTTCCTCGTCCTCGCGGCCTACAAAGCGAGTTCGCCTTACAGCTTCATCGGTGCCGAGCGCGAGCTGATTCAGATGGTCGCTTATGAACCGATGGTGCTGATGGCCGCAGTCGGTATGTACATGACCACCGGCAGTTTCCGCGTCGATGACATCTTCGCCAACCCCGTCAATCCGCTGAAGCTGATCCTGATTTTCATCGGATTCCTCTACATTCTGGAAATCAAGTTCCGCAAGTCGCCGTTCGACCTGTCCACTTCACACCACGCGCATCAGGAACTGGTCAAAGGGATCACCACCGAGTTCTCCGGTAAAATGCTGGCGCTGATCGAAATTGCCCACTGGTACGAAAACGTCATTCTATTCGCGTGGGTCGGCCTGTTCTTCGCCTTCAACCTGTGGGTTGGTGCCGCCGCCATGGTGCTGGTTTTCTTCTTCATGATCTTCGTCGACAACACCTTCGCCCGCCTGAAGTGGCAGCTCGCGATCAAGAGCGCCTGGACGGTAACGCTGGTGCTGGCGGTAGCCAACCTGATTCTTTTAGCCCTTTGGAAATGAAAGGAACACCTGCATGACCGCCTTTAAAAAGTCCCCCTGGGTGATCCATTACGATGCGTCGAGCTGCAACGGCTGCGACATCGAAGTGCTCGCCTGTCTGATGCCGAACTTTGACGTCGAGCGTTTCGGCATCATCAACACCGGCAACCCCAAGCACGCCGACATCTTTCTGGTCACCGGCTCGGTCAACGTCCAGAACGCGCCGGTTGTCCGCAACATTTACGCCCAGATGCCCGAACCGAAAGTGGTCGTCGCCATCGGTATCTGCGGTACCTCCGGCGGTATCTTCCGCGAATGCTACAATGTCCTTGGCGGCATCGATACCGTGATTCCGGTCGATGTCTATGTTCCGGGCTGCGCGGCCCGTCCCGAGGCGATCATCGACGGTGTGGTTCGCGCCCTCGATGTACTGTCGGAGAAGCGCCGGTTTATGAAAAACTCCGCCGGCGCGCTTGGTGGTGAATTCATGATCAACCGGGCCAACCAGAAAGATATTCCCGAGATTCTCGCGTTGCAGAAGATTGCCTACCGCAGCGAAGCCGAGCTTTATGGCGACGACAGCGTTCCGGCGCTTGGCCAGACGAGGGAAGAGATCACCGCCGATTTCGACCGGATGATTTTTATCAAGGCAGTTGTCAACGGCAAGATTATCGGCTCAATCCGGGGCTGCCGTGACGGAGATATCGCTCACATCAGCCGGGTGGCCGTTCATCCTTATTTCCAGAGGAAAGGGCTCGCCACGCGATTGATCAAACAGATCGAACAGGAAGTCGGCGATGTCCGCACCTACGAGGCCTTCACCGGTCATCAGAGCCTGCGGAACCTGCACCTTTATGAAAAAATGGGTTACCGGCAGATCCGGACCGAACCGTTCACCCCGACGGTGAACTGGGTTTATTTGCAGAAGGAGCGCACATGATCGAAGAACAAACCATCATCGCCGTCATGCCGGAAACGCTGGTGGCCGAAGCGCGCAAAATGAAAGAGCAGGGATACCGGCTCGTTCAGATTTGCGTCACCCGGCTGGGCGAAGAGCTCCAGCTGGACTACAGCTTTGACCTCGGCCGCAAGTTCATCAACTTCCGCTTCCTTCAGCCGAAGAACGGCGCGCGCGTTCCGAGCATCAGCGGCCTCTACTGGTGCGCCTTCACCTACGAGAACGAAATCAGCGATCTGTTCGGCGTCCAGGTGGATGGCAACGCGCTCGATTTCAAGGGCAACTTCTACAAGACCGCCATGAAACATCCGTTCATTCAAGACGCCGCGCCGGCACC
>JBAZTQ010000063.1:0-18399 GCA_041661845.1 Kiritimatiellales bacterium | reverse complement strand
CCCCATCAACATGCGTGGGAGCTTCGCCAGCCACAACCACTTTCCCGCCCGCCGCAACGAATTGTTCCAGAAGCTTCAGCGTGGAAGAGCGGATCGTTTTCGCGCCGCTGATCAGGACGGTTTTGTAGGAAGCCCGCCCTACCCGCAGCGTATCGCCTTCGACGGAGGCAAGCCGACTCATCATTTCTTCATCGCCGTAGTCGAAATCGATCTGGCTTTCGAGCAGCCAGGTGAAAAGCGTCTGGTATTTTGCTTCGAGGGTTTTGAGGTGTTCGTCCTGAAGACCGAGTCCTTTCGACCAGCCGAGATGAAACTGAGCCCAGAAGGTTTCGACGGGATTGATGACGAGCAGATCGCAGACCGGTTCGCCCTGCGCCATCATCAGGCCGAAGCGGGAAAAGTAGTCTTCGATATGTTTGTACTCCTGGTACCACGCCGACTGATGGAGAATGCTGGCCGGATAATCGCGCTTGGCTTCGCCGCGCATGGTGTACCACGAAAGATGGTGACAGCGCAGGTTGATGCCCAGCAGCGCCTGCCAGTCGCCGACGGCTTTGTGTCCGGCAAACGGCATCTGCCAGCCGGTACATCCGTAGAGTTCGGAGAGTAAACGGGTTTGACCGGTCTGCCGCGCGGCGGAAGCGAGCTGTTTGACGATCCAGTAATTGCGGTTGTGCTCACCGAGCACATCGACACCCGGAAAAGTCATGTGTTCGTAGTAGCGCATCATCGAGCCGGACATGGCGGTCTGCGCGGTGAGGTTGTCTTCGTGCAGCACGTGTCCGGTAAGAATCAGGTTGTGCTCTTCGCACCACGCTTTGCAGGGCACCGCAAAGTTTTCGAGGAAAAGCCGCTGAAGCAGTTCAACATAGTGCCACTTGACCTGCGAAATACGGCGGCCTTCCACTTGCAGAAACAGCTCCGGCAGTTTTTCCTTAAGGTCATAGCCGAAGCGGGCTTGAAACTCATCGAAGAGTTTCTGCGTATACGGAACGGTGTATTCGCCGTTCGGCATATACATCGAAAAACCATCCAGCAGTGCGCCGCGATGCGGCTCATCGGTGAAAATGCCTTTGATGGATTTGCCGAGCCGTCCGCCGCACTTCGCGGCATATCTTTCGTGGGTGGATTTCAGGAAGGCTTCGGTGGCGTCACGGTTCATCGTATCGATGTAAGTGAAGCCGTTGTAAAAACCGCTGCGCCCCTGTTCGATTACACGAAAGGTCAGCAGGGTTTTTCCCGCCGGAACCGTTCCGGTGAACGGTTCGAGTTCTGTGCAAACCGCGCCGTCAAGCTTGGCCACCCATTGGCCGACGACTTGATCGGACAGATCGGTCTTATAGGACAAATCCAAAAGAATCGCCTTTTGACGGAATTCCGGGTGCTGGGAAACAATTCCCCCGGCAAGGCCGGACGGCCAGCGGTCTTCGTCGTAGAGCCACGCTTCGAGTCCAAGTTTTTCCGCTTCGTCGGCACAGGCGTTGATAAGGTCAAACCATTCATCGCCGAGATATTCGGTTTCCATGCCGGTGCGCGAATGCATGAAGAAACCGCCGAAGCCCATCTCCTTCATCACGCCGATCTGGCGCAGCAGCTCCGCTTTTTCCAGCTTCCCGTTCCACGCCCAGAACGGTTTTCCGCGCCATTCCGCGCCGGGGTTTTTAAAATCATTTTCGATATTCATTCTTTAAATCCCCCGGACGGTGTGCCGCTTTGATCCCGCATTCCATCTTAATAACGGGCTATCGTTTATTTTTTCAATTGCGGTTCTGCGGGAGCGACCGAATCGGCGTTCCAGGCCCGTATGCGCACGCTGTTCAGCGATGTGTCCGGTGATGCGAATTCAAAACCGACAGTGCGCGTCTCGTTCGGATAGAGACAGAAACTGTTGTCATCCAGGAAGTCGCCATATCCGGACGGAAAGCCGTCGATGATGACATTGAAAGCAGGCCGCGCGGTTTCGTTCCGAACGGTGATCGTTCCATGCTTCCCGTCGCGATGAATCGACGCGGAGAGTTTGGTGCGGGGCAGCGTCAGCAGACGCGCTTCCGGCAGTTCACCGTAAGCTTTGAATCCTTCCGGCGCGCGATTATGCGGCCAGCCCTGACCGATTATTTTTTCAACTTCGAGCACGTCTGCGGTTTTTGCGCGGAAGTTGAACCATTGCCACTGGTCGGAAAGCTGCCGGCCCGAAGCATCGCGGAGCGAGACCGCCAGCAGGAACGGTTTGATTTTATCCGCAGGCAGCTGCACGCCGACCGGATCAAGGTCAACGCGGCTGCTGACACCTAAGTCCTGCACCTTGTATTCCCGGCTCCACAGTTCCGACAGATCGCTTCCGTAGATAACCGCCCGTGCAACGGCGGACGTGAGCACATGTCCGCTGTCGTTGTTCACATGCAGTGAAGCGCGGAACTGTTCGCCCGGCTGCCAGTCATATTTTTCAGAACAGGCAAACGCGGCCTGCGGCGCATAAAACTGCTTCGCCCGGTAATAGGAAAGTTTGGGCTGACCATAGAACCCGACGACGGCCCAGGAATGGCCCGGGAAAAGGTCGGTGAGCTTGTAGAACCACAGCCCGCCTTTGTTGAAGTAGCTTCCCGCCCGCTGGACATTCGCCACGAAAGAGATCTCGTCACCCTGAGCCATCTGGGAATATTCGATATAGTCATTCCAGCTCTTGATCGGTCCGTAGTCGGCGTAACGCATGGTGCGGATCATGTCGCCATAGCTGAACTGGTTCATGTGAGCCATCACCCCGCCGTCGTCCTGCTTCGGCGGCCAAACTCCGAGCTTCTCTTCCGGCAGAAATTTCAGGCATTCGCTCAGATTCGGCATACTGGGAAGCCCGAACTCACCGTAAAACGGAGATGGACGGGTCATGACGCCTTTATCAATCGGCTCGCCTTCATGATAAATCCCCCAATGGTGGACGCTTCCGCCCCACGGATCGGTACGATGGAACAGGCGGGAAGGATCAAACTGCCGGCAGCGGCGTCCGACCAGAAAGAGACCTTCGTCGGCGCCGACCTTACTTACATTTTCATTGCCGCCGCCCCACATAACCAGCGCCGGGTGGTTGCGCAGGCGCTTGACGACACGGGATACCTGCTGGTCGAGAACCGCTGCATCGGTCATCGGAAAGGTAGGCGGACCCCAGCAGAACGGAAATTCCTGATAAACCATCAGACCCTTTTCATCGCACTGGCGATAAAATTCATCGGTCTCGATAATGCCGCCGCCCCACGCGCGGAACATCTGGACTCCCGCGCGGCGCGCCAGTTCGAGCAGATGCTCATATTTGGCCGGATCGCCTTGCAGCATCGGATCGCTCCAGCACCAGTTTGCTCCTTTGATGAACATCGGCACGCCGTTGACGACGAATTGCCAGCGGTAATCCTGCTCAGCTTTCGTGCCGTGCAGCGGGAGCAACTCGATCGTGCGGATGCCGAATACCGTCCGGGCCTGTGCGCCGCCGTCTGCCAGCCGTAATTCGTAGAGATTCTGATCGCCGTAGTTGAGCGGCCACCAGAGTTCCGGTTTCTTCACGGTCACTTCCGTCTGCCAGCGGCTGCGGCCGTTGGGAACGGACAGCCGGTTGACGAAGTTGACCGGCGATGCAGTAAAGTTTTTTCCTTCGATGGTTCCGCGCACCTCGAATTGACGCGTATCCGGCGAATTGTTGACGACATCATACTGAACGAGCAGAACCGCTTTGCCGTTCCCGATGGATTGGGTGCGCACATAGGGATCGGAAACTTTTACTTCGGAAACCTGTTCGACCTTCACGCTGCGCCAGATGCCGAGCGAGATCATATGTCCATAGTGCCAGCCCCAGCCGGGGCTGCCTTTGAGCAGGCCGTGCCAGGTATCTGCCGCCCGGTCAATCCGCACCACGAGGTTGTTTGTTTCACCGAAACGAACCGCTTTGCTGATATCGAGTTCCGGTCCGCCGAACATGCCGGCGTGGTAGCCGAGCAGCTCGCCGTTAAGAAAAACCGAACCGGCGTAATCCAGGCCGTCAAAGGCCAGCCGGATGTTCCGGCCTTTCCAGCTGTCCGGCAGTTCAAACTGACGCGCAAACCACCATTCGCTCCGCTCGATACGGGTCTGCCGCCACTGAACCGGCATCCCGGAGGGAACGCCGTTCTTCTGCAAATCGTCCCAGGTGTTTGCGTCGTAGAAGGGATCCGGAATCTCGCCGGATTTAAGCAACGCGCTTTGAACCGTTGTCGGAACCTGAACCCGTCTCCAAGCCGAACGATCCGCGAGCTCCTTGAACCAGCCGGCGGCGGTGCCTTCGCTCTCCTTTACATCGATACGCTGCTTATCCAGCGTAGCCGGATCCCGGGCTGTACCTTCTTTAAGCAGCCACTCGCCGTTCAGCGAAATCGAAGGCTCGTCCGCCGCTTTGATCGTGGTGCCGGAGCTTTTCGCTTCGACCGGATGCGCCGGAAGCAGACTTTCCGTCTCTACGGAAGCGTCTCCGTGCAGTGTGGACCGGTTGCGCGCATCGTCCTCGACCTCATCCAGAAAACGGTTGCCGACCGGCATGGAAAAGTCATCTTTGATGCGGGCTTGAACCGGCGACGCGGCGGATACGGCATTAGGTGAAATATCGTTGCTGTTCACCGTATCAAAATGGAAGGCGGCCAGTACGAATGGATCGGGTTGCGCCGTCGCACCCGGAACCGGTTTGTCCAATCCATCAGTCCGGCGGCTGATTACCAGTTCATCCACCGCTCCGTCGCAGTGCAAAGTGGCTTCACTCATGACACCGCCCAGAATCAGCGGCTGCTCATCAAACACCAAATCCTGTCCGGCCGTATGGACGAGTACCTGCTTCCCGTCCGCATACAGCTCGAAACCTTTCCGGTCGATCCGGAATGCCAAGTCATGCCAGACGCCGGGTTTCAACTGAGCCGCGGAAGAAAAACCGCCGAGCCCGGGAATGAATACCGAAAGGACTCCGTTGCCCGGCGCGGTAAAAAGTTCCCAGTGATTTCCGGACTTCGGCGCAACGGACATGATGATATTGAACTGGTCGATACTGTTGATCTTCACGCGGCATGAGAACGTTACGGGCCGCTTTGCCAGCACCCCGGGAATCGCCACTTCTACGGTGCGGCTGCCGGTTGCCAGATTGACCGCCTGACCGGATTTTCCCGGGACTAATGCATGGGCGGCTCTGGACGGCTCGGCGGAAGTTTTCAGTGCCGGCAGGACGGTCAGCAGCAAAACAGCGCACAGGTTTTGTTTAATCCTTTTGATATTCATGACATTCCATTTCATTTATTCAGTTAGACGGGGATTTTTCAATTTTTCCGGGGCATGATCAGTACGCCCCAGTTGCTGACATTCAGCGCTTCGCCGGCCTTCATCTTCTTCTGAAAAACAGAACACAGGACATTCGCGAAAAGCCGGAACTCCGGCAGATTAACTTTTTCAAAGCCGAGGTTCAGCAAATCCTTTTCCTGGCTGTATACATCCCGTCCGTCCGAGGGTGTGACGACATACACCATGCCCGGCTGGCGGCACACCGTTTTGATGGCACCGCCGATATTTTTACGCATGAACTGGAAGTCGCGCAACGCCTCCGGCGCTTCGGTCACCGTATAGTCCCGGTTCAGGAAAAGTTTTATCCCCGGCTCAAAGGCTGCCAGCTCGCCATCGGCAGGTTCCAGTCCGGCTGCCGTTCCTTTCAGCAGCGCGACGCCGTTCGAATTGGGGTTTACGACGAGCACAGGGGCGTTGGGAGCCGATTTAGTGTTGATGCCGGTCGCTTTGTTGATGAGAACGCGCGGGCGGCTGCCGGACGAAACATACCGTCCGGCAAGAATATCTTCTTCCTTAAAGACAGCCATGAGGATCTCCTTGGCACCTCCGCGCTGGTAATCGTATACGACACAAATGGAGCCGTCAGGTGCCTGTACACCGTCGGGATAGGATATCCCGTTCCGCTCATCAATCATCAACCCGCCTTTCCAAGTGAGGCCATCGTCGTCGGAAAGAAACGCGGCTAAATGCGAGCGACCTTTTCCGTTGTTCGGCGGGTCATGCCGCACCAGCAGCATGTTTCCGCTTTGAAGTTTGCGGATGAAAAACCGTGAAACGCTATGCGGAATCGAACTGGCCGTCACATCCGTCCAGGTTTTACCGCCGTCAGCGGAGACGCTTTCACCGATACCGGTGTAGTTTTTCCCGCCGAGGGAGAACATGCCGCGCACCAGCATCCAAAGTGAACTGTCCTTGCGCTGGACGATCATATGTTCATCCGCATTGCGCGAACTTACAGGAACGTTGGCTGCCCCCAGATCGGCGAAGGTAGCGCCATGGTCGGTTGAAACGACCGCCCGCGAGCTGCCATCGGTGAACCAGGTGGCTATCGGCAGCAGCCACCGGCTGTCTGCCGTCACTATCGGTTTATTCATCATGACGCCCTTGCTTATTTCGCGCGGAGCGGACCATTTGGCCCCGGCCTTTCCGGGATCTGCGGTCATGATGGCAAAGGTTTGCGCTGTTCTTGATTTGTTCAAGGCGATCGAAGTTTCCTGCGCCCAAAAGAGCCAGAGTCTGCCGTCGGGATCAATCCACAGGCACTGGTCATATGCACGAACCGGCCCGGCACCGTCGGGATCGAGCACCAGCACCTGCTGCCAGGACGCGCCGTTATCGCCGCTGGTGCAGAGCAAAATGTAGTTGTTGTCATCTTCGGTGACACCGCCGCTGTACCAGGTTGCCCACAAACGGCCGTTGGCCGCGCGCTCAATACTGGGAATCCCCTGGAACATTCGTGCGCTGTCGGCGTATTCCAGGCCGGGAGAAAAGTTCGGAACGGCCGGAACGGCGGCCGGGTCGGAGCCGGCTGCGGCCATCTGAAAACTCATTAACATCATGGCAGCAAATAAACATATATGCATAACGATCTCCTTCAGGTGTCTAACTCATGTATTGGTGCTGAAATATTTTCTACGTCCCGGACAAATAATACAACGGAACATACCCTTTAAATACGGACCGGCTCGTATGCAACCGGAACTAACACTGCTTTTTCTCAAAAAGAAATCATCCGACAATCTTCGGTCCGGAACTTGACTGAACCGTGAAATCGTCGATCCGGTTTGCCTTTCCGGTCGTCGTGCTTGCGTCGAAAATACCGACAGCTTGGACGGCTCCTGAAGAGGGTAAAGCGGCGGCTCCGCCTTCAGATAAAATGCTTCCTGAAACGAACGTGAGCTTATTCCAGCCGACAGACTGCACTGCAATGCCAACGGTATAACTGTCATCTTCAGTCGGGCTGTTCAATACGGCCTGTGAAACATACCAGCTCCCGTTAATTTTGAATGCTATCTTCAGATCTTCTGATGCACTTCCATTTCTTACGGTAATACTGACATTCGTTACGTTACTAATGTCGCCGACCGAGGCTTTCTCTGTCCAAATCAGAAGCGGGCTGCCAGTCACACCTAGACGGAAGAAAATCTGATCGTTCATCCCGAGAGCCGGACCGACTCCAGGTACTTTGCAGCTGTCCTTTACTGCAGCTGTTGCGCCGATATTGACATGCCAGGCTACTGTCGCAAGATCAGTGTCTGTGCCCGTCAAAGGATTTTCGAATGTCTCCATAAAAACAACATCTGCACCGGATACCGCTGCTGAAACAAATAATATACCGACGGCACTCAACCATATTCTTTTTGCACTCATCTATTCCTCCAATCATCAATTTACCAAAAAAAACTATCGCAGGTTATGTATCCGGTATGACGCTACCGGATAATATACAAACCAAGCCGCGCTTCAGGGCTCGCTTCAACGATGACATTATCTATACGAAGACGGTTAGTAATCGTTGTACTTGCATCAAATAAGCCGATGGCCTGAACCCTGCCGGATCCCATATTTGTGGCGGTGCCTTCAGAGAGCACGGAGCCGGAGATGAAATTCAGCGTGTTCCAGACCGCGCTTTGAACAGCGAGTTTATTGGTCTGTGTAAGCGCATTATCCCCGTTGCCGTTAAATACGGTTCGGGACACATACCATGCGTTATTCACTTTGATCGCTATTTTAACAGCTTCATTCGTATTCTGTGTCCCCAGTGTAAACTGGAAATTTGTTACATTGCCTATGCTGACAATGTTTGTAGCCGCAATATCCTCTGTCCAGACCAGAACCGGTGTTACGACGCCGGGACTCCAGAAAATTTGATCATTCACCGACAGAACCGGGCCGGAAGCAGGATTGGCGACAGCCGTTGCACCCACATTGGCTTTCCAGTTGACATTGGAAAGCGCGATATCGGACCCGGTCGTATTTAAAAACCCGTTTGTATAAACAACCCCCGCATACGAAGCAGACCAGCAGCCCAGCAGAACAACAACACAACTTAACACTTTCTTCTTCATCTTTTACTCCGCAGCTTCACTTACTGAACGCCGAAACGGCCGACACGTGTCTTTACACCGGTTTCGTCTGCATCAAAAACACCGACAGCCTGAACCGTCCCTGAGGCAGGCTGGCCTCTATTGCGCCGCCGCCACACCACATCACCCGAAGTCTTCCGCCCGGTGCCGCAGCGATAGAAGGAATTCCCTGAAACAGACGGACCGCATCGGCATATTCAGCGCCGGGATTCCGGTTGATATACGGCATGGCGGGACAATCGTCCTGCGAGGGATACGCCTTCTCCGCTCCGGCGGAAGCCGCTATTAAAAGCAGCATGAAAAATACAAAAGATTTCATTTTATCAGCTCTGTTTTTCTCCGGTGCGGCGGCACCGCAGCCGGACGGGTGTCACAAAATCATGATAGACCCATCCTGCAAATGACCGCTGACACAACCATGCAGAAACAATCAGATGCAGGATAGACGTGCCGGTTTTAACCGGCAGAACGGATCACAAACAGATTACTCACCGTCGGCGTTGGATATTTCAAGTGTGTCTATCCGCAGACGGTTGGCGGAGGTTCTGCTTGCATCGAAGAAACCGACAGCCTGAACAGGTTCCGACATCGGCAGAACAGCTTCACCGGCCTCTTCAAGAACCGAGCCGGAAACAAAATTCAAACTGTTCCAGACCGCGCCCTGAACCGCAAAATCATTGGTCTGTGTCAGCGCATTATCCCCGTTGCCGTTGAATACGGTCCGGGATACATACCAGGCATCGTTCACCTTGACCGCCACTTTGACCGCCTCACTCGTATTCTGGGTGCCCAGAACGAAATGAATGTTCGTTATCGAACTGAGGTTGCCGATTTTCTGCACACTGCGTTTATCCGTCCATATCATGACGGGACGTCCTGCAGGCGTAGCGCCCGGAGTGAGGAAAAACACATGTTTATTCACAGAAACGACCGGCGTTGCCGTAGGTACCGAGGATATCCCTGCGACCACAGCGGTTGAATCCAGATTCGCCTTCCAGCCAATGGTGGAAAGCGCCGCATCGGTCCCGGTTGAATTATCGAACTTTTCCGAAAACACAACTGCCGCGTAGGAGGTCATCGCCGGAACAAACAAGCCGACGGCTGCACATAACGATATTTTTTTGATCTTCATCTGTTTCTCCTTATTTCCAACGTTTTATCATTAACAGCTGTTACGACACCCTCGGAATTTTTGAAAATCCGGGCTGTCAAAAAAAAAGATCCCGGAGAACAGTCTCCGGGATCAAGGGATAACTTATTAGCGCATACGCCGTCTTAAGATAAGAAGACCGATCGCACTGAAAACAAACATGCTGATCGTCGTCGGTTCGGGAATTGCCTGAATTAAAATATTGTCGAATCGCGCTCCCTTGGTGTTTGTTGTGCTTGCATCGAAAACACCGATAGCCTGAACAGCTCCCGTAAGAGGAAGACTGGCGGCTCCGCCTTCGGCCAGCGTGGTGCCGGAAACAAAATTGAGACTGTTCCAGCTGATCGATGGCATCGCAACGGAAATTTTAACAAAGGCCTCACTCGGACTGTTAAACACCGTCTGTGAAACATACCAGGAGCCACCAACCTTAATTGCAAACTTAAGATCTTCTGTTGCGCTGCCGTTATTCACACTCATACTGATATTCGTTATGTATTGGATGCCGCCAATAGCACTGACCGCAGCGTTCTCCGACCAAGCCAGCCACGGATTACCAGTGGTGCCGGGCCGGGTGAATACCAGATCCCCCGACGAGAGAATCGGACCGTTTCCGCCCAATTTATTAGTGTCCATCACTGTCGCAGTTGCACCGGTGTTGGAATGCCAGCCTAAATAGGCAAGATTGGTATCAGCGCCCACCAAGGGATTCTCAAACGAATTCGAATAAACCAGCATCGCCTGTGACGCGGACATCGAAAGCAACAGGCTTCCGATTATTGCACTCCATAACTTCATCTTCATTGTTGTCTCCTTTTCCTTTCCGGCTCCCGCAACCCGTCATCACCCTGATGGCGTGGTTTGCTGAAGCCCCCTCATTTCCATGCGTTATCATGTATACTGTAATCGTTGCCATGTCAACGGTTTTTTCAGACCCGCTCTCTTGTCGGCTCTTTTATTTGTCATAAACCCAAGCAGTAAACGCTGTCAGTGCAATACAGCGGTCTGGCTGAACTGAATCTCATCGTGAGATATGCGTTTGATCCGGCAAACCCTGTCCGGAGCTCTTATTCGGAACACCAGCCTTTGCTGCCAACGCACCTTTGCGATCACTCCAGCGAAGAAGAAAGCTGCCCGATAATGAATTTCTTCTGGTTCATTTCACTTGCCGGGTTTTTGCCGGGCCAGGCGACTTCACAGAATACACCTTTTTCCTGCAACTTTTCCTGCAGCTTCAGACCGAATGCAGCCCCGTGAACCCCGTTGCCCGGAGGCGTCATATCATAAAAAAGAAACATTGGAGGAGCCTCAGCTGAGACAAACTCAATCGGAGAATATTGACGGATCCAAGGCAGGAGTTCTTCGCGCGCGGTCTCAAACCGAATAAAGGCCCCCTGCTCCGTTTCATCCGGCTTTTTCTCCAGACCGAAGGCATGACCGCCATATTGCGCACCGTCACCGAACCATGCGCGCATATCGCGCGGATCAAGAGAAGTTTGTGCATCAACCACTCCAATGCAAAACGGGCGCGTTGATTCCGTCAAAACCGGGTCTGAACTGGATAGATCGGCCATCTCCGGATGCATCCCGATCCACAAGGCGGTACACGCCCCGGCGGAACGGCCCGCGAAGGCCACGCGGTTTTTGTCCAGACCCCACTGATCCGCCATATAGCGGACATATTGCACGGCGCGGGTGCAATCTGCCATCGGCGCACAAACCGGCGGGGTGATACCGGCGTCAGTCGCCTCACGGATAAAGCGGTAATCGACTGAAACTACAGCAATTCCTGCGGCAAGAAAGTCCTGCAACCCTTCCGTTTCCACCTCGCGCCGCGAGCCGCCCAGCCAGGCGCCGCTGTGGAAAAAAATGACCACCGGCGTTGGGGCTTCCCGCCCGGGAACCTGCCAGAAATCCAGCAGGTTCGAGCTGTACGGCCCGTACGATACCGCCGTGCGGGTTGGCGCAAGGTTGGCCCCGGAAACAACCGAAACGGATGTCCCCAGCAGTATGGCTGCGAGAAGATTTTTTTTCACTGCGTACTCCTTCTTTTTTATCTCTTTTCGTAATACCTGCAATTAAACCGCCCGCCGGGAGCCGCGGTGCCGCAGGGGCTGAACGCTTCCCTGCATTATCCGCCCGTTCAGTCTTCGAAGATATACCGGAACCGGCCGTTGGGTGCGGCGTCGCCATGATCCATAAAATCGAGCACGTTCAGCGGCTCCGGCATGTTATCAATCCATTTGAACTCGATTTCCAACGGCTTGATCTTTTCGCTGAGCAGATTCCGGGGAACCGCCAGCTCGATCTCACAGCCTGACTCGAAATACGGAACTTTTTCAACCCTCGTCCACTCGCCGTTCTGAAACCGGTCCAGCGAGGTACTGTCGCTCATGAACCGCTGCCGGTTGATACGGAACTGGAATCCTTCCCGGCTGTCACCGCCCGCTCCGTCCACCCGCAGCAGCAGATTCATCCCGCAGGGATCATTCCGGTCAAACTGCATTTCCTCAGCGGTCTTGACGTAAAAATAAACATTGTCGCCGTCGCAGGCCGCTTTGCAGGAAACGATATCATTCCGTCCCCACCGGTTGGTATACGGCCCGGCAGACGCATAGCCCGGATGATTGCGCGGCCGTGTATCGCCGGTATCATCACGGTATTCCGGCGCAACGTCCTTCCAATCTTCCATGTTTCCATCAACCGTAATTTTTCCGGATTCCGGAAATTCCATTTCCCGCACGCCTTTGAATTTCCGGATATTGGAAACCATCTGGCAGTAATAATTGTCTTCATACCCGCCCCGCATCGGTTCAATGTCGCGGCTGTATTCGCGGGTGTACTGGTCGATAAACCAGGTATCGCCCGCCTTGATTTCTCCGTCGGCAAACGGGCGGTCTTTTTCCACAATGCTCCGCTGCGCAACCCATTCGTTCCAGCCGGTGATGAAAATAAATTCCGGATCAATCCTGAGCGCGCGATCCCACTGCTCCTGGAAATAGATTCCGATATCCGGATTCTGTTTTTCCGGCGGCGGCTGTTTACCGTCTTTATGGCTGCGGCCGACGCTGTTGACCGGATGAGAAGCCGTCGAGACCGGAACAAACTCAGCCGTCCGTTTGTTCTCATGCCAGCCGTAAGCCTGCGGAGTAAGATCAATCCACGGCCATTTATCTTTCCCGTCACCGAACCAGCCTTTCGGATCTTTGTACGCCCAGGAACGGCGGATGGTGAAGAAATCCAGAATCTCCAGCGACAGCCCTTCGGGATCGGTCATCAGCAGAGGTTTGCCCTTCCAGTGAAACCAGAGTTCCGGATAGAGGTTTTTAGCGTAAAAATCCTGATAAACTTTTTCGGTGGTCTCTTTGGATTTCGAATTGAACAGAAAAGATATCTGCGGCGTTTTCCCGCCGTTGGCGCGAATTCCGCGATAGACTTCGCACAGCTTGAGGTATTCTTTTTCGTAAGTGTATCCGTTCGTGACATCGAAGATCACCACATCCACACCGGCGTCGCTCAGCATTTGCGCGTGTTTGGCGATCACCCATTCGTCCGATGAAAGGTAATAGCCGAAGCGCGGCTGATCCCACCAATGGAAAATACCTTTCGGGCCCCACTGCTGTTTCTCCGGCGGCTGCTTTAGAATTTCCGTAATGTTGTACAGCCCCTGCTGCTCGTGTCCGCCCAGCCAGAGAAAATAGAAAATGCCGGTAAATCTGCCTTCGCGCGGCGGCCCGCACTCCTCCGCACCGGGCAGTTTCCGCCCCAGCCCGTCTACAGCCGCCCACGGCTCGCAAACGATCTGCCCGCGGCAGCTCAGTGCGTACAGCAGCAGAATCAGAACAAGGCGCTTCGTGTTCATAATGCATATGTTCCGGGAGCGTTAATCTTCAACTCCTGCTTATTAAACCGGATAAACAGCGGAGCGGACGGAACCGTTCCAACCGTTACTGTCACCTTGTCCGCCGAAACCGTGATATCCAAAGGAACACCCTGATACGACAGGTTGCGCACGGTCATTTCCGGACAGGCCTTCGGCAGATGCGGTTCGATCTTAAGCACATTACCGTCCGGACGAAGTCCCATGAAGCCGAGCGGAACCGCAGCGGAAAGCATGCTGCTTTCGGTGAACTCGAAGTCGATGCCAATGCCGCCGGCGGTGCCGCCGCCCTGAAGTGTTGTTCCTGCCTTGCCGTCACCGTAATACTTCCGGTAACCGCCATACGCCGCGACTTCTTCGTCCCACGCGCGGATTTCCATCAGACGCTTCCAGGCGTTATCCGCGCCGAGGGTTTTGATGCGGCTCATGATGTCGTAGAAGGAAAAGCCGAGCACCGCACCGCCGTCCTGCACCTGCCCGCCGAACGGGATGGTTTCCGGGCCGGTCCAGCCGAACATGTACCAATCAACATTGCGTTTCGTGGTCGCACGCGGCGCGAGGCGGTAAGCGTAAATGTCCGCGCCGACCGAGGTGTCGCCATCCACGTTCCGATCACCGTTGATCCATTCCAGAATCTGTCCGGCGTGCTCATCGCTCGCGATGCCGTAATGGATCGCCTCCAGATTGACAAATGTGAAGCCGTAGTCGTGCGCAATGCCGTCGGCGTCGATACAGCCGACGAAACGTCCGGTTTTTTCATTCCAGAATTTCTGATTGGCGGTTGCTTTTACTTTGGCTGCGTGCTGCCGCAAAAACTCCGGCTCCAATGCTTGGAAACTCTGCGGCATCGACCAGCCGGGATTCCGCACAACCAGCTCTTCAATGCGCGCCATATCCAGCAGGGCGGCGTAATAGTGCGTCGTGGTGTACATATCGTCCCAGCCGAACGGCAGAAGGTCCCAATAGTTTCCGCCTTTGCCATGGCCGTTATGAAAGGTTTTCTTTCCGTCGGCCGCCACATCAAAACCCGGACGTCCGTCATGCCCCGGCCAGGTGCAGCGGATGTTTCCGATCTCCAGCGCATGGCCCTCTTCCGTCATGCAGCGCATGGCCATGCGCAGATTCGGAAGTATTTTACGCAGAAAATCCAGATCGCCGGTCCAGCGGAAATATTCCCACGCCGCCTTGATATAGATCGCGTTGTTGACCAGATGGCGCGTGTCCCAGTGGGTGAAAACAGAGTTCACAAAAAAAGTCTGATCCGACCCGCCCGGTGCAAGGCAGAAACGGATGCGCTTAATCTGACCTTTCCATTCGGGATGGCGGTAAAGCGGAAGGATCGAATGATACATTCCGGTGGCATCCGTGATCTGACCGGTTTTCTCCGGATAGAAATACATCCGGCGGGCTGCGCTCCAGTCCGTGTCGTTTTCGCCGAGCCACTCCATATACGGAGTTCGTTCGGGATTAAACTCTCCGGTAAAATTCCAGCGGATCTGAACATACGGACAGTTGAACGAATCCAGTTCCACGCCTTCCGGACTGGTCATTAACGGGAGCGCTCCCGTCGTCCTCAGCTTCCAGGTGCGATTGGAGGCAACCAGACCACTGTCGTCCATCTGATCCAGCTTCCAGCCTTTGGTTGCGGCAACGCCCAGCGCATCCGGAAACAATTGCGGATTGTTTTTCACATACTGAATTACAATTTCCCAGTCCGCCGGTTCTTCATAAAAATGCCAGCCGGCGGTAACGCCTTTAGTCCCATTCGGCACCTGCGGCCAGACGGGGAACGGCCAGCCGTCATCCAGCGAACTCGACGGATGCTGTTGCGCCGACACATAACCTTCTGCATTGATCTTTGCGTTCAGCAGCCCGTTGCGGATGAGCCGGCGGCAGTTTGTCGCGTTCAAGAAGGAATCGTTCAGCCAGGAGTCTGAAATCGCATTGTATTCTTTGGGGAAAACCGTCGGCCCCACATCAATCCGGTTGGTAAAAAACGACCGGGTATACCCGTTATACCATGCCGAGCTTTCCGGACAGCCGCGGAAAGCAAACGTCGTCACGTTTTCACCGACAGTTCCTTTACCGGAAACCGTCAACCCCACAGAAACCGCCACTCCGGCACAAAACAGACTTTTAATTTTCCGGTTCACGTTTTACAGCCCTCTTGATCAGCAGTTTCTTATTGAGCTCCGCTGTGCTTTCTCGCATCCAGAATCCGCCGCGTTTCTTCGGCGCGTTTACGGGAAATAGGATAAAAAATAAATACAACAATAGCGGCGATCAGCGCAATAACCTGAAAGCCGATGATCAGATTTTTCATCATCAAAGCGGTTTCGACGCTGATACCGGTCGTGGCGGTGTTCTGATCAAATCCGGAAATCGTCAGCAGCCAGCCGCCGATCAATGAAGTCAGCGCCAGCGCGGCTTTCAGTGCAAAACCGTTAACCGCTCCGAACATCCCTTCACGGCGCAGGCCGGTGCGCAGTTCATCTTCGTCGCAGATGTCGGCTACCATTGAACTGACCATCAGCCAGCAGCCCTGAAGGCCCAGCATGGAAATAATGGTCGTCAGTACCTGGGCATACGGCCAGCGCGGATCCAGCGCCCACCAGGCGCCGGCCACACCCGTCAGCGCAAAACTCAGCCCGAGAATCATGGCGACCTTCTTGCTGAACCGCACCGAAACGGCCGTCACGATAAACATGCTCAAATACGAGACAATCGCGCCGATGGTGCCGCACAGCCCGCCGAGTTTGCCGGCAAAGGCCTTGTCACCCTGACAGACGTAATAAATGTTGATGAAAAAGCCGAGGTTGCCCGCCGAGAAGAGGCCGATGATGATGATGAGATACGCGATCAGCAGAATCAAAAACGGTTTATTTGTCAGTGTGCATTTCATGGCATCAAGAATTTTAATGGTCTCCTGATGTTTCACGTCTTCCCGCTCACGGCAGAGCAGCACCGGCAGCAGGCCGGTAATGATGATGACAACCCCGACACAGACGCTGACCCAGCGCGCGCCGACAATTTCGTTCGGGAAAAAATCCAGCGTACACCAGCGGTAGATCCACGGAACCGTCATGCTGCCGGCCAGACCGATGTACATGCGCCAGGCCAGCACACGCGTCCGTTCATCGTAATCGTTGGTCAGCTCATAGCCGAGCGCCGTGTAAGGAACCACGAAAAAGGTGTAGGCCAGCGTATAAATCAGTCCCAGAACCACCAGCCAGAGAAACGGTCCGTTGGCATACCAGACGTTCCCGGCGGTTCCGGCAAACGGCGGCATCCACAGCAAAGGCAGAAGAATGGCGGAAAACACCGCGCCGAATACCATGTACGGACGGCGGCGGCCCCAGCGGCTGCGCGTGTTATCGGAGATATTTCCGACGACCGGATCAATCAGTGCATCTATAAAGCGGGGAATAAACATCGCGGTACCGGCCAGCACGGGACTGACTTTGAAAAAGTCCACATACAGCAGCAGCCCCAGCGCATTCAGCGTGTTCATAATGTAGTTGTCGGCCAATCCGCCGAAACCCCAGCCGATCCGTGTTTTCAGAGGAACCCGCTCACCGGCCGGTGCTTTATGCGCTGGATGTTTGTTCGTCATGCAATTTCCTTAAAGGTATGGGTTCCTTTTGCCACGCTCCGCACCCCGGACCGCAGTCTCACTTCGGCATCAACCGGCGTCTCCAGCTCCAGCTCAAATCCCTTATCCGTTCTGCGCCACCCGATTGAAATCCGTCCTTGAATCGAGTCGTAGGAAGCTTTCACAAAATCCAGCTGCTCCGTGAAACAGGGCTCCACAATAATCCGTTTAAAGCCCGGCGCGCCCGGTTTGAATCCGGCCAGCGACTCAAACATCCATTCACACACGGCACCAAAGGCATAGTGGTTGAACGAATTCATCCCGACATCACTGAAGCCGGCTTCTTCCGTCCAGCTGTTCCAGCGCTCCCAGACCGTCGTCGCGCCGTTGTTCACCTCATAAAGCCAGGACGGGTGGCCTTCATTCAGAAACAGCTGCACCGCCAGATCGCCCCGGCCCGCTTTCGTCAACGCCGGACAGAGATAGGTGGTTCCGACAAATCCGGTAGTCAGATAGCCGTTATGCTTTTCCAGACATTGGACAAGGCAGTCCGCCGCTTTTTTTAAATCTTCACCGGACAGCAGATCCATGGCGACGGCCAGCGCACAGGCCGTCTGGGTTTGAACCGCTATTTCCCCGTCTTTGAAAAACACATCCCTGAACAAGGCTTTGCTCTTCACGGCTTCCGCGCTGAACAGCGCGGTGTCGGCGCTTTCGCCGAGCGCGGCGGCCATTTCCGCCATCAGCCGTGCGTCGTAAGCGCGGTATGCCAGTCCGATCAAACGAACCGGTGTTTCGGAATTAAAATGCAGCCAGTCTCCGTAAGAAACTGCATCCGGGCCGTTGTGGCGGTTATCATCCGTGCAGATAAGCTCCATGAACTTTTTCATCTGCGGCCACCACGGGCGGATAAAATCCAGACCGCCGTATGCCTGCCAGAGAACATGGGGACAAATGACCCCGGCATCCGACCAGGCGGCACTGGCGTAACTCATCCGGCCCATAAACGGAGCCATGTCAGGATATCCGCCGTTTTCATGCTGCGCATCATGCAGATCCACCAGCCACTTTTTATAAAAGGGACGAATGTCGGCAAGATATGAAGCTGAACGGATGAACATCTGCGTGTCGCCCGTCCAGCCGAGCCGTTCGTCGCGCTGCGGACAATCGGTCGGAACTTCCAAATAGTTCCCGCGGAAGCCCCACTGGATGTTTTTAAAGAGACGGTTCACTTTCTCATTCGAGCATTCAAACGAGGCGGTCTCGCGAACTCCGGACATCCAGACCTGTCCGGTCACAGCATCAATCGGCGGTTTTTCAGGGAATCCGGAAATCTCCACATAGCGGAAGCCGT
>JBAZTQ010000062.1:0-18453 GCA_041661845.1 Kiritimatiellales bacterium | reverse complement strand
CCGTCCGGCAGATTGGTCGCGGTCAGCGTAATAGGATCATTGTTCGCCGGATCGCTGGCGGTGACCGTGAAGGAAAGAAATTCCAGCTCGGAAATTGTCCGGTCGCCGATGGCGTCCAGCACCGGCGGCAGATTGGCGGCGACGCGGTCGCCGGAGACTGCGACGCTGTCCAGTATGGCTTTGTCGCCGACATTCGGATTGTTCATCCGCGCGATGATCTGAACGGTTGATCCGCAAAGATTGCTCTGCATTGCCGTTGCGGAACTCCAGTTGCCGACATTTGTCGCATTGATGGCAAACGCAGTTTCCGTGCCGCCGTCCAGACGGTAAAAAAGGTTCACGTATTTGCCGGTGCTGGTCGAAGAACCGGTTTCAGAGGCGGCGGCGGAAAGCGAAACGTTGGTGTAGTCGACGATGTTGATGATTGCGGACGACCACACGGCTTCTCCGTCTACATTGACTGCTTCAAAACGGCCGCCGCTGGTGGAGGTCGCCATGAAGTAATCTCCGGTGCTTCCGCTGCCCGGATTCAGTGCGGCGCAGGCGATGACGTCAATGCTCCAGTTTGTCACGCCGCCGGGATAATTGGTCGGCCCAACCCCGGTAATGCCGGCGTTCGTGTAACTGCCGAAATCTTCCTGCCAGAGGGTCGCGGCATCGGCGGCGGGAAGCCCGCACCAAAGCGCACAAACTGACAGGAGCCGTTTCATGAACCGCGAGCTACAGGACGGGTTTCTTATAACCGGAAGCATTCACCTGATTGGCGGTCACAAAAATCAGCAGGTTGCGCTTCACGTTACGTTCGCCTTCCGAGCGGAAGAGACGACCGAGCAGAGGAATTTTTCCAAGGATTGGAACGCTGTCCTTAAAAGTCTCGAGCTGTTCCTTGATCAGTCCGCCCATGGCTATGGTGCTGCCGTCTTCGATCGTCACCGTTGTATCGACCTTGCGGGTTTTAAATATCGGTCGGCGGGCGATCAGCCGGTCGGCGTTGACCGAGCGGCTTTCTTCGCGAAGGGTTAAAAAGTCGATCAGGTTGTTGTTGGCCGGCGTATCGCTGTTCATGTCCAGTGATTCGTCGCCGTACTCCGGCCAGATAGTGCTGACGTGCTGTTCGTCGAATCCGGCCAGTTCGCGGATTTCCGGCGAGAGCTTCATGTTGATGGTTCCATTCTCCGGATCGAGTTCCGGCGTGACTTTCAGCATGACGCCGGTGCGCTCTTCCGTGTAATCGAGCGGAACAAGACTCGGTGTCGCATAGCGTTCGATCTTCACGTCGTACGCCGAAGGAAACCAGTGGACTTCACCGACATGAATACTGGCCGTCTCGCCGCTCTTGGTGAGAATCTTCGGCGCGGAGAGCAGGTCGGAGCCGGCGGTGCGCTCCAGTGCGCGGATAAGCAGGCCGATTTTTACATCGCCTTTCATTTTTTGAACCAGCAGCTCGCCCGCCGTGCCGATCATGCCGGTGCCGGTTGGGTCGGCCGCGGCCCCCGCATAAGAGTTGAATGCCGTGGCGCGCCCCGCCTGTTTCACTCCGGGGTCGAAGGCATCCTGTCCGGTGCGCAGGCTGTCGGTGAAAAGCTTTTGTCCGCCCGGCATCGTCCAGTTGCCGGAACCGATGTTTTCGCCGGGCGTTCCGAGCGTCCAGTCAAAGCCGAGCTCCTCCAGCGCACCTTGTGAAACTTCGATAAATTTTGTTTCGATTTCAACCTGCCGCGAACGCTCTTCCAGCGCCTTGCGGTTGTAGCGTTCAAGCAGAGCGGTTATGCCCGCAACATGCTTCGGTGCATTGCGCACCAGCAGAACATGAAATTCCGGATTGTATTGCGCGCTCGCGCCGGGCGGAAAGGGCACCGTGCTGAAAAAGCTGCTTACATCCAGCAGATTGGAGGGCTGTCCGCCGGCGCGCGCCGCCATCTTGCTGCCGACCGACGGCACGACATCAAATTCAGCCGATATCATGGACTGAGGCGGCTCGTAGCCGACCGGCATCAAACTGACCATAGAGGATCCGATTTCATATTTCATGCCCGCCATCTGCGTAACGATGTCGAGTATTTCGCGCACCGAGAGGTCGGCGCCGGAAAATGTGATCGGCGGCGGTTGCGTTTCGGAAGTGCCGAAGACAACCAGATTAACCCCCTTGAGATCGGGATCCAGCTTGCGGCAGAACGCGGAGAGTTCCTGTACGGCCTGCCGAAGGTCGGTTTCCTGAAAAGAAATTGCCGGAATACGGATATTTTCCAGCTTGCTGCTCAGAGCGGCGACGTGTTTTTCGGTTGCGGACAGTTCGTGTGATCCGGCGACGGATTCCGGTTTTATGCCTTCGGCTTTCGGGGGATTCCAAGCAGCTTGTACGTTTTCCAGCATACGGGTGCGGGTTGTATCGTATGAATTCGATGCGGTACCGGCGGTATCACTTTGCCCGGATGCGGGAGACGGAACAAGCATTGCCGGAAATAACACAACAGACAGCCAGCCGGAGATCTTTATCATACAAACTCCCTTGTAATGAGCGGTTAAAACTTTTTTAAAGTAATATCTTTTTACACGAGCGATCAAGAACGTATCATGCGGCGCGATGAAATAAATGATGGAGGGCCGGTTGATTTCTGCGGCGGGAAGTGATAGTTTGCCCGCCCTTTTAAATGCGGAGGAGTGGCTGAGTGGCTGAAGGCGCGCGACTCGAAATCGTGTGTACCGCAAGGTACCGGGGGTTCAAATCCCTCCTCCTCCGCCAGTCCTTCGCTTCAGGACGTTAAATTGCGGCCAAAACTGCCCGCCTCGGCACAAATTTTTTAAGGTTGCCCCGTATAATTTCTATTTCGGGAACAGTTCGTGCTTTAATTTCCCGGACATCCGAATACGATCCAAACAGTAACAGCTTAAGCAGGTAAACAATGATTTTAATGGGCGACAGAGTTCCAATGTTCAAGTTGCGGCCGTATCGCGGCATGCTTATTGCCGCTTTTTTTGTATTGGTGACCGGCGGACTGCTCTCGGCCTATTTTTTCACAGAGGACGCCTATTGTACCGGAGTCCATCGCGGACTTTTTATTCTGATTGTCACGCTGATTGTTACGCTGCTGCTGGTTGTCGTGGCCTTTTCCCGTTACGGCTTCCGTCACCTCTGGCATCACCGTCCCGGCTATAAACGCGGTTGAGGGTTTGACTTTGTTTCCGCTTTCCGCATAATCCCGCCTCCTTTCAAACGCCGGCGTAGCTCAGTGGTAGAGCAGCTGATTTGTAATCAGCTGGTCGGGGGTTCAAATCCCTCCGCCGGCTCCACTTTCTTAAAATTGCGGAACTTCTGGCTTTTGCGGCCTGTATTCATTACAACCCGCCACGACATGAAGAAGCGCGCGGCAGTCGGAATGAGCGGCGGCACGGACAGTTCCGTGGCGGCGGCGCTGCTTGTCGGGCAGGGCTGGGAAGTCATCGGCCTGACCGCCCACATGTGGAAGGACGGCTCGCGCTGCTGTTCGCTCGAAGACGTTACCCGCGCCCGGAAAGTCTGCGCGGCGCTCGGCATCCGGCACTACGTCGTCAACGCGCAGGACCGCTTCGAAGAAAAAGTGGTTAAGCCGTTCGTCAGCGAATACGCCGCCGGCCGCACACCGTCGCCGTGCATCGCCTGCAACCAGTTCATCAAATTCGGTTTTCTGCTCGACCGCGCGGTGCAACTCGATTGCGCCGTACTGGCGACCGGCCACTACGCCCGCCTCGAAGAACGCGACGGCGCGTTTCATCTGCTGCGCGCCGCGGACCGCACCAAAGATCAGTCCTACTTCCTGCACCGCCTCTCGCAGAAACAGCTCGCGCGCACCGTTTTCCCGCTCGGCGGCTGGACGAAAGAGGAAGTGAAAAAATGGTCGGCCGGCCACAACCTGCCGATTGTACCGCGCGGCGAAAGCCAGGATCTCTGCTTTGTCGAAGAAGGAATGTATCCCGAATTTGTCGAAGCGCGTGCGCCGGAAGTGAAGAAGAAGGGGCGTGTGCTCGATGATCACGGCAAACAGCTGGCCGAACACGACGGCATCCACCGCTTTACCGTCGGACAGCGCGGCGGCACCGGCGTCGCCGTCGGCGAACGCGTTTACGTCAGCCGGATCGACGCCGATAAAAACGAAATCACCCTTTCACCGCGCGACGGCGTCATGCAGTCGGAATGCCTCGTTCAGGACGCGCACTGGATTTCCGGTGAGTTTCCGGGCATTGGAAACATTACTGTTCAACCGCGTTACGGCCATCGCGGCGCACCGGCGGTGATTGAAAAAATCAGCGATACCGAATTCAAGGTTCGCTTTGCCGAACCGCAGTTCGCGCTCACTCCCGGCCAGGCGGCGGTTGTCTATGACGGCGATGAACTGCTCGGCGGCGGATGGATCAAGGTGATTATTACAACGTTTCATCACCTGGCGCAGTCGCCGCAAAATGCGGCAGCGGAACGGTCATAGGTTGCTTCGCCAGCTTTTGAGAAAAAGCAGCCGGGAATCTGCCCTTTGGCGCGGTGATAGGTCACACACTCGCAGCAAAGCCCTTTTTTCGCGCAACTGTAGGTGCAGCTGCAGGCCGCCAGATTTTTTTCTTTATTCGGACAGGTCATTTTTCAACTCCTTCAGTCCGCCCTCACGGCGGGCGGCTACAGCGTGGTCGCGACCCGTGGTCGCGGATTATTTGCCGAGAATTTCTTCCAGATTTTCGACCATCGTCATGATCTGTTCGTTCGTACCAACCGTAATGCGCAGGAAATCGCGGGTGCGGTCGCTGTCAAACCAGCGGACAAAAACATTGCGCTTGCGGAGTTCTTCGAAAATTTTCTGCGCGCCGGGCTTCGGCGGTTTGGCCCAGACAAAATTGGCTTCAGAGGGATAAACCTTGAATCCCAGCGTCTTCAGTTCGTCGGTTAAAAGTCCGCGCGTTCCTTTGACGGCGGCGGTGATCGCCTCCATCGTTCCGTCGTCAAGCAGCGCGACGCGCGCCAGCTCCTGCGTCAACCGGCTGACGTTATAGGAATCTTTGATCTTGTGCAGTGCATCGATCAGCGGTTTCGCGCCGATGCAGTAGCCGAAGCGGATGCCAGCCAGCGCATAGGATTTGGAAAGCGTCCGCGCCACCAGCACGTTGTCGTATTTCGTCGCGAATTCCATGCAGCTTTCGCGGGCAAAGTCCACGTAGGCTTCGTCGATCACCACCACGCCGGGAAAAGTTTTGATGAATGCTTCAACTTTGGCTTTCGGGAACAGCATTCCCGTCGGCGCGTTGGGGTTGGTCAGAAAGAAAACCGACGCTTTGTAGCCCTTCGGCATCTTCCACTCAAACTCATCGTCCAGCGCCACCGGCTTCACGGCGATTTCTTCGATCTGCGCCAGCACCGGATAGAGCGAATAGGACGGATCGAAATAGCCGACCGAGCCGTTGCGCTCGGCAAACGCGCGGACGCAAAGCGCCAGAATTTCGTCTGAGCCGTTGCCCGCAAAAACGTTGTTGAGGCCGACTTCGAATTTTTCAGCGATCACCTTGCGGACTTCGGTGCAGAGCGGATCGGGATACTTCGCCAGTTCGGCGATATCGATCTCGTTCAGGATGTCGCGCACCTCCGGCGTGCAGAGCCACGGATTTTCATTCGTGTTCAGCTTAATAATGCCCTCGCCCTTCGGCTGTTCCCCCGGAACATAACCGCTCATCGCTTCCACAGATTTTCTAATCAGATTTTTCATATCGTTTCCAATGGTTGGAATATTATTCACAAACGCGCGTTAATAAACACGAAATTCCCGAGGGTTGGAACCAGCAATTGCCGCAAAAACCGACTTCTTCAGCCAGCCAGACCATCCGTACGCCCCCGGCAGTATCAAATGACAGTATCACCTGATGCTGTCGAAGGTGATTTCCCGGAGTTTGGAATCCTGATTGTCCAAGGGTCGAATTGCCGCCACGGGTTTTCCGGGTTGCGGTCAGCTCCGCTAAAATTCGTGGACAGCTTCGAACAGGGCCAGCAGGTTTTTGACTGGCGTGCAGGCTTGTATGTTGTGAATCGAACAAAAAACGAATCCGCCGCCTTCGTTGAAAATTTCGATCCGTTCCCGGACTTGATTGCGCACTTCATCCGGCGTTCCGAACGGTAAAGTTTTCTGCGTGTCGATGCCTCCGCCCCAGAACACCAGTTTGTCGCCGTAGTTTTTCTTGAGCTGCCTCGGATCCATGCCGGTTGCCGAGCATTGGACGGGATTCAGGATGTCGAATTCCGCTTCGACAATCTCATCCAGCAGCGGCCACACGCCGCCGCAGGAATGCATGAAGGTTTTCCAGTTCGTGTTGGCATGAATCCAGCCGTTGACCTTTTTCTGGTAAGGCAGAAACAGCTCGCGATAGGTTTCCACGGAACAGAACGGCCCGTTCTGCGTACCGAAGTCCGTGCCGTTGGTCTGGATCATGCTGATGGCGTTCCCGGTCGCGGCATGCAGGCGCTTGAGATTTTCGACGGCGATTTCGGCCTGCCGCTCGAACACGGCTTTCACATATTCCGGCTGCGTGGCCGTGGTGACATACCATTCCTCGACATCCCGGATTCCCTTTGGATTTTTTAAAAACGGTGCGGGTACCAGCGCCACGTCGCCGAACGTCAATCCGCCGAACGTGCAAAACAGCGCGCGGTCCGTCTGTTCATAAAGTGTTTTGGCGCGGCGCGCATAATGATCGAGTTCGGATTCGGTGATAGGGCCGAACTCTTCGGTGTTGTCGTCCGGGTTGAGGTTGTCTTCATCGATCAGTTCCTGACGGATAATGGCGTCAAAAAAATAACCGCCGGCGGGCATGCGTCCACTCGGTGCTGCGGAACGGTCATTTCCAGGCCATTGCAACAGATCACCGCTGGATTCCAGTGTGGTGTTGAAATCCGCCGGCACCAGCACCGGCGTTCCGTCGTGCATCCGCCATTCCTTAAACTTCTTCGCCGGAAAGCCGAACATCGTGCCGGTTCCGCACAGCGAAACCGTGTCGATGCCCAGCGCGGCCTGCAAGTCCGGCGCGATCTCGCCGAGCATCTGGTAGATCTCGACCACCTTGACCGGCGTACCGGGCCGGTCGAGGCCGAGCGCCTGCCGGAGCTGATAAATCATACTGACGTGGATGCCGGTTTGAAATCCGCCGCCGAAATCCACGGCAAGCTTGTCCGGCTGTTTATGTGCGCAGGTTGCCTGAATGCGTTCACGTGAAGTCATATTTTGTTTCCTTAAATTTTCTGTTGTTCAGCCGTCGTCTAAACATTGGAATTCATTCCGCGAGGATTACGTTCAGTTCAGCGGCGCTGGCAAAAGAATTATTTTTGACTTCGGATTTGATCAGCACTTTCAGATAGCGCGCCTTCACGGTTTTTTGAAACGGAACGGTCTGCCACTGATCGTTATCCTGCAATTTGGCGGATGCAGAAGCCGCGCCCCACGAGTCCGGCTCGCTGCTGCAAAAAACCGTGCAGTCCGCCCAGCGCCCTTTTGACAGATCCTGACGCGGAAGATAATGGATGCCGTTCAGCGCAACTTCACGGCCGAGATCAATGACCAGCGTGTGCGGCATGGGATCCGCCTTGTCTCTGTAGCGCGTGTGCCAGAACGTATCGGGATTGCCGTCAATGGCGCGGATTGCGGGCTGCGCTTCCGTTTGACTGTCGCACCCGATTATCCGGGCACCGAGTTTGACCAGCGCGGACGGTTTAGCGCGATCCAGAACTTCGGTCAGCTTTGTTTCTTCAACTTGGACTGCCGGATTAAACGCTTTGCTTCCGGCGTAGGCCAGCAGGCTGGCGCGGAGCTGGCGTGCGGCAGGGCGGTATTCCAGATCTTTCGATAAATCGGCGGCGCACACCAGCAGTTTGCCGAGGCCGACTTTGCATTCGAAAACCAGACCGAGCTTCCGGTTCGTGTTCCAGTCGTCAATCGGCTGCACAATCGGCTGTAAATCCTGCGGCAGATCATCCAGCACGATGGTCCGCGCCGAGGTGACGATATCCGACCACTGCCAGTCCTGAAAATATTCCGTCGGGAATTGCGCCAGCGCCGGATGTCGCGGGTCGCACAGCAGTCCGAGGGTTTGATGCGGATTGGTATTCAGCATGAAGTGGTTCCAGAAAACCGGCTCAAAGAACAGCTTGAGATTCCCGGCTCCAAGCCGCCCGGAAGCCAGCAGCACCTTTCCTCCATCAGCCAAATGCTTGCGCGCGGCTTCGTCAAACGAGTCCGTTACCAGCACATCGGCGGACGGTGCGGGCAGCACAGACGGATAGACCCAGAAATTCCAGTCGTTCTCGAACGGCGTATCTTTCAGGCCGACGACCAGTTTGTATTGTTGGGGCGCAGGAAGTTTTCCGAGCGCCAGGCTGACCTGTCCCGGTTTTGTTCCTTGCCCGATCGGTACGGTCTGAACCGGCAGCTCGCCGCTGGCCGCAACTTTTCCGTCGGCTGCCAGCACCCTCCAATAAGGCTTGGCATTTTCCAGCGGGGCCGCACCGAAGTGCGCGATCTCGATATCCGCTGTCAGCGTTTCAGAGTTTGTCCATGTGCGGCGCAGCAGCCGCGCCAGCGGGACGGTGGTGTTGTAGAACCGGCGGAATTCGTCCGGCGTGATGTACGGCTTGCTGTCCCAGAACGGATCAAGCACCCCGACCAGCGCGGTGCCTTGTCCGGGGAAATCATGCAGGTCGAGCAGTTGAATTCCACCAATGCCCGGCGTGCGCAGCGCGGCTTCGATCTCTTCTTTATAGCAAAGCGCCTGAAGTTTTCCGGACGCCATAAAAAAGTCGCGCGCCTGATGCAGCATGCCGTGCTCAGCCAGCGAGTCGCGGAAGATTTCAAAATTTTTCGGTTTGAGCGGGCCGGTGTATTTGACGATCTCGTCGAAGTCCGGATAGACGCACCATTGACCCATTTCATGGACAATGACAGGAACGTCAATCTGCTGAACTGTCGACGGCGATCCCGGGCGCGATCCGCTTTGCTTCGACCACGGGCCGTCTTTTTCCAGCTCCGGACCGTAGTCGCGGCCGAGCCAGCCTTTGGCACCGCGCGGATCGTACATGATGTGATACTGATTTTCCGGAAGCATGGGCCAGCCGGCGGCGCTTGTGTAAAGCCGGCGTGGATCAGTTTGTTTCCAGTGACTCACCCAGTCACCGAGCCAGCGGTTCTTGTTTTGGCCGCTCGGTTCATTGCCGTAAGGCATGAGCAGAAAGGAAGGATGGTTGCCGTAGGTTTTAAGAATTCGCGCCGCCTCATCATAGAGCCATTGATCAACCGGCTGGCCGCTGCCCACCGTTGCCCACGCCGCAATTTCCACTTGGTAGTAGAATCCGAGTTCATCGGCGGCGGCAAAAGCCGCTTCCGGCGGACACCATGAGTGGAACCGGATGTGATTCAAACCGTGCGCCTGGCAGATGCGGATGATGCGCTTCCACGACTCGACATCGGTCGGCGGGTAACCGGTCAGCGGGAAGATGCAGCACTCCAGCGTGCCGCGGAAAAATACCGGACGGCCATTGATGATAAACTGGCGGTCTTTGATACCGATCTCGCGCAGACCGAAAGTGAGGATGCGTTCATCGGCGGCGGCGTCTCCGCTCAGCTTCACATTAAGTTTCTGCAACGCCGGAGTGAATTCATCCCACAGCTTTGCATCGCTGCCGAGCGCGACTTCGACTTCCGCCGCGCCGCCCGCTTCCGTCCAATTAACCGGACAGCTGACACTTCCAATCTTCAGAATTCCTTGTCCGGCTTTGCCGGTTGCGTTGCCGAGGCGCACCTTCACCAGCGCGGTTTTTTTAGCGATATCGGGATAAGCCTGCGCGTCTTCAATCCACACCGGGCCGGTGGTCGAAAGCGTTAGACTGCCGATCAGTCCGTTCCAGTTTCCCTGCGTCTCGTCGGAGACGCTGTGGGCGCGGTTGCCGACGTCTGCCAGCAGCCGGTTATCCACGCGGACGGAAAGCCGGTGACGGCCCGGAGCGAGGCCGGTGCCGAGATCATAGACGTGCGGCACCGACAGACTGACATTGGTACCGAGCGGTTTGTCATCAAGCCACGCCTGTGTTTCCCAGTGTGCCCGCTCCAGGGTCAGTACAACACGGCGGCCCTGCCAGTCCGCCGGAATATCAATGTCGCGCTGATACCACGCCGCACCGGTATAATGTTTTTCCGGCTGCAGGAAAAAGGGGATTTTGATGTTGCCGGGCTGACGGTACTTTTCATATTTGGGCTGAAACCATTGCTGAACACCGGAACCGCCGGTCCACTGGGTATCCACAGTGATGTCGTCGCCGAAGCCCTGGTTCTGCAACGCGCCCGGCAGCCGGATGCGTCCGGCGAGATTCTGATCAAACCACTTTTCGGCGATACCGGCATCCTGCCGGTCCAGCGCGAAACGCCATTCACCTGCCAGCGACAACGAATCCGCCGCCTGTACGGCGCTCAGCAGCGCCAGAGAAAATCCGAGGACAACTAAATTTTTTTTCACGCGATATCCCTTTCCGGCTTCATCACTCATCACTTGTTGTTTTATTCTTAAGGCTGTTGGGTCTGTATCTCGGATTCGGCACCGGCATTTGCGCCTTCACCTCGTCACGCCAGTCGTGCAGCAGCTTCCGGAGTTCCTCGGTTTTCGCCGGCAGCTTTGCCGCGAGATCGCTGTGTTCGCCGATGTCGTCTTTCAGGTTGTAGAGCTCGACACGCATATCCTCATACCATTCGATGAGTTTGAAATCGCCCAGCCGTACAGCCCCGTTCGGCGCGCCGCCCTGGGAGCCATAGTGCGGGTAGTGCCAGAACAGCGGACGCTCCGGGCGCGTGCCGTCCTGGAGCAGCGGCACGATGCTCTTACCGTCGAGATGCTGTTCCGGAAGCGGCGGCAGGCCCGCGATCTGGAGCAGCGTGGGGTAATAGTCCGTGGAGATCACCGGCGCGTTATTAACGCCGCCGGGCTTGGTGACGCCCGGCCATTTTACGATGAGCGGTTCGCGTATGCCGCCTTCATAAGGCCAGCCTTTGCCCATGCGGAGCGGCAGGTTGCAGGCCGGCGTGCCTTTGCCGGTGGAAAGGCCGCCGTTGTCGGAGGTGAAAATGATCACAGTATTTTTGTCGAGGCCCAGCGCCGTCAGTTTGTCCAGAAGGCGGCCGACATTTTCATCGAGACTTTCGATCATAGCGGCGTAAACAGGATTATCCTGTGTCTGACGAACCGGACAGCCCAGGTCGGTCATGAAAGCCTCTTTACCGGCGGGCCGCTGCGCGGCCTTGGTTTTATATTTTTCAATAACCGCGGCCTTGGCCTGAAGCGGCTGGTGAACCGCGTAATGCGGCAGGTAGAGAAAAAACGGACGGTCTTTTGATTGCTCAATGAACTTCATCGCCTCGTCGGTCAGCCGGTCGTTGAGATATTCGCCTTGCGGGCTGTCGGGCAGATTCGGGAGCTTGTATGGACTGAAATACGACGGCGGATGTCCGTGGCCGGAACCGGCGACATTCAGATCGAACCCCTGATGCTCCGGATAATATTCCGCGTTTTCACCAAGATGCCATTTGCCGATCAACGCGGTTTGGTAACCGCCGGCCTTCAACGCTTCGGCAACGGTGAATTCTTCCAAGGGCAGGAATTTCTGAAAGTCCGTGAGACTCAATTTCTGGTTCGGGCGGGCTCCTTGGCCGGGCAGCCAGTCCGTGAGATGCAGCCGTGCCGGATATTTGCCGGTCATGATGCTGGCGCGTGTCGGCGAACAAACGCTGCATGCAGCATAGGCGCCGGTGAAGCGCATTCCCTGCGCCGCCAGCCGGTCAAGATTCGGTGTTTCGTGAAACGTGCTGCCGTAGCAGCCCAGATCCGCCCAGCCGAGATCGTCAGCGAGGATAAAAATAATATTGGGCTTCGCCGTTTCGGCGGCAAGCAGGCTGCCGCTAACAGCGGACGCAACGGCAATGGAAGTGACGATGTGTTTCATAGTTTAATCCACCAGTTCCCTTTCTATCTGTTCCAGCGACTTGCCTTTGGTTTCCGGCACCTTCGTGAATACAAAGAAGAAGCCCGCAAAACAAATTGCGGCGTACAGCCAGAAAGTTTTGGCCGTACCAAGCGCGCCGTTTAAAATCGGGAAGGTGTAAGTCAGAATGAAACAGGCGATCCACAGCGCCGAGACCGCCACGGAAATGGCGGCACCGCGGATACGGTTCGGGAAAATTTCCGAAATCAGCACCCAGGTGATCGGTGCCAGCGACAGGCTGTAACACCCCAGCGCGCTGAGGGTGAAGAGCAGAACCGCGAGTCCCTTGAGTTTCATGACATAAGAGGCACCGATCAGGACATGCGACAGTCCGATGCCGGCGCAGCCGATCAGCATCAGGATACGGCGTCCGAACCGGTCCACCATGCTGATAGCCAGCAGCGTGAACACCAGGCTGATGGCTCCGGTAATGACAATGTTGAACATGATGTCGTTAACGCCGTATCCGGCGGAGCGGTAGATTTCTTCGGCGTAGTTGAACAGCACATTGATCCCGCTCCACTGCTGAAGTACAGCCAGCGCAATACCGACCAGCAGGATCTTCCGCATTTTCGGAACCAGCAGATCACTGAAACGCACATGCTGAACTTCTTCGCTGGAGATGGTGTTTTGAATGTCCGCCGCCTCGATGTCGGCATAGGCTTGTCCTCCGATTTTAGCCAGAATCCGGCGGGCGGGCTCCAATTTACCGTTTTTGATCAGCCAGCGGGGACTTTCGGGTACCAGCAATGACCCGATGAAAAACAGCAGGGACGGTGCGGTTACGGCGGTGAACATCCAGCGCCAGCCGTATTGTCCGTTCCAGGACTGACGGATCATTTCAGCAGTTGCCCCGTCCGCAACTTTGTCGGCGATCAGCAGGTTGGCGATCTGGGCACCCAAGACGCCGAAGACAATCGTCAGCTGATTGATGGCTACCAGCCGTCCGCGCAGATGCGCCGGTGCCACTTCGGCAATGTACATAGGTGACAGGTTGGAGGCCATACCGATGGCTACGCCGCCGACAATGCGCCAGAGGACAAAGGCGTCAAACGAGTTGGCCCAGCCGGTAAGGATGGAAGAGACGGCAAACAGGAAGGCGGATACCAGCAGCAGTTTTTTGCGTCCGAACTTATCGCTCAAAACACCGGAGGCCAGCGATCCGGCCAGGCAGCCCAGCAGCGCGCAGCTGTTGGCCCAGCCGATCTGGGCTTCGCTGGTGAGATTGAAAAATTTCTCGAAGAACGGCTTCGCGCCGCCGATCACCACCCAGTCATAACCGAACAGCAGTCCGCCCATGGCGGCCACCAGCGAAATCATCCAGACGTAACCGAGGTTGAAATCCGCTTTCACGCTAGACGATGAAACCGCCGCCGATCCTGTAATCATGGCCGAGTCTCCAGAGGTTGATATTAGGTGCAAACGCCGAAGACAGTTTCTACGCCCGGATGCAGAAAAATGAAATGGACGATCATATGAAAAAGATGGATTATCCGGCGGTCTGTCCGGTCAGAATATGACGGATAAGCAGCAATCATCATGAGCAACATGGATCATCCGAAGCGTGCGGCAGGATTTGCCAGACAGGTTTTTCACCTGATTCCGCGGGGCGCTCTGCGTTTGCTTGAGCCGCATCGCCTTATGAAAGCGCTGCGGGTGACCGATATCGGCTGGTATCCAAGCGCCCGGAATCATTTCCGCGAGCGGCCTCAAGGCGCGGAGCAGCACATTCTGATCCTTTGCGTGGATGGCAGCGGCTGGGTCAAAAGCGGACCTCGCCGAGAAACGGTTTCCGCCGGGCAGGCAGTACTGATTCCCGCCGGGGTTCCTCACGCTTACGGAGCTTCACCGCGTACGCCGTGGTCGATACATTGGGTGCATTTCGACGGCGCGGACACTTCGTTTTACCTGCAAATGGCACCTGCGGCGGGTTTTTGTGTTCCCGTAGATTCACGTTGTGCTGACGCTATGGTGCCGGTTTTTCAGCGGTGCTACGAAACGCTGGCAGGCGGCTACGCCGACCGGAATCTGATCTACCTGAGTCACGCCCTGCGCGACCTGCTGGGGCTGCTGTACTACAACAACCCGGCCTATTCACCGGATGAGCGGGCCGGAGCGGGCCGCGATCTGGGAAATATCATGACGTTTATGGCCGAACGGATCGGGCAGCCGCTCAGGGTTTCAGAAATGGCCCGGCACGTCGGGATGTCGGCGGCGCATTTCGCCTCCAGCTTTCGCCGGCAAACCGGCATGGCACCGGGAGAATACTTCATTCACCTGCGTTTGCGTCAGGCCTGCTGGCTGCTCGATACCACGTCGCTCTCCATCCGGGAGGTCGGGTTTAAGGTGGGTTATGATGATCCGTATTATTTTTCACGGGCGTTCAGCAACCTCATGGGGTTGTCTCCGCGCCGGTACCGTAAGCTGAACAAGGGCTGATGCTGTGCATTTGCCGTGTCTGCCGTCCAATTCTTTTTCATAAAAAGCCGGCTTGAGCCTGAGAGATACCGTTGCGCGTGTATTTTCCAATGTTCGGAAAACATTAAAAAATATACGCGAACCATTATGGCTAATAAATTTTTCCAGATTAAAACTCCGGCATCGGAAAGCGGTTTACCTGTTAAAGGCATCGAGGAGGAAGAATGAACAGAATCTCAAAGTTAATAGATGCGAACGGGTGGGTCATAGCAACCGTGTTACTGTTGACACTGAACTTGAGTGCAACGGCTGACACTTTGTTGAAGGATGATTTTTCTCTCGGCAGCGGACGCACTCAGGGAGCTCCGCTGGACGATAAGAGCGTTCAGACCGGCCTTGGCATCTGGCAGAACGAATATAACAATACCAATGAAATGAATGGATTTGTTTTCGGTACAGGCGGTGTGCTGGTGCCGGATACCGGCAAAACCTCCGCCAATAATCATGTGCCGTATACTTTTTCCGGTTTGGGGAAAATTATAACCGTCTCGGCCGAATTCAAAGCGGCGGACAGCAAAACGAATAATCCTGTTTGGACCATCGGATTCTGGCAGACGGCCAACAAAGCAAACCTTGCTGAGACAGCCACCAACGATGCCGTGACGCTCAGATTTTTTGCCGGAACGAACGGCTATCAGGGCCGGTTGCAGTTGCGGACGTACAGCAATAGTGTTTATACGACAACCAGCATGTCAGCCGGCCCCAATGCATTTGCCGCAACCGATGTCATCCGCCTCTCGCTTTCTTATGACATGACCACCGGGGAGGGCATCGCAACTGCCTTTAATGTCACCGCCAATGCGCCGGTAACGTCTGCGAAGCTCACAGTGCCCGGCATTTCTGATCTGTATTATGCCGGGTTAGGCATCACGGGCCTGCCTGCCAATCGCCCCTCGCCCGGTTCCGTGGACAACTTTATCGTTTCGGCCGATCATGCCCGCATAACGGCTGAAACGCTGTTAAGCGATAATTTTTCATTCGGCTGCGGGGTTCGGACCGGGCTGGTGGCCGGAGTCAAACTGGACGACACGGTTATTCAGCAGACCGGAACCAACGCCTGGCAGAACGAATATAACACGACCGGCGAAATGAATGAATTTTTCTTCGGTGCCGGCGAAGTGCTTGTGCCGGGCTCCGGGAAAACGTCCGCCAATAATTATGTGAAGTATGATTTTTCAGGTCTGACGAAAATTGTTACGGCCTCCGCCGAATTCAAAGCGGCGGGTAATAAAACCCAGACCGGCAGTACTTGGCTGGTCGGTTTATGGGAGACGATTGACAAGGCGGATCTAAAGAGTGTCGTCACGAACGATAACCTAACGCTTTGGTTTTATCCGGCGGGCGCAAACGAGGGGCGGATCCAGTTGCGGACTTATAGTAACAGTGTTCTTGCAAGCAGCCCCGTTTCGCCCGGTTCCAATACGTTTGCCGCGACGGATGTTATCCGCCTCTCGCTCTCTTATGACATGATAACCGGTGAGGGTCGTGCTGCCGCTTTTAATGTTACTTCCAATGCGGTACTGACATCTGTGAAGTTCACCAGACCCGGCATTTCTAATCTGTGTTATGCCGGATTTGGCATCACGGGTATGCTTGCCAACCCGTCCACTTCCAGTTCTGTAGACAACTTTATGGTTTCGGCAGATCATAAAACGTCGCAGCTGGTTACGGATAATAAATGCCAGGCAGGCATAGAGGTCATCAATCCGTCCCGTGCCGTGGACGGGTTTCTCCAATATACAACGAAATTGGGTCCGCCGATTTGGAAGCTTGTTCAGTGGAACAGTCAGGGTACTCTCTATGGTACCTCTCCGACCCTGATCAACGGAGCCTGTACATGGTCGAACCAGTACAAGTATGTCACCTTGTTCACTAACAACGCGCCGGACAGCGGCGTCATTCTTGCGGTAAATTCCGTTGCCGAATTCAACGGACATTTCCGAACCAACCCGGATCTGAACGACTGGCCGCATCTGTTGTTGGGTCAATGCGTCGGATGGTCCTCTGGACAGTTCGGCGAGAATGATCCCTGGCTTGATCAGCTCTCTGCGCTGGAGTTTCATGCCGAGGTAAAGCTGCTTCAGGCGGAGAATAACCACACGAATGACGCCTACGGAGTTCCATTCAATCCCTCAAGACATTGTGCCTTATTTTATTCGGGTATTACCCCTCAAAATATGAAAGCGGGATCGCCAGACCTTGGTAAGCTGATAGCCTTTGGAATTTTTCTTTACGACGACCGATCAGCTTTTCCGACGAACACATACTACGAGATGAATACGAATACGGGTGCGATGGTTTATCAGATAGGCATTCCGTTTACCACCAACGGCCTGCAGCTTGGGCAATGGAAGACGATCCATGGGAATATTCTGCCGTACTTAAGTAATGCTGTAGCCTGTGCTAAGAGCCATGGCTGTTTGGCCGAGTCTACTACATTGGGGGACTTTAAAATAGCCACCGCGAATATAGGCTGGGAAGTCATGGGGTTGAGCCGTGTGGCTGTGCAGGTCAAAAACTTCGGGGTGAAGGCGATCGGCCTCAACTTCCCCTTATCGTATGAATTCAACACGGCGGGCGACAAGGAAGGCTGGTCCGTCATCAACCTGCCCGCCAACGGACCGTCTGCCAACGGGACATGGATTTTAACCGCCTCGTCCGCCGATCCGCAATTGGTCGGGCCGTCCATCCGGGTGGATCCGGATGCCTTCACGAAAGTGTATGTCAGAATGGCCAACTTCGGAGGTGCCGCCGCGAACGCTGCGGCCTATCTCCACTGGAAACAGACCGGTATGGCAAACTTTGACGGACTGCATTGCCAAAGGGTGAACAATATCACCAACAACGGCATCTGGGTTGAATACACCTTTGATATGGCGAACAACACCAACTGGGGCGGATCGGCCAGCACAGAAATTAAGCAACTCCGGCTTGATCCGATTCTCAATGGAGATGGCCATGATATCGGGATCGATTACATCCGGTTCGATTAAATTAAGCCGTATACTCTGACGTTTGGAAAGACCCTGTGCGTCTGCCGGGTCTTTCCGGATTCAGGCCGATCCGGTGTTCTGCGGCGATGCATTCAACATCACGCTTGACCTCGCCGGTGTGTTCCAGCATTTTCTGCAAAATCAGAAAGCTCTTTCAGGATGATTTTTCCGGGCGGGTGCCTGTTGTCCGGAGGCTGGAAACAAGTGGTAAGGGAGATGTGTAGATGAGTGGAAATCCGTTTCTTGGCGTGCTGTTTCATTGGTTAGGCGGGTTGGCTTCCGGCAGTTTCTATGTTCCGTACAAAGGCGTGAGAAAATGGTCGTGGGAAGTCTACTGGCTGGTCGGCGGCTTTTTCTCCTGGATCATCATGCCGTGGGTGCTGGCCCTGACGATGACGAACGATCTGTTCGGTGTTCTGCGTCAGCAAACTTCGGGTACGCTGTTCTGGACTTATCTGTTCGGCGCGATGTGGGGCGCGGGCGGACTGACGTTCGGTCTGACGATGCGCTATCTGGGCATGTCGCTGGGTATGGGCGTGGCGCTGGGTTACTGCGCGGCGTTCGGAACTCTGCTGCCGCCGATTTTCAAAATGTTTGTCCCGGCCATCCCTGTTCCGGAAACCATCGCGCAGATTGCGTCGACGCTTCCCGGGCAGATCACGCTCGGCGGCGTAGGTGTCTGTCTCATCGGTATCACGGTTGCCGCGCTGGCGGGTCTGACCAAAGAGAAACAAATGCCCGAGGCCGAGAAAAAGAAATCCATCGCGGAATTCAACTTTTCCAAGGGAATTCTGATGGCGACCTTCTCCGGTATCATGAGCGCAGGCTTTTCGTTCGCTCTCACCGCGGGCAATCCGATCGGTGAAGCGTCGCTGGCGGCCGGAACTACCGCGATCTGGACGGGACTTCCGAAGCTGGTCGTCGTGCTGCTCGGCGGATTCACCACCAATTTCATCTGGT
>JBAZTQ010000061.1:0-18616 GCA_041661845.1 Kiritimatiellales bacterium | reverse complement strand
GTTTTCGATCCGGAGCAGAACGGAAAACCGGTACCCGGCAGCAAGCCGCAAGTGCATGAAGGAAAAGCTGACGAGACCATGGTGATTCAGGGGCCGTGGGAAGTCGCCTTTGAGAAAAACCGCGGCGCGCCGGAACAGGCCGTTTTCGATGAGTTGAAATCATGGACTGCGGATGACCGCCCCGGCATCAAATATTTCTCGGGCTACGGAACCTACACGAAGACGGTCAATGTTTCCGCCGCCATGGTCTCCGCCGGCCGCCGCGTGATACTCGACCTCGGACAGGTTGGCGACGTCGCTCACGTTAAAGTCAACGGCCGCGATTTCGGCACGCTCTGGAAGCCGCCGTATCGTGTCGATGTCACCGAAGCCGTCCGGGCCGGAGAGAACCGTCTCGAGATTGCCGTGGTGAACACCTGGGTGAACCGCCTGATCGGTGACGACCGGTTTCCGAAAGAAAAACCGGTCGCCAATACCATCGTACGCAACCAGATTCCGGCGGACGACCTGGACAAGTGCCCCTCCGGACTGCTCGGCCCGGTGACATTGCGGGCGGCGATGAATTTTGATACAAAATAAAAATAAAGGATTCCCGATATGAAAAAAATCATGTCTCTATCTTGCGGTCTCACCGTTCTCGGCGGTGCAACCTTTGCCGCCGTGCCGGTCGCACCGGTGAAACCTAATGTCATCGTCATTTTGATTGATGATATGGGCTACGAATGCATCGGAGCAAATGGATGCACGTCCTACAAAACACCTGTGATCGACAGTCTGGCCGCCAAGGGCGTGCGTTTTGAACACTGCTATGCGCAACCGCTTTGCACTCCGACGCGGGTGCAGATGATGACCGGCATTTACAACGTCAGGAACTACATTGATTTCGGCGGAATGGACACAAATTGCGTAACCTTTGCCAACATTCTCAAACCGGCAGGTTACGCAACCTGCATCGCCGGCAAGTGGCAGCTGGGCAGCGACCTTGAACTTCCCAAAAAGTTCGGTTTCGATGAGCACTGCCTGTGGCAGCACACGCGCACACCGCCGTTGAAAACACCGGGCCGCTACGCCAATCCCGGCCTGGAAATCAATGGTGTCGTGAAAGATTTCACGAACAACGAATACGGCCCTGACATCGTGAGCGATTACGCGCTCGATTTCATCCGGCGTAAGAAAGATCAGCCGTTCTTTCTCTACTACACGATGATGCTCACGCACGCGCCCTTCCAGCCGACGCCCGACAGCCCCGGCTACGGCAAACAGCAGAAAGATCCGAATAAAGGTGTCCGCCCTGACGGCATCAACCAGAACTTTGCCGACATGGTTGCTTACACCGACAAGCTCACCGGCAAACTGATCGCGAAGCTCGATGAACTCGGCATCCGCGACAACACGCTGCTGATTATCCTTGGCGACAACGGCACTCAGGGCGGCACGTTGACCATGCTGGGTGAACGCAGATTTATCGGAGGCAAAGGCGCACCGACTGATGCCGGAATGCATGTGCCGCTCATCGTGAGCTGGCCGGATAAAGCGGCGAAGGGCAAAGTTTCCCGCGACATCATTGACACCACCGATTTTCTGCCGACGGTCTGCGAAGCCGCCGGTGTTCCGGTTCCTGCCGTGCTGAACATTGACGGCAACAGTTTTCTTCCGCAGGTGTGCGGCAAGGAAGGCAATCCGCGCGAATGGTACTACTGCTGGTACGGCCCGCAAAAAGAACAGGGAATCATTGCCGAGTTTGCCGCGACTCCGGACTTCAAGCTCTCCCGCACCGGCAAGTTCTATGATCTGCGCAGCGATCTTGACGAGAAGCATCCGCTCAACGTGGAGGATCTGAAAGGTGAAGCGGTCGCCGCCGCCAAAGTCCTGCAAGGTGCGCTGGATCAATACAAAGAGGCCCGGCCTGCGGCTATCGCCATGCCGTTTCTGGGTCCCAAGGTGCGCGGTGACGGCCGGGGCGGCGGAAGGAAAAAGGACGCCAAGGTCATCAACAAGGCGGTCGAAAACGCCAATACGACAGACGAGAGCCTGTAACGTTGTGTGCGTCGGCGGAATTTGATACAAGCCCTGAATGAAGGGGTGCCGAACATGAAAGCCGACATGAAGAAATATCTCTGGATGATTCCGCTGTGTTTCGGATTGCTGGCTGTTAAGAGCGGTGCTCAGTCATTCCATCTGCTGTCAAAAGCCGGTTCCGCAGATTTAGAACGGCTCTTTGCGCACCCGTCCGCCGAGGCGAAGCCCTGGGTTTTCTGGTTCTGGATGAACGGCAACATTACCAGCAACGGCATCACCGCCGATCTGGAAGCAATGAGCCGGATCGGAATCGGCGGTGCCGTAATGATGGGCGTCGACTTTGACGCGCCGGCCGGCACGGCGGATTTCAATTCGCCGCTCTGGCGCGGGCTGTATGCCCACACGGCGGACGAGGCGCGGCGGCTCGGCATAAGACTGTCGCTTCACCAATGCGACGGTTATGCGACGGCGGGCGGACCCTGGATCGCGCCGGATCGTTCGATGAAGCTGCTGGTCTGGACAGCCAGAGAAATCGAAGGGCCGCTGTCCGGCCCGATCCAGCTGGAAAAACCGCTGACTAAAGAGAGCTTCTATGAAGAAGTTTCCGTGACGGCTGTGCCGCTGCCCGCGAAAACTGTTCTGCCCGCCGTGACCGCGACGGTGGACGGCACAAATGCACCGGCACTGGTGGACGGCGATTTGAAAAACGGAACCAATACCGGCAGTCAGATCGAGCTGCGCTTTGCCGCGCCGCGTACAGTCAGTGCGCTGGTTTTTCACCTGCCGAGATTCGATTACGGGGCGGACATGCCCTCAACCGTCGAGGTCTCCGCCGACGGCAGCACGTTCAGCGAGGTATCAGCGTTCGATTTGAACGTGAATACCAGCCAGCGCGATCAGGACACGCTGACGGTTTCGTTTCCGGCGGCGGAAGTTCGCGCTGTCCGTATTCTGACTTCAAAGCCCCGCCCGACTCCGCTCGGCGAGATTGAGGCACTGGCCGAACCGCGCGTCAACCTGTGGGAAATAAAGTCCGGTTATGCCCGCGACACGGTTCACGGGGGAGAAACAAAATGGCTGGACGCCGCTCCGGTTCCGCCGGATCTCGCCGGTATCGCAACGAATCAGATTCTCGATCTGAGCAGCCGGCTTGCTCCGGACGGTACGCTGGACTGGACGGCCCCGGCCGGGCGCTGGCTGATTTTGCGTGCCGGGATGACCTGTACGGCGAAAACCGTCACGAGGGGAACGGCCGCCGGTCTCGGGCTCGAAGCGGACAAGATGAGCAGTGAAGACATCCGTTTTCATTTTGATTCGTTTGCCAAGGGATTGATCGCCGGCAACAATGCCGTGCCCGGTTATCCGGTTTACTCGGTGCATGCCGACAGCTGGGAGGCCGGCATTCAGACCTGGAGCGCCGCCTTCCGGCAGGAGTTCGAAACCCGGCGCGGCTACTCGATGACCCCGTGGATGCCGGTACTGCTTTCCGGGTTGGTGATCGGCAGTGCGGAGGAATCCGAACGGTTTCTCCGGGACGTGCGCCGCACCATGTCCGACCTTATCCGCGACAACTATTTCGGCGCGCTGCGGCAGGTGAGCCATGAAAACGGAACCCTGTTCCAAAGCGAGGCGATCGGGCGGCAGATGTTCATGTTTAATCCGATCGACTACAGCGCGATGACGGATATTGCGATGGGCGAGTTCTGGATGCCGAAGAACGTCCGTGTCGATTGCCGGATTGCCGCTTCCGTGGCTCACATTTATAACCGCCCGATTGCCGCCGCAGAGGCTTACACCGAAGGAACCGGCAATTTCCAGGACGATCCGTTTTCGCTCAAAACGCTGGGCGATCAGGCGTTTTGCACCGGCATCAACCGGTTCGTTTTCCACCGCTACGCCATGCAGCCGTGGACCGGCATTGCGCCCGGCATGACCTATGTTCAGTACGGCATCAACTTTGAACGCACCCAGACCTGGTGGGAGAACGGCGGCAAAGCGTGGGTTGAATACATCACGCGCTGCCAGTCGCTTTTGCAAAGCGGACTGTTTGCTGCCGACGTGATTCATTACATCGGCGACGATGCCCCGAACTATCTCGGACATCGCGATGAGCTGTGGAGCCCGGTGCCTGACGGGTACGACTACGACGGATGCAATCTCGAAATCCTCAAGCAGCTTGCGGCGGACGGAAGCGGCAATCTGGTTTTGCCAAGCGGTATGCGCTATCGCGTTCTTTTGCTCCCGAACCGCGACCATATGACGCTGGAGGCACTTCAGAAAATTGAAGAACTGGTCACCGCCGGTGCGACCGTGGTCGGCCCGAAACCGCTGCGCACGCCGGGATGGAAGGATTGGAATCAGAACGATACGGCACTGCGCGAAATCGCCGGACGCCTCTGGGGCGGCATTGACGGACAGACCGTAACGGAAAACCGGTACGGCAGCGGCCGGGTTGTCTACGGAACTTCTCTGGCCGGCGTTCTGGCTGGAATCGCTCCGCCCGATTTTGACTATTCGGCGAACAGTCAGAATACCGTTCTGCGCTACATTCACCGCAGAACCGATACTGCCGAGTTCTATTTTGTCGCCAGCGCCGACAGCAATTCGGTCAATGCGGTGACGCGTTTCCGTGTGACCGGCAAAGCGCCCGAACTTTGGAACCCCGCCACCGGTGAAACGGTTAAACCGGCGGTCTATCGCGAAGTGAACGGCGTCACCGAACTGCCGGTACATTTCGACCCGGCCGGTTCTGTCTTCGTGGTCTTCCGCGACCCGGCCGACGCGCAGGCGCTGGTATCGGTGTCCAGAGACGGACAGGATGTTTTTCCGGTCGTTCAGGGTACGAATGAAGTGCTGGTTACGGCCGCCAACAATGCCGATGTCACCAATAATTTCACCATGGCGCTCTGGCTGAATCCCGGGGAAGGCGTCACGCTGCCTGCCGAATCGGATGCCGGCACGGAGGGTCTGGGCGGAAATAACTGTGCGGTTTACCCTGCTCCGGGGCATGAAATCTATACGGCAAGCGATGCCGGCGCGGGAATTTCTGCCGGAACCAACGGCATCGTCGTTTTGACGCACGGTGCCACGCTCTTCGCGCCCGTGCTGGTCTATTCCGGCCCTGTCACCAACTGGACGCATGTGGCGGTGGTGTTTAACAATAAAACCCCGCAGCTCTATCTGAACGGAACCCCGGTAAAATCCGGACTGGTCAGCGCCCGCACGGTTCACCCTTCCATGGGCGTGGTACACGGACGCACGGTTCCGGTGTTCACCGGACAAACCACCGGCTGGGTGCAGCGCGCCGGCGTGATGGACGCCGGTGCGATTGCTGCGGCCATGAGCCGCACCCTGCCGAATGCTTTGAAACCGGCTGTTCCGGAAATTGTTTTCAACGGAACCGCTTTGAGCACCCGCTCCGGCAGCGCTGGAAGTTATCAGGCGCGCACAGCCTCCGGGCAGAACGTGGAGCTGACGGTGTCCGGCTCCGTTCAGTCAACCCTGACCGGCCCGTGGACCGTTGCTTTCCCGCCCGGAAAACAGGCTCCGGCAAGCATCACGCTGCCGGCACTGGTTTCGTGGACCGAGTCGGCTGATGACGGAGTAAAATATTTTTCCGGCACGGCTGCCTACTCGAAGACCTTCGACTTCCAAATATCGGATCCCTCCGCCCGGATCATTCTCGATCTCGGCCAGGTGAAAAATATCGCGGAGGTTTCACTGAACGGCACAAATTTCGGAACGCTGTGGAAGCCGCCGTTCACCGTGGACGTGACAGCTGCGGTCCGGGCCGGAACGAATCAGCTCGAAATCAAGGTCACCAATCTCTGGCCCAACCGGTTGATCGGCGATGAAAAACTTCATCCCGATCCGTCGCTCAACTACTCCGCGGAGGGACTGATTCAGTCGATTCCCGACTGGGTCAACGCGGGCGGAACAAGTCCCGCCGGACGCACGACCTTCCTGCTCTGGCGGCACTACAACGGCACCGAGCCGCTTCTGACCTCCGGTTTACTCGGACCGGTTACGCTGACGGAAGTAAATTAAGTTCACAGGCTTGATGGCGGATGCGGCTCCGCTTACTATCAAGCCATGCAAGCGATCAATCAGGTGATGATGGATGAAGCGGTTGCGTCTGTCAAAAAGGCGTGGCCGACGGCGAAGCCGCAGCTCGGTATTATTCTCGGTTCGGGCTGGGGTGAAACCGTCAGCGGGTTTTCTGTCCGGGCCGGGTTGCCGTACGGTAAAATTCCAAACCTTGGAAAAACCGGCGTCGCCGGTCACGCGGGGAAACTTCTTCATGCCGAACTCGTCGGAATGGAAGTTTTCATTTTTCAGGGCCGTCATCACGTTTATGAAGGCGAAGGCTGGACGCCGATTGTTTTGCCTGTCTGGCTGTTGAAACAGTTCGGCGCGCAAACGGTTCTGCTCACCAACGCTTCCGGCGGCATTCGCGAAGACCTGCGGCCCGGCACACTGCTGGCGATTGAAGATCATATCAATCTGTTGGGCGGCAGTCCGCTGACCGGCCCGCACAATCCGGCGTTCGGCGAACGCTTTCCTGACCAGACCGCTGTTTATGACCACGACCTGCGGCAGACGCTGATCGCCTCCGGCGCGGACGCTTCCGGCGTTTATGTTGCGACGGCCGGGCCGTCTTTCGAAACGCCCGCCGAAATCCGCGCGTTCCGTGCGCTGGGTGCCGACGTGGTCGGTATGTCCACGGTGCCGGAAGCGATTTTTGCCAACGCACTCGGCTTGAAAGTTGCGGGGCTTTCCTGTGTCTGTAACTGGGCGGCGGGACTCGGCGATGAAAAACTCACCGCTGAAGATGTTTTTCGCACGGCGAATGCGGCGATGCCGCAAATGAGAGCCGTCATAAGGAGCTTCGTCGAAAAATGCGCGTATTAAATCAGCTGTTTGAAAACAACCGGAACTGGGCCCGGAGCATTGTCGCAAAGGATCCGGAGTTTTTCAAAAAGCTCTCGAACCAGCAGGCTCCGCAATATCTCTGGATCGGTTGCTCAGACAGCCGTGTGCCTGCCAACGAGATCATCGGTCTGGCGCCCGGCGAAGTTTTTGTACACCGCAACATCGCCAACATGGTGATTCATACCGACATGAACTGTCTGTCGGTTATCCAGTACGCCGTCGATTTCCTGAAGGTGAAGCACATCATCGTCTGCGGGCACTACGGTTGCGGCGGCGTGGAGGGCGCGATGGATAACCGCCCGCAAGGACTGGTTGATAACTGGCTACGGCATATCCGCGACATTTACCAGAAGTATGAGAATACCCTGAATCAGGTTGCCAGCGTAAAGCGCCGGACGGACAAGCTGTGTGAACTCAACGTCATTGAGCAGGTAGCCAATGTCTGCCACACCACCATTGTGCAGGAGGCCTGGAAACGCGGGCAGGAACTGGCGGTGCACGGCTGGATTTACGGCCTTGAAAACGGACTGCTGCGCGACCTGCACGTTTGCGTCCGCGGAGCCGATGAACTTTCATCCATCTACCGCATGGCCGTCGACGAGGAGTTGGAAGAAAGGGAATTGTAGGACACGCTTCCCCGTCAGGGGAGCGTGTGCAGGTTTTGCGTATGAACCGGACACCCGAACACCCGCCGAGATTGACACCGTTTCAGAAGTACGGTTCGCCGCTTTTCTTTATCACAATCGGAACCTTCGACCGTAAGCCTTTGCTGGCTAACGACGCTGTGCATAAACAGTTTGTTGCGTTTGGTATGGAACGTTCCAGTCATGGAATAGCAATCGGACAGTATGTGATTATGCCGGATCATATCCACTTTTTCATTCGGCTTGCCCCGCAATACAAGCTGGGCGCAACGGTCGGGTTTTTGAAAAAGGCACTGTCTGTTGCTCTCAAAGAAAGCGGGAACTCAATGCCGCACTGGCAGCCCGGATTCTTTGATCACATGGTAAGAAATCCGGCGAGCTATTCAGAAAAATGGGAATACGTTTATCAGAATCCGGTGCGCGCCGGATTGGTTCAATCAGCGGATGAATGGCCGTATTCCGGGCAGATCGTTCCGATCCGGTACTGAGACACAAGCTCTCCGGAATACCGGAGAAGCTGTCCTGCAAGTCAGGCGGGAACCGTTTTATTGTAGGACGCGCTTCCCGTATCCGGGAGCGTGTGCATCAGGGAAACACAGGCTCCCTCCGGGAAGCCTGTCCTACAAGTCGGGTTGCTGGTTCTTTTGTAGGACGCGCTTCCCCGCCAGGGAAGCGTGTGATTATTTTAGTCCCAGCACATCCTGCATATTATAGAGGCCGGGCTTTTGCTGAACCACCCATGCGGCGGCGTTGAGCGCGCCCATGGCGAAGGTGTCTCGGCTGGTGGCGCGGTGCGACAGTTCAATCATTTCACCGGTTCCGGCCAGCAGGACGGTGTGGTCGCCGACGATATCGCCGCCGCGTACCGCGTGGAAGCCGATTTCATCTTTCGTCCGTGCGCCGGGCAGACCGGTCCGTCCGTCGCGCTGCGACTTTTTCAAATCAAGGCCTGCGCCGGCGGCGGCGGCCTGGCCGAGCATCAGCGCCGTACCGCTCGGAGCATCTTTCTTCTGGTTGTGGTGCCGCTCGATAATTTCAATATCGTAGCCTTTGGCGTGCAGCGCTTTCGCCGCTTCCTTGACGAGATTGCAGAGCAGGTTGACGCCGAGGCTCATGTTGCCGGCCATCATCACCGGAACGCTTTTCGCGGCGGCATTTACTTCCGCCAGTTCTTTTTCGCCGAGACCGGTTGTGCCGATCACCCAGGCGGTTTTCCATCCGGCGATCCGCTCGGCGTTGCCCGCCGTGCCGAAATGGGAGGTGAAATCAATAATGACGTCCGCGCCCGGAGCGACGGCGGCGAGATCGGTGGTGAGCTTTACGCCCGCTTCTTTGGTTCCGGCGGCCAGCCCGGCATCAGTTCCAATGCCTGGAACGTCCCAGAGATCAATGGCTCCGGCCAGTTCGAGTCCGGCGACCTTCTGTTCCTGAATGCAGCGGATCAGTGTTTTGCCCATGCGGCCTGCCGCGCCCTGAATAACGACTTTTATGCTCATACGTGTTTCTCCGTTGCCAGTTTCTAGCAGAAGGGCCCGCGGGAAACAAAGTTGTTTTCCAAAAAGGCTGGCGGCAGCCGGAGAAAACCGGAAAGATGCGCGCTCAAATTCTGACCAATACCCAATAACGAATAACAGGTACTCCTTATGTCTTTTGAAAGCGGCTCCATCAGTTTCCGTATGTTCTATGTCCCCGGCGAGCTGCCGGTGGATATTTATGAAAAGTTTGCCGGCGAAGTGCTCGGCTCGGTCGATTACCTTCTCGACGAGGAAATCCACGGCTGGGTCGGTCACCGGCATCTGCTCGACCGCGATATCAACGAAGGCTCGGCCTGGCCGTCCGGCTTCCTGCGCCTGACGCTGACGCAGGCCCAGCGTAAAATTCCCGCCTCGCTCCTGCGCGCCGAATGCCGCATGGAAGAACTGGCCCGTATGCAGGCCGAGCACCGCGACTACGTCAACCGCGCCACCCGCAGCGAAATTAAAAAGCAGGTCACCGAACGGCTCTTGCCGCAGATGCCGCCGCAGCTCAAAGGGATCGACTTCTGCTACGACCCGAAAGAAAAAATCCTCTACGCCTCCGCGCTTTCCGAGAAACAGCTCGACGCGTTTCTGATCAACTTCGGCAAAACCACCGGCGTCAAACTGATACCGGTCGAGCCGGTCTCCGCCGCGTGGAGCGAAGCGCGCTGCCGCGCCGACCAGTGGTCGCCGTGGAGCTTCGCCGCCGAGCAGTGGGCCGACTGCACGCCGGGCCGCGAATTCCTGATGTGGCTCTGGTTTATGTCTGAAGCCAAAGGCGGCGAAGTGGATCTGCCCGAAGGCGGAAAATTCGCCGTACTGGTTGAAGGCCCGCTGCTGTTCGATCAGGAAGAGCAGGGCGAAACCGCTATCCGCAAAGGCGAACCGATGCTCAGCGCCGAAACGCGTGCCGCGCTGCTCAGCGGTAAAAAACTGCGCCGCGCCAAACTCACGCTGGCGCGCGGCGAAGAATGCTGGACCGTCACGCTCGACGCCGACTCATTCGCCTTCCGCAGTATTAAACTGCCGCCGACCGAAGCCATCGACGCCGAAGGCCGCTTTCAGGAACGGATGGAAATGCTCGAAACTTTCCGGCAGGCGATCCTCGGTCTCTACGGCACCTTCGCCAAACTGCGTGATGACAAAGGCGCGTGCAAAAAGCTCGACGCCGAAATGAAAGCCTGGATGTCCGCCCGTCCTTCCCGTAAGTTAGTTGAGAATTAGTCGCGAAAGAACGAAAATATTTCAGACTTTCATTTCAGTCTGACCATTTCCGTTGATGTGGGAAACATCAAAGCCTTTGGTCAGCTCAATGACTTTGAAGTCTATCTTCCGGTCATTTCGAAGTAGTTCGCAATAAACCGACATCGAGTTGCTGTCTTCGGTCAACAGGAATAATGCTTCTTGTTCTTCGGCCTGTGCAATGATCTTAAAATCATCTTTTACCGCGTCCCGTTGACCCTCGCCTGATTTTTTCCGGTAATAGGTAACATTCAGTTCGGCGCACCGGATTGATTCCGCCAGATTGAACGGTAGAATTTTGAAATTGTGTAGAGGTAAATCGGTGATTGGCTGTTTGATACAAAACTCCGATGCAACCACGGTTGGAAGATATAGCGGGATTCCCTTCTCAAGGAAATAACGGTAATAGGCCTTGGCATGTTCGTGCGCTTCGCGGTTGGGCATCGAACAGCGTAATCAAGAACCCGGTGTCCATCACAGCTCCGTTACGCGTCATAAGTCCCCCGCTGTTCTGCCACCCAGTCCGTAATATTTTCAACATCCGCCCACGCCTGAGTTCCCTTCTTGATGGCCTGATTCAACTCATCTTCGCTGTAGGCTGGCGGCTTGCCGGCGAACTCGATCAGCCGGATCTTTCGCAGTTCCCTTGTTCGGATATTCTGCTCGACCAGTACTCGCACCTGCACATCATGGTAGAGCATGTTTTCTTTTTGTCCGCGCAGGTACTCTTCCGAACTTTCCAGAACCAGTGGTTTAGACAGCCCGTCCAATTGAAGATGAACGTTGGCGGACGTTTTGCCGCCCATGTCCTGCACGCGGCCGGTCAGATATTTTTCTGTTTCAACCCACAAGTTTTCGCTTCTCTGATGGTAGTCGGTTTTGCTCGAGATAGTGACAGTGCTGAATTTATTCTCTGCCGATTCGATACTGATTTTAAAATCGGGGCGTCTGCGAGCTTGCCGCTGCCAGCTTTTAACGATGGTTTGACGGGTTGCGTTCATTCCATCCAGATCGCTGCCAGTTTTCATCCGCAGAACATCAGGCTGTACCAGTTGGGCCAGAGCCAAGGGAATCGCAAGTTTAAGAAGGTAAGAACCCGGCTCGACTTTCACATACACCTCGTCCAGCTGCATATCTCGTGTACCGCCTTTGATAAAATCCTCAACCTCCTTGTTGAAGCGGTTGAAGCGCGCAAAGCCAATCGTTTCCGGAGTTACCTCAACTCCGTTGATCATGTCTTCCATTTTGAAGGATATGGTTTCGAGCGTGTTCATCTTTGCTGCCTTATGAATATAGTTTTTTTAGCACAACCCTCTCATAAAGCCAACGGTGTTTTATGGCTTGGTTCTCCGAATATTGGAAATGGCGCAAGACCCTCTTCGCGTTTCTATTTAAAAAACCGGATGGAGCAGGGATAGGGCCAGACTTCGCCGTTACCGGCTTTGATGGCGCCGATGATCGGGAAGACAATGCCGGCAACGCCGAGTATGAACAGCAGGGGAAATCCGATCAGGATAAAACAGAGCGGGACGATGAGGAGCAGCAGGACGAATTCGGTGAGAATCCAGTTCATGATGATTTTTCCGTGCCGGTCGATGATCGCGGATTCATCTTTTTTAACCTGCCACAGGATGAGCGGGACGATCAGTCCGGCCAGCGGAAGAACGCAGGTCATGAATTGAGAGAGGTGGAGGAACGGTCCCCAGATGTTCACGTCTACAGGCGTGCATGGCGGCTTCGGTTCCGCCGGACGGTTCTGCGCCAGCAGGGATTCTTTGGCGTCCTGATATTCCTGTTCCGAGATGGCTTCAGCCTGTTTGAGTTCGTTCAGTTTCTGAATTTCGTCGGCAAGGCTCATGGTATCTCCTTTTTCAATTTTTCCGTCAGGCCATCATAAGATCAAATCCGCAGGCATTAAATATATCGGGCGGGAGAAAAGCAATTATCCGGACGCGCTGTTTCAGGTTTCGCAGGTACCTTTGCAGGTTTCTGCAGGAAACTTCCGGTCCGGTTCCTCATCTTAAATTAACTTGTGCTTTTCCGGAATAACGGGAAATATGCGGCAGACTGTAAGGGGATTTAGAAGAAACCGCCCGATGAAACTGAAAGAGAAGAGCATGAAAAACAGAATGCCGGCATATTTCGCAGGTATGGCGATGTTTATTTCCGTGTCAGCGGTTGTCCCCGGGTCCGTCGGTGCCGCTGGTTACAGGAATGCAAACGGCACATCCGGTGCGGTGCCGGGGCCGCAAATCAATCAGCCTATCGGCTGCGCGAGACCCGACGCGGACACTTATTCCGGCGGCTCGACTGATGGCGCGGTATTAACGCTTAACGGCGGCACGACCACGATGGGCACGGGCACGCTGACCATTTCTGGCGGGAACACTTATTCCGGCTGCTCGGTCATTAACGCCAGTATGTTGACTACTTCTCTCGATCTTTCCGGGTTTGGCGGCACATTGATTAGCGGGGGCACTCTGGGCGGCACAGGTTCTCTGCAACCCATAACATGGGATGCCGGGGCAATCCTTTCCGTTGGCAATATCCCCGGCATAATAACAATTGATGACGGTCTGACTTTTACCGGCGACCTGACTTTCGATGGCGCAATAAATTTTGACAACGCATTGTTTCTTGGCACCAATCTATTTTGGCCCCCGGTTATGTTATGCAGCAATTTGTACGTCATGACGGACTTCTGGTACAGCCCATGTGTAACGCCGTTCAATGATTTGCGGATCACCTATGACTTTACCGGGGATTTTTCTGTTTTTGACACTTCGAGACTCAACTTATCCCGGAGCCGGGGTTCGATTGATGCCGGCGGAACGCCCTTTGTGCTCGCCGGGCCGGTCACCGACCCGTCACTTGGTGCCGACAGCACGGGCTTGATAACGGTGATTCCTGAACCGGCCAGCGCCATCATGCTGGCCTTCGGCGCGGTTGCCGGAATGGCTGTTCATCGCGCACGACGCAGCGCCATGCGTTTCTAACCTGCCGTCTTTTATTTCCGGCAGGGTGCTTGACATAACCGGGTGAAGAGCCTACAACCCACGGCTCAATCGGCCTGCACAACGCGGGCCGCACGCCGCGAACAGCGCGGCATCTTCTTTCCCTACACGTCCGGCAGGCAGAGAGTTTTTAATATATTCCGGACGGAAAAGAAGGTTCATGAAATCACAAAATGTATTCACGGCTCTGATTGAGCCGCTGCAGCGCGCTGTGGCCGAAGAAGGCTACACGACCCCCACACCGATTCAGCAGCAGGCGATTCCGCATCTGCTGGAAGGCCGCGACCTGCTCGGTTGCGCGCAGACCGGTACCGGCAAAACCGCCGCGTTCACGCTGCCGCTTCTGCAGGAAATGACGGAAACAAAGAAGACTGCGCCCGGCGGAAAGCCGCGCGCACTGATTCTCACTCCGACGCGCGAACTGGCCGCCCAGATCGGCGACAGCATCAAGACCTACGGCCGCCACCTGAACGTCACCCACACGGTGATTTTCGGCGGCGTCGGCCAGAACCCGCAGATTCAGGCAATGCGCCGCGGACTCGATGTCGTCGTCGCCACGCCGGGCCGTCTGCTCGACCTGATGGGGCAGGGCCACATCAAGCTCGACCAGATTGAGCTGTTCATTCTCGACGAGGCCGACCGTATGCTCGACATGGGTTTTATTCCCTCCGTCCGCAAAGTGATCGCTAAGCTGCCGCAAAAGCGCCACTCGCTTTTCTTCTCGGCGACGATGCCGCCGGTTGTTGCGAGTCTTGCCAAAGAGCTGTTGCATGATCCCGTTCAGATTACCATTGATCCGGGTAAACCGACCGTGGAGCGCATCGCGCAGAAGCTGATGTTCGTTGATAAAGAGAATAAGGACGAACTGCTGATTGATCTGATCACCGACCACAACATGGACAAGGTCATTGTCTTCACCCGCACCAAACACGGCGCGGATAAAGTGGTTCGGCAGCTTATGTCGGCAGGCATCAGTGCCGCCGCTATCCACGGCAACAAATCGCAGAACGCCCGGACGACGGCGCTGCACAATTTCAAGACCGGCAAACTGCGCGCCATGGTCGCTACCGACATCGCCGCCCGCGGTCTGGATGTCGACGGCATCACGCACGTTGTGAACTATGATCTGCCGGAAGAACCGGAAACATACGTTCACCGCATCGGACGCACGGCACGCGCCGGAACCGACGGCGACGCCGTTGCATTCTGCGCCGCCCGCGAACGCGACTTTCTGCGCGACATTGAAAAAATGATCCGCAAGTCCATCCCCGTGGATAAGACGCATAAATACCATTCTGAAGAAGCGCGCAACGCTACCGGCATTGCGGCACGGCCCGAACCGAAATCGCGGCAGGGCGGCGGACGACGTTTCTCCGGCCCGTCGTCCCGCGGACCGAGCCAAGGCCATTCGCCGCGTCCGGCGTATAAAGGCGGATCGTTTTCGCCCAGCCGCCGGCCACAGTCCCGGTAATCTGAGTTTAACTGCATAACGCCTTCTCAAGTTGAGAAGGCGTTATGTGTTGAGGACGCAGACGGAATGCGCCGCCACGAGGAAGGCAAAGTCGCCGTACACCGGTGCAACGCCGGCGGGATCCGTTGCGAGAGCCAGATTCCAGCTGCCGGCGGGCAGTTCGAAGGAAAGATCAACTTCTTCATTATTGATCAGAACGAGCAGTTCGCCGCTGCCTTTGATGTGCATGCCGAGAGCCCGGTCGTGTTTCCAGTCGATGGACAGACCTTCTTCGCCGAGCCATTCGACGTCACCTTTGCCGGTGTAAAATTTTCCGGAGCACAAGGCGGGATGTTTTTTTCGCAGGGCGATGAGCGCCTGTGTAAAGTTGAACAGTTCGCTGTTTTTTTCGAGAAGCGACCAGTCAACCCATGAGATTCCGTTGTCCTGGCAGTAGGCGTTGTTGTTGCCAAGCTGAGTGCGTCCGAATTCATCACCGGCGGTGAGCATCGGAACACCGCGCGCAAGAAACAGCGTGGCGAGCAGGTTCTTCTGCTGTTTAAGGCGGTGCGCGCAGACAGCGGCATCGTCGACCGGTCCTTCGACGCCGAAATTAACGCTGGTATTTTGATTCTCGCCGTCGCGGTTTTCTTCGCCGTTAGCTTCGTTGTGTTTGCTTGCATAGGTGACGAGGTCTGCGAGGGTGAACCCGTCGTGGGCCGTGATAAAGTTAATGCTCTTGAGCGGTGAATCTCCGTTGTGCTGATAGAGATCGGAGCTGCCGGCCAGCCGTGTGGCGAGTACGCCAACGGTTTCATTTTCGTTCCAGAAGCGGCGGACATCGTCGCGGAAGCGCCCGTTCCAGTCGGAAAAGCGTTTGCCGGGGAAGCTGCCGACCTGATAACCGCCGAGCGCATCCCACGCTTCGGCGATCAGCTTGACGTGTTTGAGCGCCGGTTCGGCCTCAATGGCGCGGATGACCGGCGGATGCTCAAGCAGTTCGCCGTTCGAATCGCGACACAACACGGTGGCGAGGTCGAAACGAAAGCCGTCCACATGCATTTCCTGCGCCCAGTATTTGAGGCAGTCGACGATAAGCTTTGTTGCAACGGGATGGTTGCAGTTAAAGGTATTGCCGCATCCGCTCCAGTCGGGATAGGTGCCATCATGGTTGATCATGTAATACGCGGCCTCGTCGAGTCCGCGGAAACTGTAGACCGGGCCGTTGAACGGGCCTTCGGCGGTGTGGTTGAAGGCGACGTCGAGAATCACTTCAATACCGGCGGCGTGCAGTGCTTTAACGAGCGTTTTGAATTCGGTAATCGCCGCGCCGGGTGCGCTGGAAGAAGCGTAGCGGCTCATCGGCGCAAAGAAAGCGAGGGTGCTGTAGCCCCAAAGGTTAATGAGGTGTTTCCGCGCCGCTCCTTCGATGAAAAATTCCAGCTCGTTGAATTCAAACAACGGCAGAAATTCGACGGACGTGATGCCGAGCGATTTCAGGTGTGGAATCTTTGCGATGAAATCCAGGTAGGTTCCGCCGCCGGTAAAACCGCGCAGGTGCGCTTCGTAGATGACGGTTTTTTCGAGCGGAATTTCCGGACGCTTTTCACCGCGCCAGTCGAAGGTATCCGCGATGACGACACCCTTGGGAAAGTGTTTTCCGGTGCGGATGTGCCGGCCCGGTTCGAGCCCGGCGGTTTCTCCCCAGGCTCGCGGGAAGTGGACGGCGCGGGCGTACGGATCAAGCAGCCACTGTTCGGGAATGGCATCGGTGCGGTAGAGGTAAAACGCACCGGGCTTCAGTCCGGAAACCTTCGTGTGCCAGAGCGGCCCGCCGGTCATTTCGATTTCGTGCGCCGGTGTTTCGGCGTCAGCGGAGTCAAAGAGAAGCAGCCAAAGGCGGTTGGCGTTGCTGTGAACAACAAATTCAGTTTCTTTTTTGCGGATATGAACACCGAGCTTCATGGCAGGCAGTGTACGCAACCCGCGCCGGAATTCAACTTTTCCAATATTTGGAAAAGTTTCCTGGTAGGGACGGATCGCCGAGCCGTCCGCTCTTTGGTTGGCGGCGCGTTCAGCGGTCGCGCCCTACCGGGATTCCCAAATGTATGGCCATTCATCTGTTGTTTTGGCCAGTCCGGCGCGAACCGGATTCATCCGGATGTAGTGTGCCTTTTCAATATAGCTTTCGTTCTTGCGCAGGCGATGGTCGAAAAAATCCCGCTGCCAGCGGATCTTCATATGTGTGCAGGTGTAGCGTTTCCAGTCGGAAAGACTGTTCTGCATGTTGATCTGTGGTGGAAAACTCATGATGGCGTGCAAATGATCGGGCATTAAGAGAAGCAGGTACATCCAGAACTCTCCGCGATCCCGCCGAAAATTCAGCGAATCTCTGATGTTTTGTGCTTTATCCGGAAAGCATAACTGATTTTCTCCGTGTGGCTCTGTGCAGATGGTAATGAAATATTCAGAGCCGGTTTTGACCCATGAAGGGATTCCATGCGGCAATATCTTGCGTTCCGGAAGCATGGATTCAGATTGCGTTAAATGTTGTGTCTTCGCAAGACGGAAGATGGTGGCTCGACAGTGTCTGCGATTGGCGGGGACGGATCGCCGAGCCGTCCGCTCTTTGGTTGGCGGCGCGCCCGGCGGTCGCGCCCTACCTTATGTGGAAAAGTTTCGACAGGGCGGGGCGTTCCGTGGTTTAACTTCGCGCTCATGTATAAAAAAGGACAGATCATCGAGACGGAACTCTTCGATACGGCGGATAAAAACCGCTGCGTCGGAAAGCTGGACGACGGCATTCGTGTATTCGTTGAAGGAACCGCCGCCGTCGGCGACACCGTCCGCGCTGAAATTTATAAAACTAAAAAGCGCTATCTGGTCGCTCAGCTGAAAGAAATCCTGAAGTTTTCCGACCGGCGCACGGAGCCGCGCTGCAAATATTTCGGCTTTTGCGGCGGTTGCAAGTGGCAGCATCTTGACTACAGCGAACAGCTGCGCGTGAAGCGCAAACAGGTGGTCGATGCGCTGGAACACCTCGGAAATTTTGAAAGCCCGGAAGTGGGGGAATGTATCCCGGCGGAAGAGACTTTCGGTTATCGCAACAAGATCGATATGGATTTCACCGACCGGCGCTACCTGACCGCCGATGAAATGAACATTCCTGAAGCGGAGCTGAAAAAACCGCTCGATTTTGCGCTCGGTTTCCACGCGCCGGGCTGCTTTGCCAAGGCGATTGATATCGACCACTGCGATCTGGCGTCTGAGGAAATGAATCTGGCCGTCGAAACCGTCCGTTGTTTCTGCCGCGACCGGAAGATCCCTGTCTATTCCACCTTCACGCACGAAGGATTTCTGCGCAACCTCGTCGTCCGTCGCGGGCAGCGCACCGGCGAGCTGATGGTGAATCTGATCACACTGACGCACGATGCGGCGCTGATGCGCGAACTGTGCGCGAAGCTTCAGACGGCGCTTGGCGATAAGCTGACGACGTTCATCAACGCGACGACCGACCGCAAAAACATGGTGGCCTTCGGCGAAAAGGAATATGTCCTGTGCGGTGAGGGAAGCATTTCCGACCGGCTCGGCGAGTACACTTACCGTATTTCACCCAACTCTTTTTTCCAGACCAATACCGTGCAGGCCGAAAAGCTCTACACCGAAATTCTGACCGCGGCCCGTTTCCAAGGTTCGGAAACCGTCTACGACTTGTTCTGCGGTACCGGCTCGATCGCGCTGTTCGCCGCCAAACATTGCGCCCGCGTTCTCGGTATAGAACTGGTTGAGGCGGCCGTG
>JBAZTQ010000060.1:0-19103 GCA_041661845.1 Kiritimatiellales bacterium | reverse complement strand
TATATTGAAATCCGCAACAGGGATCCGAAGCCATACCGATGGGTGGCTGACGGCAAAAGTATTCTGGAAAAGGTAAACAGAGCACGGAAACAATTAAACAAACCTATTTATGAGTCAGGACACTAGTGTTTGACTTCTAGGATTATTGGCCGTCTGTCCGATAGTCAGTCCGCCCAAGGTAACAGAAATGTCATTGGTGATATTTTTATTTTGAACGCCAATATTTCTGGAAAGAACAGCGACATCGCCCGCTCCATTTGGAACCGTGTTCGGTGTCCAGTTTGTTGCAACTGACCAGTTGCCGCTTGCATTGGCATATGTACTTGTTATCTGCGCCTGCGCCGCGAGACTCAACCCCGCGATCAGCAGTATTATCCCTGATATTTTCTTTTTCATTATTTCCTCCGTCTTTCTTTTTTTTCCGCCGGCCCGTTCACGCGCACGCAGTGCATGAACGCCTTTTTCAGTTCAAGACGGTTCGTTTATACCGATGAAGCCCGGCAATACAAAGGTATATTTTTCTGTTTATTTTTAACATTCCGTTTGCGGGCGGTGTGCCGCCGGACTTTTCATCATTTCAGATTTTTCATACTTTGCGCAAAGCGTTTGCCCAGCTCAACCTGTCCGCCGGTATTGTAGTGCAGGTTGTCGTCGTGTTTCGGCAGATCATCACAGTCCACAAAGGAATACGGCGCAACGGTGCATGTTTCCTGTGCCTTGCGCACCCAACCGGCAAAGGCGTAAGCCGCCGGCGGATTCACCCGTCCGGCCACGAAGGGCATGGCCGGGCTGTTAAAATCCTTGCGGGCGGTTTGGATAAAGTTCGTCAGATTCTGCGCATAGGCTTTGGCCATCTCTTCGTATCTTGAATCGTTTTCGCCCTGCATCCAGATCATTCCGTCAACCCGGATTTCCCGGGTTTTACCGGCCGCATCCACTTTCTGCTTTAATTGTGAATACAAGGAATTCGGGTCGGACGGATCCCAGTCTTTTGCCAGATTGGTGCCGCCTTTGGCGTGTTTAATGATGCCGATCGGTTTGTTCAGCGCCTTCTGCATCTCATAGGCGAACGAGATCTCCGGACCAAATCCTTTCTCCCGGGCTGCCAGTTTTTCCCAGCCGGTTTTATCGTTGAAGACAAAAACATTCTCCTGCACAGCCTGAAGTTCAGCGGGAAGCAACCCCTTTTCTGTACGGGCCCCCTGCATATTGCTCTGTCCCGCGCAAATATAGACATCCAGAGGTTCAGCTGCTTGTGCCGCCACATTCATTGCCAACACCAGCATCGCAACAATCTTCATTTTCATTTCACCGCCTGTTTTTGTTTTTCGTAACCGATAAATTCAACCCGGTCGATGTAGACCGCCAGCCCTTCGCGTCCGGCCAGCCGATGATCCGGTGCCGCATCCAGACTGATGGTGACCTGTTTAATGGGAATCATACGTTCCGGCGTTATTTTATACCGGTCGCCGGGGGCGAAATAGCCGACGTCAATAAAGCCCTCGCCGTAAACATAGTCGATATCCTGCGGCAGTTCGGCTTCATAGATAATCCATTGTCCGGCGGGAACCGGCGCGCCCTCGACATCTTTGCCCCAGACCGGGTTTACCGTTTTGCGTTCCGGAGCCCGGAACGCTTCGGTGTTGCCGTACATCTTGACCATGTGAACTTTGTTATTGGCGTCCACAATTTCGAAGCGCAGATAAATTTCTCCGGCATCGGCGGGAATGGCGTTCCACAGACGCAAGCGGATTTTATGGGCGCGGATAAAGGGAATCTGATCCAGCAGCATAATGCGCCGGTCGGTGCCCGGGCCGAACTTCGGAATAATCTTCAGTGCCTTGCCGGTTGTTGTGCCGGGAATTTCGTTGCTGATTTCCCACGCCTTGGCGGCATCGGACGGCTGCCACCAGCCGACGGTATCAAACAGGCTGTAATAAATGATGTTTTCCGCGGCGGACGAGGAGAGCGCGGCGGAAACGGCGCAAATCAGGATTAAGGTTTTAATTTTCATCATGGCAGAACCTTTAAATTTTTATCCGGCGGGAGCCGGTTGCGGGAACCGTTACGTCGAACCCGCCCCGCTTGTCCGGCTTTACCGAAACCGTTTCTGCTTCCCGCGAACAGACGATCCGAACTGGATGACCGTTGCGATAAACCGTTGCCTTGGCGAATTTCCAGGCTTCGGGAAGCCGCGGCGTAATTTCGAATCCTTCCGGCACCGGCTTAATACCCATCAGCCCGTGCAGGTAAAAAAGAGGCACATTTCCAGACTCCGGAAAGGGACCGATAATGCCGAACACTCCGGCCATGCCGGTTTTGACATTCACCGGATTGCGCCGCAATTCGTCCTGTTTGAATTCATCAAGGATCTGATTAAAAAACTTCATGGCGAAATCCGGGCCGCGCCACTGAAGCCGCGCCAGCAGGTCGTAATAGCTGACATAGAAAATCGCGCCGCCGTTCTGGCAGTTGCCTTCATAGGGAACCTTGCCGCCGGGGCCGACCGAAATCGCGCCGTTCCAGTCTTCCCACCAATGCGGCTCAATGGCACCGGCATCCACCGTGTTCGGCACGGCGGCGAATTTCCAGCGGTAGATGTTCTCGCCGGTCGCGTTTTCGCCCCGGACAATCCGTTCGCCGGTCAGCCATTTCATAATCGCATCGGTCTGTTCGTCCGAGGCCAGCCCGTAAGCAATGGCCGGGAAATTTACAAAGGTGAAACCGTAGTCGTGTTTTTTGCCGTTTTTATCGATACAGCCGATGAAGCGCTCTTTGGTCGTGTCCCAGAATTCCTTTTGGGCGTTTTCGCGAACCTGGCCGGCGAGCTTGCGGTATTCGGCCGCCTTACCGACTCCGCCGTTCCACTCTTCGATATCGGCCATGGCTTTGAGCGATGAATAGAAAAAAGAGTTGGCGTAGGCCGATTTATAGCCGAACAGCCACGCATCCCAGTAGTTGCTGGCCCAGCCGTCGGCCGTACCGTCATTCTCCGGGAAGGTGATCACCAGCAGTCCGTCTTTTCCTTTCAGATCATTGAGGCAGAACTCCATCGCCCGGCGGGCTTTCGAAAGAACCGTCTCGCCGGTTTTCTTATCTTTTGACTGCCAGAAGGCCGGATCGGGATTCCAGGAAAAGTAGCGGTGCAGCGCCAGAATATAGGTCGGATTATTGACGGCATGTTTCGCATGATACAAATGACGCGGATCGGCCTCGCATGCCCAGACAAAGCCGTCTTCGCCCATGGTCATGTCGCGCAGGTTATTTTTCAATGCGGCGCGCTCTTTTTCCAGATTTATCCAGCTGCCCTGCATCGCCGCCCATTCGCTCCACTCCGCGCCGGGGTACGCCAGCACGCCGCCTTCATTCGGACGGCGGCTGTCCCACCATGCACTGCCTTTAAGGTGAATTTCGTTTTCCGCCGTGCCGTAAACCAGCCACATATTATTCAGCGCCGCATTGAACTCTTCCGGCGCATCCGCTTCAAACCGCAGCGGTCCGCCGCCGAAAACTTCCATCTTCACAGCCGCTTTGCCCTCCGGCAAACGCGGGCAGAACAGCCGGATTCCTTTGGCCGCCAGCCCGTGCAGCGGAAGCAGTACCGTGCGGCCTTCGGGATACGGGTAGTTGTTGAGTGCGTAACGGGGAATCTGCTGCCAGGTTTTCCCGTCATCCATACAGTATTCCAGCCGAAACTCTTCCGGAAACGGAACGTCTTTCTGAGCGGTCAGCGTGACCGTGTCCAGCGAAGTAACTTTCGAAAAAAGAAAACCGGCCCACGCCATCGGATACGCTTCGGAAGATTCAAATGAAAGGTCGCCGGAAACATCCGCTTTACCGCCCGCGCCGGCGAAACAGGTTTTCGGAATAATCCGGACCGGAGCAGGTTCGGCGGTTTTCTGTTCATGGGTTGCCGCGCCGTGCCATTCGGTTGTTTCTCCGCTCAGACTGACCGACCGCCAGCTCACCGGGAAAGTTCCGGCCTTTGGAAACGTGTGCGACTCAGCGGCGCTGCATCCTTCTTCGACCACGGTAGACGGCGTTTCGGTTCCGTCGCCCCAGTTAAAGACGTAGTAGTGATATTCTCCGCCGTGATCGTAGAGTGCGGAGAATTCCGTTTCCGCAAAAACAGCATTCGCGACGAGCAGGCCGATAAGCGGCAAACAAAACTTTTTATTCACAGATTCCCTTATTTTCTGAAAACCATCTTCACCGCATGACTATAGCCTTTAAGCCGGTCATCCACAAACGCCTTCCCGTTTGAATCAAATATTTTTTCATACGCCCACCAGGCCATCCGTCCGGCCGGAACCGGGCCGGCCGGGCTCAGACGCAAGTAAAGCTCTTTTCCTTTTTTGACCGGCGTCTCAAACATCAGGCGCTGAACCTTGGTGTTTTCGATATCCTCTTTAGCAACAGTCAGCGTCCGCAGCACCTTTTTATCCTGAATCAGCTCCGCCGTCACGTCGCACGGGCCTTCGCCGCGTCCCCAGGTCGGAAGCATCACTTCGCAGCAGGTCAGAAAATCCGTTTCCGCCAGGAAAGTTTGCCCCAGCGATTTGACGCCGGAGAAGGAGACCGGCTTCGTCGCGGCGGCCCGCCCGGCGGTCCGGACAATATATTGATCCTGATATTCCTCGTAGTCCGGATAATTGTCCTTCAATCCGCCGCGCAGGGTATCGCAGCGCATCCGCAGACCGTCCAGAACCTCACGGCGCTCCGGTGACTGCGCCAGATTATTGAGTTCGTCCGGATCGTTCTCTAAATCGAACAGCTGCTCATACGGAGGATTTTCGCTGATATAGCGGATATATTTCCACCGTTCGCTGCGGACACCGACCGACTTGGGAATCGTGCGGCTTCCGGCTTCAGAATAGGTGTGTTCAAAAAACACCTCTTTACGCCAGTCCGGTTTTTCACCGTGCAAAAGCGGCGAAAGATCCGCCCCCTGAAACTGTTCCGGAATTTTAATACCGGCCAGCGAAAGAATGGTCGGTGCAATGTCCACATTCAGCACATCTTCTGTGCGCACCTGTCCGCGGTTCGCCGCCGGAGCCCGCGGATCATAAATCACCAGCGGCACCCGGATGCTTTGCTCATACAGCAGCCATTTCCCGATCAACCCTTTTTCGTGCAGAAACTGTCCGTTGTCGGCGGTAAAAATCAGGATCGTATTTTCAGCGAATCCGTATTTTTTGAGCGACCCGCGGATGCGCCCCACCGAAGCATCCATGCCTTGAATCAGCGCATAATACTGCGCCACCAGCCGCTGATGATGCTCGTCGGTTCCCTTATTGAATTTAAAGTCGCGGCCCGGCGCGTCTGCATTACCGCAAAGCGACTGTTGAATAAATTCCGGCTGCGCGTCCCAGGCCTCTTTCGTAAAGGTGGCGGGCATCGGCATATCCGTCTGGCGGATGGATGCAAAAACATCCGGCTCGCACTCGTCCCACGGCCCGTGCGGCGCCTTGAAGCTGATCGACAGGCAGAACGGTTTGCCGGAGGCCTTGGCTTCTTTCAGAAAATCGTCGGCATCACCGCTCATGCGCACATTCTGGTGTGTGCCGGTTTTGCCGTCTCTCCAGTATTCATCCTGATCAATCTGTCCGCGCCAGAAGTCGAATTCTCCTTTATACATGTCGTAGTTGAACTGCTCGGCACCGACGCCCCATTTACCGGTAAAGCCGGTGAAGTATCCGTTGCTGCGCAGGATGCAGGGATAGGTCATCGCCATCTGCTCCGGCGTAAACGGCTTATTGAAATCACGGATGCCGTGTGTGCGCATGTACTGTCCGGTGAGAATCGTCGCGCGGGAAACCGCGCATATCGGAGAGACCGCAAATGAGTTTTTAAAATTCACCCCGTCGCGGGCCATGGAGTCAAGGTTCGGGGTTTTAATCGCCGGATTGCCGTTGCATCCCAGCGTGTCCCAGCGCTGATCGTCCGTCAGTATGAAAATAATATTCGGCGGATTCTGTGCCGCCTCAATCCGCCCTGCCAGCGCCGCAGCGCCCAGCGCGGCAATTCCCGGAAGATGATGTCGTTTCATGGATCGTGCTCTCCTTTTATATCCGCTGCCTCATTCACTCTCCGGACGGGCTTTCTGCCAGCCGCCTTTCATCTGTTCAGCAAGGAGGCTCAGCAGCGGTTTGTATTCCGGATTTTCCGCAAGGTTCACCGTTTCGCGCGGATCTTTCTCCAAATCGTAGAGTTCGACGGCGCGCAGGGTGCCTTCCGTGCGGTGGCGCCATTCAATATAATTATAACGCTCCGTGCGCATCGAAGTGCCGATAAATTCCTTCCAGTCGGCACCGCGGCCGGCCTGCGAAAACACCGCCGTTTTCCAAACTCTGGAAGGATCGTCGAGCAGCGGCACAAAACTGGTTCCTTCCAGCTGCTTCGGCGGAGTGACGCCGGCCAGTTCGCAGAGCGTCGGGCAGATATCGACGAATTCAACCAGCCCGTTAACCTCCGTGCCGCCTTTACGGCGCGGATCAACCACAATCAGCGGCACGATGCTTGCCTCCTGAAACGCTGTCAGTTTGCACCAGATTCCTTTGTCGCCCAGATGCCAGCCGTTGTCGCCCAGCAGCACGATGATAGTACTGTCCTTCAGCCCGAGCGCATCGAGTTCCGCCAGCACCCGGCCGATCATGTCATCGGCAAACGAAGTGCAGGCGCAGTAGCCGTGGATGAGCGTCCGGGCGAGTTCACCGTCAAGTTTTCCAGTCCTTGGAATATCCTGAAACTGCCGCAACTCAAACCCGTCGTGGTAGGCCATTGACACAACGCCTTCCGCCGGACGGTCCGGATTGGGCGGCAGAGGAATCTGCGCGCGGTCATAGAGATCCCAGTATTTCTGCGGACAGGAAAACGGCAGGTGCGGCTTGGTCACCCCGACGCCGAGAAAGAAGGGTTTGCCCTTGATGCGGCGCAGCGTCTCAATCGCTTTCTGGACAACCTGTCCGTCAAAGTAGTTCGACTCGCCGGGCGGACCGATCTCATAAGCGGGGCCGACGCGCCAAAGATTCTGTTTTTCTTTGGCCGAAGCGGCCCCGTAGCGGGCGCTGTTTTCTTCAAACAGCCGGTTGTTTTTCTCCAGCGCGTAGATGTTTTTTTCGAGGCCGTCCAGAAACAGTTCGTTCCATGAAGACGGATCATTCACCCGGGGGTCAAACACCTTGCCGATACTGACGGTGTAATAGCCCGCTTTTTGAAACGCCTGCGGCAGGGTCACGATATCCGGTTTGGTTTTGCGGAGTTTGTCGGCGTTCGTGTAGCACGACAAGGTGTCAGGCCGCAGACCGGTGAGGATCGAGGCGCGGCTCGGGGCGCAGAGAGAGACCTGGCAGGCGGCCCGTTTGAAAAGCGCGCCGCGCGCCGCCAGTGCATCCATGTTCGGCGTTTTGACGAGCGGGTCGCCGTAGCAACCCAGCAGCGGCTTCAAGTCGTCTGCGAACAGGAACAGGATATTCATCGGACGCTCCGGAGCGGACGGCTTGTCCGCAACCGCCGCACCGCAAGCCGAGCCCATCAATCCCGCCGCCGCCATCGCACCGAACTGTTTTTTCGTCATAGGAAATCTCACTCCCAAACTTCGCTAATCACTTCACGGGCAATTTTCGTCCAGCGGGCGAGCCGCGTGAGGTCGCCGTCCACCGTTTCAATGTCTTTGAGATTAATCTGCATATGCGTGCCGCGCATATCCGTCAAGTCCTTGCGCAGCAGCCGGCGGATTTTTTCCTCGTTGAATTCGCCGCAGACCATGTTGGTCGGGTTCGGGCGGTAGGAAATAATATAATCGGTGCCGATCTGTTCCGCGCACCGTTTCGGATCGGCGGTGGGCGTGCAGGCGATAATCCGCAGGTTCGGAATCTGCCGCAGGATGTCGATTTTGTTCGTCAGGTTTTCGCAGCAGCCGTAGGAGATCAGACCGAACTCTTTCATGATCGGAATCTGGTATTGGAGCATGAACTCGTCGTGGAAAGCGGGCGAGACGAGCGTCAGTTCCTGCGCCATGCAGCAGGCCCACACGTCCTTGCGTTTACGCGGACCGGAGTTGGCTTTCGGCGTCTCGAAACCGTCGCAGTAAAGTTCCGTCTGGTTGATCTGCGTGGTCAGGCTCCAGTCACCCGCCGCTTCCGCTTCGCGGTGGTTGGTCAAAATCCCGTCGCGCATGAAAGCGAGGATCTGATGCAGCTCATCGGGATATTCGTACATATCCATCATGATCTCCTGCATTCCGCGCAGCTGGGCAAGATCGGTGGAAATATCCATAGCTGTTCCCTGACAGATCGGGCCGCGCTCGACGTTAATCTCAATCAGGTCGCCGATGGCGTCGCCGATTTTCTGCACCCATTGTGCGGTCAGCTTCTCATCAATCCGGTGGTGCGGCACGGTCAGCCGGTCCAGCTTGCTCCAGTCGTCGAGCGACGCCTTCATGTGCATGGCGTCGCCGATATGGCCGGTCCGGTCGAATTCCTGCGGAAGACCCCACTTGCTGCCGCCGTAGTTTTCGACGGCGGCGTGCTGCGTCCACCACGGCTCCATGATCTGGTCGTCGCCGATCTCCGCCGTTAAAATCCGCATACGCAGCAGTGCTTCGTGCCGGCGGAAAAATTCATCTTCGCATTTGAGGTTCGCACCGCCGAAAATCTCTTTGCAGAAGGCGTTGAACATGCCGATCATCACAAAAACCGGCGGGCGGGTTTTCTTCATTGCGTGGTGAGCGCCCCACAGCCTGCGCCGCTCATTCATCACCGGAGCGTTAGTGAATTCCAGATAGCGCTTCACCAGGTCGCGCAATACGGTCTTGTCATTCATTTTATTTCCTCGTTGGTTTGGTTGGGAGATGCCGGCAGCGGCGGGGAAAACTGATAAGCGGGATCCAGTTTCTGGAAAAAAAGTATACTTGAAATCTGGTGCCAGACGGCGGCGAGCCCCTTCGGCGCAGGCGGCAGATCATAGGCGACGGCTCGGTGCAGCTTCGACAGGTTGTAGCACGGAACTGCCGCATACATGTGGTGCTCGGTGTGCCAGCTCATGTGCCAGTACAGGAACCGGAACAGCGGGTTGACGCGGATTGTGCGGCTGCAAAGGCGGAAGTCGTCGACGTTGTCACGCAGCCCGACGTGCTGGGTATTGTTGAGCAGATAATTCAGCCCTTCGCCATAGAATGGCGCAAGCGCAGTCAGTACCGGAACAATCCAGAATCCGCAGGCAATTGAAACCGCCGCAAGCAGAGTGTACCCCGCCAGCACGATCCGCGCCTGACGGACAGCCGCTGCGCGAACTTTCAGATCCTTCATGAGCAGGATTTCCCAGTCGCCTTTGAACCGGCCGAACGCAAACCGGATCAGCTGGCCGATCTGCCACTTCAGTCGCGGCCAATTGACGAAAGCCGTCTGAAAAAAGCCTTTAAGAGTCAGCCGGATCGGCAGCACCACCTCAGCATCCTGCGGGAAATGCAGCGTGTACTGATGATGCCGGGTGTGGCTGGCCCGGAAATAGACATGGTTGTTCAGCCCCAGGAAAGCGAAGAGATTCAGAAAAAAGCCGTTGAGCCATTTCGTGCGGAACACCGTTCCGTGCGACAGTTCATGCACGGCATTAATGAGGAATGCATAGACTGTGCCGTGGATGAACAGCGCCGGAACCAGCCACGGCCAGGCCAAATTCCGCTGAACCCAAAATGCCGCCGTACCGGTCATCGCCAGCAGCATCAGGAAGCCGCCGGCCTGAATCAGCCCCTTGGCATCCGAACGCTGCACAAGCGCCGCGAGCGCTTCTTTTTCAAGCGGCGTGCGATACCATTTGATCCGGTTTGTTTCTTCCGTTTTTCCAGACACTGGAACCCTCCGTATCCTGCAAACTTAAACATTTCCGCCCCGGAAGTCGTTTGACTTTATGTACCGTTGAATTTTATACAAACTGAATTGCGACCGGTGAAAGGGGCGGAGTTTTTCCGTGTACATTTAAACGCTTAAGTGGTTAAAACAATCCAATGAAAACAGGGAAAATCAAACCTGTGCCGCAGCGCATTGATGTGCTTAAAGAAGTGTTTTCCGACCGGCGTTTTCCGGACTTTGGAAACGCGGGCTGGTGCCGCTGCGCCGCCGCCCGGCCCGGAACCCTGCTGTCGCACAGCCACAAGGGTGCCTACGAGATCTGCTTGATGCGCCACGGATCGGCCTTCTGGCAGGTCGGCGGTGATGTCTTTCATGTGGAACCCGGCGACCTGTTCATCACCTGGCCGGACGAGCTGCACGGCGGCGAAAACCAGGTGATGCATACCTGCGAACTGTACTGGCTCATTTTCCGGCTCGCCCCCCGTACCGGCAGTTTCGGACTTTCCCCTCAGCAGACAAAACAGTTTCAGGACGCCCTGCAGGCGCTGCCCGGACGGATCTTTAAAGCGCCGCCGGAAATCGGTAAACATTTCGACCGCCTGCTCGGTGCCTTTGCCGATCCGGGCCCCTTTTCGGAAACGACCGTTCAGGCGGCGGTTCAAACGATTTTGTGCGATGTTCTTACTGTCGCCGGCCAGCCTGACGCAACCCGCCGTGCCGCCTGTTCCCCCCGCATCCAGAAAGTGATCAACCGCCTCTATGCTGCGGACGGCACGGCCATGCCGGTTGAGGAAATGGCGGCAACGGCCGGACTGAAACCCGGCTATTTCCGCGAACAGTTCCGTAAAGAAACCGGCTACAGTCCGGTCGAATATTTAACCCGGCTGCGTATCCAGAAAGCCAAGACCCGGCTGCTGGAAACCGGCGCATCCATCACGGATATCGCTTTTGAGCTGGGGTTCAGCAGCAGTCAGTATTTTGCGTCTACCTTCCGCAAGGTCACCGGTGAAACTCCGCTGAAATTCCGGCAGCAGCACCGCAGGAAAGACTGCTGACGGAACATTCCTATTTTTTGAACACCATGGTCAGTTCATGGCTGTAGTTCTGCGGCTTGTCATCCACAAACGCCGTGCCGTCCTTATAACCCGGTTTGTCATAGGCGCGCCACGCCATACGGCTCGGCGGCACAGATCCGGTTGGCGTCATGCGCAGATAAAGGGTGCCGCCTTTTTCCACCGGCGTCTCAAACATCAGGCGCTGAACCCGCGTGTTTTCGATATCGTCTTTGGCGATGGTCAGCGTTTTCAGGACTTTGCCGTCCCGAAGCAGTTCGGCTTTTACATCGCACGGCCCTTCGCCGCGACCCCATGTCGGGAAAATAACTTCACAGCAGGTCAGCCATCCGGTTTCCGCTTTGAAGGTCTGGCCCAGCGATTGGCCGCCGGAGAACTGGACGGGGTTCTTCGGCAGTTCCGCGCCGGTCATCCGAACCAGATACTCATCCTGATATTCCTGATAATCCGGCAGGTTGTCTTTAAACTCCGTGCGGTAAGCATCACAGTGCGCCCGCAGGGTTTCCAGAATCTCTTTATATTCCGGAGACTGCGCCAGATTGCGGAGTTCGTCTGCGTCTTTTTTCAGGTTGAAGAGCTGCTCATAAGCCGGTGTTTCGCTGAAATAACGGGCATATTTCCATTCCTCTGTCCGCAGACCGACCGATTTCGGAATCGTACGGGCTCCGGTTTCAGAATAGGTGTGTTCGAAAAAGGCCTCTTTGCGCCAGTCCGGTTTTTCGCCGCGCAGCAGCGGCGAAAGATCGGCTCCCTGGAACTGTCCCGGAATTTTGACGCCGGCCAGCGAAAGAATCGTCGGCGCGACATCCACATTCAGCACCTGTTCTTCGCGCAGCTGTCCGCGGGCCGCCGCCGGAGCGCGCGGATCATAAACCACCAGCGGCACCCGGATGCTCTGTTCATACAGAAGCCATTTGCCAATCAGCCCCTTTTCGTGCAGAAACTGCCCGTTGTCGCCGGTAAAAATCAAAACGGTATTTTCGTCAAAGCCGTATTTTTTGAGCGATTCACGAATGTGCCCCACCGAAATATCCATTCCCTGAATCAGCGCATAATACTGCGCCACCAGCCACTGGTGGTGTTCATTCGTTCCCTTCACGAATTTAGCGTTGCGGGCGTCCCGGGCTTCATTTCCGCCGATACTGGTTTTGATGAAATCAGGCTGCGCATCCCAGGCTTCTTTGGTGAACGTTTCCGGAACCGGCATATCCTCTTGCCGGATTGACTCATAGATTTCCGGCTGACATCCGTCCCACGGACCGTGCGGCGCTTTGAAACTGATGGAAAGGCAGAACGGTTTGCCGGAGGCCTTGGCTTCTTTCAGAAAATCGTCGGCGTCGTCGCTCATGCGCACGTTCTGGTGCCGGCCGGTTTTTCCGTCCCGCCAGTATTCGTCCTGATCGACCTGTCCGCGCCAGAAATCGAACTCCCCTTTATAGAGATCGTAATTATAAGTTTCAGCGCCCACGCCCCATTTGCCGGTGAAGCCGGTGAAATACCCGTTTCTGCGCAGGATACAGGGATAGGTCATTGACATCTGCTCCGGGGTGAACGGCTGGTTGAAATTGCGGATGCCGTGCGTCCGCATGTACTGCCCGGTGAGAATAGTTGCGCGCGAGACACAGCAGATGGGACAGGTCACAAACGAGTTTTTAAAATTCACGCCGTCCTTCGCCATCGAGTCGAGATTCGGGGTTTTAATCGCCGGATTGCCGTTGCAGCCCAGCGTGTCCCAGCGCTGGTCGTCAGACAGCATGAAAATAATGTTCGGCTGAGTCTGCGCCGCTTCTGCACGGCCCGTTATGCACGCCCCTAATGCCAAGGCTCCCAAAAGATACCGTTGTTTCATGATTGTTCCTCTCTACTTCTTCTTCCGCCAGTCCGCTGTATTGTCAATGACACCGACCCGGCGGGCCCATTCATTATAACGTGCCGCCAGTTCTTTTACCTTCTCAGGCATTTCCTTCACCAGATTGTGCATCTCGGTGCGGTCTGTCTCCATATCATAAAGCTCCCACGGCCCCGGTTTGGCGTTTGTCCATCGGTCGTGGGTCTGCGAAACCAGTTTCCATTTCCCGCAGCGGATGCCCCGGCTGGCGAAATGCTCCCAGGCGATTTCTTCATGTTCTTTGCGTTCCGAACCCTGGAAAACCGGCGCAAACGAAATACCTTCCATCGGCTGGATTTTCTGCCCGTTGTATTCCGCCGGATACTGCCCGCCGCTGACATCCACACAGGTTGCCATAATGTCCACCAGATGGCCCGGCTGCCGGTTAACCGATCCTTTGGCGGAAATTCCAAGCGGCCAGGAGGCAATCATTGGGGTTGAAATTCCGCCCTCATGCGCCTCCCGCTTCCACAGCCGGAAAGGCGTATTGCTCACTTCGGCCCAGCAGCGGCCGTAACTTTCGAATGAATCCGGTGAGCCGACCGGCCCGCCTTTCCCCCTTTTCCAGTCCTGTCCGAACGGCTCTTCTTCCGGTTCAGCGCAGGCGCCGTTATCCGCGAGAAACAGGATCAGCGTATTATCAAACAGCCCCTCTTTTTTCAGGAACTCCACCAGCTTCCCGATGTTCTGATCCAGACAGTCCACCTGCGCGGCATAGACTTCCATTTTCGCGGCCTGTATCCGCTGCTGTTCTTTGGAAAGCGTATTCCAGGCCGGAACGGCTCCGTCGCCATCGCTGCGCAAAGCAAGCTTCCACTCCTCTGGAATCAGATCAAGTTCGATCTGTTTCCGGTACCGCTGTTCGCGGAGCTTGTCCCAGCCGCAGTCATAGACCCCTTTGTATTTTGCGATATCCTCTTTTTTCGCCTGCAGCGGCCAGTGCGGAGCTTTGGCGGTCACATAAGCGAAAAACGGCTGATTGGCGGGGCGGTCTTTCATAAACTGCTGGGTAAAATCGAAAACCGCATCGGTATCATAAAATTTCGATCCGGGCAGGCGGTCTGCGCCGTCCAGTTTGTACGGCAGAACTTTGCCGTTATGCCCGCCCAGCTTAAAGTAATCGCCCGCGCCGCCCGGCGTGAAAAAAGACCGGTCGAAACCGCGCCGGTACGGCATCATCTCTTCCTTCGTGTCACCCACATGCCACTTGCCTGAAGCGATGGTGTGGTAGCCGTTCAGCTTCATCACTTCGCCCAGCGTCACCGCATTGCGGCTCAAACAACCCTGATACGCCGGAATGTCTTCATTCAGGGCCGAATCGCCGATCATCGCTCCCATGCCGGCCTGATGCGGATAAAGTCCTGTCAGAATGGACGCGCGCGACGGACAGCAGCGGGCGGCGTTATAGAACTGGGTGAAAAGAACGCCTTCTTTCGCCAGCGCGTCCAGATTCGGGGTCTGAATTTCCGAGCCGTAGCAGCCGATGTCGGAGTAACCCATATCGTCGGCCAGAATCACAATGATATTCGGCTGCGGCTGTGCGGCGTGGCCATCGCACCAAAGCCCGGACACGCCGGCCGCAACAACTCCGACCCATTGACTTCGCTTCATCAACTGCTCCCTTTTGCCGTCTGTTTTCGAAATAAAAATCATCGGTTGTGCTAAATTTATGTCAAACAACTTTTCTTTTTATTTGCAGAAAGCAAGGCATCCTGAGTAAGCCTCTTCCTTTTGTTTGTAGTCCACGCTTCAGCGTGCTCTTCGTGCGGACAGCCTTCCTCCTTCGCTCTTCGAGCTTCGGCGGACAGAGAAAGGCTGGACAACATACCTTTTGTGGTGGATTCAGTGGTAAGCCTCTTCCTCCTGTTTGTAGTCCACGCTTCAGCGTGCTCTTCGTGCGGATCGGCTGAAGGCTGGACAACATACCTTTTCTTGAGTTCACGCTTCTGGCGCGGACGCCCGGTTAACGTGCGGCATGCAAATCTCCCGCATCTGTCTCTGAAGTGCGCGGATGGATGGTGAATTAATCTTGGACGAAAGGATAAAAACATAAATATGAAACATTCCTTTGCGTTTTTATTTTTCCGGCGGTATAAGTGAACAGTTTCGATTCAGTTAAAAACCGGTTCCGGCACTGGGTGTGCAGGAACGGGACGGGAAAAGAAGAAAAAGAACAGGAGAAGTAATGAAGAAAAAAGTATTAGGAATAATGCTGCTGGTCGCGGGCTTGAGTCTCGCGGCGCAGGCGGAGGACTTGTTCCGGGCCGCTAATAATACCACGCTGAATGTATCGGGTGCATTTACGAATGCGTTGGGAACTGCAACAATTCCGGGTGCCGGTGATGTTGCAGTTTGGGATAAAACCTATAATGTCGGCCCGGCCGGTCAGGCTTTAGCTGCAGATGGTTCGTGGCAGGGTATCCGGCTTGGCAGCAGCCTTAACAGAGGCATTACCATAGCAACCAACGGGGTTACACAGACTCAGCTGACGCTCGGTTTGGCGGGGATTGATATGTCCGCTGCGGCGCAGAATCTGACCATTGTTCCGAATGTTGTGATTGGTGCATCGCAGACGTGGGCGGTATCCAATGCACGGACACTGACTGTTAGCGGCGTGATTTCAGGCACATCCGGTAGTAATCTCACGAAATCCGATCTAGGCACTCTGGTGCTGTCGGGCGATAACAGCTACAGCGGCACGACCACTATAAGCGGCGGCACGTTGCAGATCGGTGCCGGCGGCCTGACCGGAACACTGGGTACCGGTGATGTCATCAATAACGGCAGTCTGGTTTTTAAACGCACCAACACCATGACGGTGGCGAACAACATCAGCGGCAGCGGGTCGGTGAGCTATATACCCACCGGAACTAAGGCCGGCACGTATACCGTCACCGGCAACAATACGTATACCGGCGATACAGTCATCAGTAACGGGAACACCGTTATTGTGGGCAGCGACAGCAATCTTGGGAACGGCACAAAACTGTATATCGGCCAGAACGCCGAGTTGCACGTAACCAACAGTTTTGCCACCTCCAAAGCGGTTACTATGAGCGGCGGCAATCCTGCGCTGAACGTTGATGCCAATCAGACACTTACGCTGAACGGCAGTCTGGGGAGCATCGCTACCGCCACGAACGGCACTTTTCCGATCGCAAAAAACGGCACCGGCAAGCTGGTTTTGAACGCAGCAGGCTCATTCGCGGATAAATCAGCTTTTTACATTTCTGCCGGCGGATTGGATCTTGGAAATGCCGCTGCACTGAACGGAACGACCTTAAGAATTGGCGGCGGCTCCGTTGTGCTGGACAATACATCCGGTTTAAACATGACGGCCACCGGAATGAATGGTCTCATATTGAATGCGGGCTTCACCTTTACCGGATCAAACGATCTGGATCTGAGCGCGGCACAGGCGGGTTTCGTTGCAAATCCAGGGGATTCCCGCACGGTGACCGTATCGGCGAATAAGCTGACTCTCTCCGGAATTCTTGCCACCGGAACCGACGTTTCCGAATACGTCCGGACGAACGGCGGTTTGATCAAGGCTGGTTCCGGTACCCTCGTCCTGACGGGTGACAGTGATTACACGGGGAATACAGTGATCACCAATGACGGCGGCAAGCTGGTAATCAACGGCATCAATCTGAGCAGCAATATCACGGCGTATGCAGGCGCAACACTGGGCGGTACCGGTACGGTGCAGGCGGTAACGATGGAATCCGGCTCAACTCTATCGGTCGGCAACAGCCCCGGCACGATGACGTTTAACGACGCGCTGACGCTGGTTTCCGGATCAACCAATGTCATGGAAATCTGGAGCGACGTTTCGTATGACGTTTTGATGGGTGCGGGCACCAATGCGCTGACGATGGCTGGCGAGACGGTCTTTGATTTCACCGGCTGGGCGGGCGGTGTCACCAATGGCGCAACATTCGCCTATGCTGATATGTTTGCCAATTGGGCCAGCACGAATGTCACCGGCGCAACTTATTCCACCCGCGGATTGGGTGTCGGCCAGTCGCTGGACTTTACCACGGACGGGTTTACGGTTATCCCCGAACCGGCGACGATCGGAATGCTGGGACTGGGCGCGCTGCTGACGATCATGCTTCGCCGCTTCCGCACCCGTTAAACCGAACGGTGTGTTTCTTAAAAGCCCGGCTCCGGCCGGGCTTTTTTTATGGCAAGGGTAGTAAATCCGGTTGCTTGCAACCGGATAATTTCTTGAGCAGGGAAGCCGTTTGACAAGCAAACGGCTGTACTCTTCCGCCGGGACAGGGCTGTAAATCCGGTTGCTCGCAACCGGATAGCGGGCGGGAGAATAATTTTAACGGGAAGGACAGGAATTTAAATCGTGTAAATCCTGTCAAAAATCTCTATAGTCTGTTTGTAAAATGGAGATCGTTGCAATGAAAAGAAAGTTGTGCGGCTTTGCTTCCCTTGGTCTGGCCCTGAACAGTCCGGCTGCGCCTCAGGCTCCGGCAACGCCGGGCAGGCCGAATATTATTTTCATCATGGCGGACGACATGGGGTATTCCGATGCCGGGTGTTACGGCAGCGAAATCCAAACCCCGAATCTGGACCGGCTGGCGGCAAACGGTCTGCGGTTCACGCAGTTTTACAACACGGCCCGCTGCTGGCCGTCGCGCACGGCGCTGATGACCGGTTTTTATCCGCAGCAGACCAACACCGATCCGTTAGACCAGAAAAAATCGCTGCCTTCTTTTGTGCGCCTGCTGCCGGAATATCTGAAACCGCACGGTTATCGCTGCTACCATTCCGGGAAATGGCATGTCAGACCGGGGGTTGAACAAGTGCTGGCGGAGGGACACTTTGACCGTTCTTATCATGTCCGCAACTATGACCGTAAATTTGATTCCGGAAAGAACGAGTTGAACGATCAGCCGCTGCCGGGCGCGCAGCCGGGCTCTTTTGAAGCGACGGAAGTCGCGGACCGGGCGCTGGAGTTTCTGAACGGGCACCGGGAGAAAACACCCGGTCAGCCGTTCTTTCTTTATATGGCGTTTATCGATCCGCATTTCCCGCTGCAGGCACCGGAAGCGGACATTGCGAAGTACCGCGGACGCTATACGGCGGGCTGGGATCAGATCCGGGCCGAGCGGTACGCGCGGATTACATCCATGGGGCTGGTCAGCGGGGCGCTGCCGGAGCGCGAGACCGGGTTCAGGAATCAGTGGGGCTGGTCCACGGAAAAATTGAAGGCGTCGCTCGGCCCCGGCGAGACGGCGGCCAATCCGCTCTGGAAAGATTTAACCGCCGAAGAAAAAGAGTTTCAGGCGGAGAAGATGGCGATTCATGCCGCGATGATTGACCGGATGGATCAGGAAATCGGGCGGGTGGTTGCCTGGCTGGAACAGACCGGGCAGCTGGACAACACGCTGATCCTGTTTGCTTCCGATAACGGGGCCAGCTCGGAAATGATGGTGCGCGGAGGCGGACATGACCGCAATGCGCCGATGGGCAGTGCGAAATCATTTCTCTGTCTGGGGCCGGGCTGGGCCTGTACGGCGAATACACCGTTCCGCTACAGCAAAGGCTATGTGCATGAAGGCGGCATCGCATCGCCGTTCATCGTTTCCTGGCCGGCGGGCATCAAAGACCGCGGCGCACTGCGCCGGACGCAGGGACACATGATTGATATCGTTCCGACGCTGGCGGCGCTGGTTGGCGGTATTCCGGAAGGCGTTCGTCCGGCGGACGCGCCGCCGCTCCCCGGAAAAAATCTGCTGCCGGCGTTTGCCGCCGATGTGAATGTTCCGCGCGACGAATTGTTTTTTTCACATATTGGAAACCAGGCGATCAGCATGGACGGCTGGAAAGCGGTGATGCTCAAGGGCGGCGAATGGGAGCTTTACCGGCAGGCCGACGACCGATCCGAAACGCATAATCTGGCGGCGCAGTATCCCGAGCGGCTGAATTCCATGACGCAGCGCTGGGAAACGCTGAACAAAGAGTTCGAGCGGCAGGCCGGCGGACGAATTTCGAACACTGAACAAGGAACGCCGAAAGACGAAGGGAATTCTCCGGATGCCGTGGTTTATACGTTTACCGGCAAACAGGTTGAAAAACTGGCCGACGTTCCGGCACTGACCGCACAGAACAAAATAACCTGGCGCATGGAGGTAAATGTTGCTGCGGATTGCGATCCCGGCGCGATTCTGATGGGCAACCGGAACACGCCCGGCACCGATTCGTTCTTTAAAATCACCCCGTCCAAAGGCCTTCAGCTGTTCAAGAACGGGAAGCATCTGTTCCGTATGGATGCAA
>JBAZTQ010000059.1:0-19484 GCA_041661845.1 Kiritimatiellales bacterium | reverse complement strand
AGATTTCTTCTCCGGCACGGTTGATGATGCGCGTATCTATGACTGCGCGCTCTCCGCCGAACAGATCGCCGCGTTGAAGCCGAATGAGCCGTCGGAACCAAAGCCGTGGGTCTGGTGGACATTCGATAATGCTTCGTGTGCCGACCGCGCCGGACGGTTTCTTTCCGGCGGCAACGCGAAGGTGGATAACGGTCACCTGCTGCTCGACGGCAAGACGGCGGTCTTTACCGCCGCGCTTTCAACGGATGCGCTCGGCGTGTACGCATCATGGCGGTTGCCGCCTTCGCGGGCTACGAAAGTGAATCTGCCCGGCGACATTGCTGTCGCACGCCGGTTCCGCAATCACTTGCTGGCGGATCCATACCGTCCGACTTATCACTTTGTTATTCCGGAAGACTATGCCGAACCATTCGATCCGAACGGGGCCATCTATTGGCGCGGGCGCTATCACCTGTTCTATATATACCCGGAGAATCAGGCGAGTGTTTACGGACATATCTCAAGCGTGGATATGATCCACTGGCGGCAGCATCCGACTCCGCTCTATCCAACGGCGGGCAGCCCTGATCGCAACATCTTCAGCGGCAATTGTTTCATCAATAAGCAGGGGGAAGCCACGATGCTTTTCCACGGCGACGGTGCCGGTAACTGCATCGCCACCAGCACTGATGACAATCTCGACCGGTGGACGAAACCGGCCGCGAACCCGGTCATTCCGAATCCGAAAGGTGAAGCGTCTTATACCGCATGGGATCCGCATGGCTGGCTCGAAGGCGATACGTACTATTCGATCTCCGGCGGGCGCCCCGGAACCGGCAAACGTCCGGCTGTGTTTAGGGCCGCGGAACTGGACAGCTGGCGCTATGCCGGCCCGTTCATGCATCACGACATGCCGGATGCGGCCTCGAACGAAGATATTTCCTGTCCTGATTTTTTCACGCTCGGCGGCAAACAGGTTCTGGTCTGCATTTCGCACAACCGCGGCACGCGCTACTACGTCGGTGAGTGGAAGAACGGGCAGTTCTATCCCGAAGTCCACGAGCGCATGAGCTGGGTGGATAACGATTATTTTGCGCCTGAATCGCTGGAAACACCCGATGGACGCCGTGTCATGTGGGCCTGGATATTTGACCGGCGCAGCAAAGAAACAAAAACTGCCGGCAGCTGGTCGGGTGAACTGGCCTTGCCGCGCGAGCTTACGCTTGGCGACGACAACCGTCTGCGGATACGTCCGGTCGAAGAGCTCAAGCGCCTGCGCTACAATGAACAGGTTCTGCCGGGAATGGTCGTGCCGGCAGGTCAGGAAATCGTTCTCGATAAGATTGCCGGCAACACCATCGAGATGGAAGTTCAGATCGATCCGCAGAACGCCAAACAGGTCGGCGTCAAAGTCTGCCGGTCATCCGGCGGCGAAGAGGAAACCCCCGTTTTCTATGATGTCACGGAGCAGACGCTGAAGATCGATACCACGAAATCCAGCCTTGGCGAAGGATCGAAAAAAACGGAAGCCGGACCGTTTGCCCTCAAGACCGGCGAGCTGCTGACGTTGCGGGTCTTTGTTGACCGCTCGGTGGTTGAAGTTTTTGCCAACGAACGGCAGGCGGTGATGCGGCGCATTTATCCGGACCGGTCTGACAGCATCAAGGTTGCGGTTTTCGCCAACGGCGGCACCGCCAAGGTGCGGCAGGTAAAAGCGTGGCAGATGGCGCCGAGTAATCCATACTGATTTTTCAGCCGCCAATATCGGATTTGCTGAAGGTTGTTTTGATTTACGCCGGGTTCGCCGCAAAGGTGATGTTGACACGGTTTGCGCGGTGCGACCGGAGCTGTATGCGGCCTTTTCTGCCGCCAGACACGGGAGGCACTTTCCGGAGTTTGGAAAACATTAAATTCAATACGCAAACGACCGTGGCAGAGATGTTACCGGTGCATTATTTTCGTCAACAGAATCGGAAGGCAAGGGAGTCGGCGTTTTGTGAGGAATAAAAAAATGGGGAATATATCCATGCGATATCCGTTGTTGTGCTTTGCTGTATTTGTCTGGTCATTGACCGGCCCGGTTGCCTTTGCTGTGGAAACCACGGCGATCTCTTCGCCGTCCGGCAGTGATCCCATGGTGATTCTGGACGGGGACAGTTCCACCGTTTGGAGTTCCGAAAAAACCGGCGAACAGGAAATCACGGTTGATCTTGGTTATCTCTGGCCGCTTAAGTCGGTCGAGATCGAATGGGGCAAAAACCACCCCTCTGAATATGAGTTGCAGCTGAGTACCGGAGAAGACAGCTGGAGAACGGTTTTCCGCGCAAAGGACTTTAAGAGACCGGAAGCCAGAGGGATGTTTCCGTTCAAATTCACGGTTCATAAAATCGAGCCGCCCGTAAAAGTCAGTCGTCTTCGAATCCGGTGTTTGAAGGCCGGCAGCAAGGTTGAGATTGTGGATTTGCGGCTCAATGGACAGTATCCTTTTTGTTACGAGCCGGTGCCTGACGACGCAGTTTGCCTCAATAAAACCGCCGATCCGGAAGCACGGGTGCAGGATGTGCTCCGCCGCATGACCGTTCGCGAGAAGATCGGCATGGTGTCGGGATTTAATTACTTCTTTTTTTCCGGCATGGAACGGTTTGGATTTGCGCCGGTTCTTTTGAGCGACGCGACTTCCGGGCTGCGGCTGAATCCGGAAGTGGAGCGGGAGTATTCATCGATCTCGCAGTCAACCTCCTTTCCGCTGGCTGCGGCACTGGCCGCAACCTGGCAGCCGGAGCTTGCTTTCGGAATGGGCAAGGCGATCGGCGAAGAATGCCGCGCCGCCGGAACGGGAATCGTGCTGGGGCCGGGGGTTAATATGCACCGCACCTCAACCTGCGGCCGTAATTTCGAGTATCTGGCGGAAGATCCGTATCTGGCGGGCCGCTTGGCCGTGGAGTATATCAAAGGGGTTCAGAGCCAGAAGGTCATCGCAGCGATCAAGCACTTCATCGCCAATAACAACGAGTTTGTCCGCCACAACTGTAACGCCGTCATTGATGAACGGACGCTTCATGAAATTTATCTGCCGGCCTTTGCGGCGGCCGTGCAGGAAGGAAATGTCCGGGCCGTCATGTCTTCCTACAACTGGCTGAATGGCGAAAAGTGCGGCGAAAACAAGGCGCTGCTCACAGACATTCTCCGCAGTGAGCTTGGCTACACCGGAATGGTCATGAGCGACTGGGGCGGAACGGAGGACATGAGCAAAATCCTGGGTTCAGGCCAGAATGTGGTTATGCCGTTATTAAAAAACCTCGGTGAGCAGATACGCTCCCGGCTGGCGAAGGATCCGGCCGGTACGGAAAAGCAGCTTGACGCCATGATTGCGCCGACCCTGCGGGTATTGTTTGAAATGGGTATCTGGGACCGGATACCCGCAGATCCTGCGTTTAAGAAAACGTTCGACGGCCACAAAACGGTGGCCCGTACGATTGGCGAGTCGGCGATCACTCTGCTGAAGAACGATCAGGTTCTGCCGCTTGTCCGGGGGCAGACAATTCTGATTACCGGGGATCTAAGAGCCGTCACAAATTCCAGCAGCGGCGGCGGTTCCGGTTATGTCAGGGGCTATGATCACATCAACTTTTATGCCGGTCTGAAAGCCGTTTTCGGCAGTGCGGTCACTTTGGATGCAAACCCTTCTGACGAGATTGTGGCAAAGGCGGACCGGATTCTGTATTTCTTCAATATGGGCGATACGGAGACCGCCGACCGGCCCTTCGACCTGCCGGAAAATATCAACCGGCAGATTGAGGCGCTGGCTGCAAAGAATCCGAACGTGATCGTAGTCGCATCAAGCGGAACAGCCTTCGGCACGCCGTGGCTTGATTCTGTCAAAGGGCTGGTTCACGGCTATTTTCTGGGGCAGGAATACGGCGAGGCAATGGCCAATGTACTGTCCGGAAAAGTTTCGCCGTCAGGCAAACTGCCTTTCACCATGGAGAAGTCCTTCGCAGACTCTCCGGCGTACGGATATAATTTAATTGACGGCAAACCCTGGTGGAGCGAGTGGCGCGAGATGCCGTCGCCCGGTGTTAAGATAAAAATTATCGATGTCCCCTATTCGGAGGGCGTCTTTACGGGCTACCGCTGGTATGAAGCGAAGAAAAAGCCGGTTAACTTTCCGTTCGGGTTCGGCCTTTCTTATACCACCTTCGTGATAAGTGATCTCAAGGTTTCGGCGGGCACCATCACCAAAGAGACGCCGATCACCGTGAGTGTGACCGTTAAAAATACCGGCGAAGTGCCCGGAGCTGAAGTGGTTCAGCTCTATGTTCATGACGAAGAAGCCAGCGTCGAACGTCCGTATCGCGAGCTGAAAGGATTCCGGAAAATTTTTCTCCAGCCCGGCGAAAGCAAAACGGTGACGATGTCTCTGGACTGGAAGGCGCTGGCGTTCTGGGATGTGAAAACTCATACGTGGCTGGCCGAGCCGGGAGCCTTCACTCTGCTGGCAGGAAATTCGAGTTGGAATGTCCAATGTCAGACCCGCATAGACTGCAAGTGACCCGATGGGAAAAAACAGAAAACCGTTTTGTGAAGATGATAGAAAAATGAAAAACCGCAAAAAAATCGCATTCGTATTATTGGCAATAGTCGGTGCGGGAATTAATTCTTCCGTCGCGCAGGTTCCGGACAATCCATTGAAGGACGCCAAGATTGTCTGGGATATGAAAACCCTTGAAGGCAGCGAGAGCTATCCGCTGGCTTTGAAGGGAAACGGCCCGATGCAAGTGGAGCAGTTAGACGCTGCCGGATACGCCGAATCGCTCAAGCGCGGCGGAAGCGGTTTCGCGGCGGCTTTGAACGGCCGGTCCTACTTGTCGCTCAGCGCAGAAAAAGCCGGAGCGCTGCGCCCTGAGAGCAGCGCGGTCAGTCTTTATACCCGCGCATGGATCGGCCCGGATGGCGAGGGGGCTTTGTTTTTTTCAGATTTCATGGCGCTGGCAATACATCCGTCAGGTCTGGCGATCGGCTTTCTGGGTGTGAAAACCCCGCACGGCAAGGTTTATCGCGAACTGCCTCTGGCTATTCTCGAAAGGGGCGGATGGCTGGATCTGGTGCTCCGCGTCGGCAACGGACGTCTGGATCTTTTCTGCAACGGTGTTCTGAAATGTACCATCCCGGTTAATCAGGAGCTGAGTTCACCGTTTGACGATGTCTTGCAGGTTGGCGCTTTCGGAAAGGGGATCTGCGGTGTGAAACCATTCCGCAATGGCAAGGTCAGTACCTTAGCGTTATGGGATCGCGCCCTCCCGGATAACCAAGTTGCCTTCCTCAGCGGTGTGGAGAGTGTGCGTGCGCCGGATGCAAAAAGCCCGATGGATCAAGCCATCCAGGATTACAACGCCTTCTTTGACGCTTCGCTGAACAAGGATACCGCATATTGCGGCAAACTGTGGAAGTCGCTGCGGAAACTGGCGGATCAGGATCCATACCGTCCGATCTATCACCTGACGCAGCCCTTGGGGCATATCTACGATCCCGTCGGGGCATACTGCTATGAGGGCCGTTACCATGTTTTCTCATACCGCAACATCTTCAGTCTCCTCGACTATTGCAGCCTCGACCATTACGTCAGTGACGATCTTGTTCACTGGACGCAGTGGCCCGTCGGCCCGTGGGCTGACAGCGATCTGGATGTTTACGGCATTTGGTTAATGAATCACTTCATCGATGATGACGGTGTGCCCAGCGTAATATACACAGCCTTCGGAACGGATAAGCATGCTGACAATCACAGTGCCGGTGTGTTAGCCCGGAGTCGTGACGGTCTGGTGTCTTATGAGGACAAAAAGGCCGTCCTGACCAAATATCACCATGACGGGCACACATGGAAAGAGGGCGACACGTGGTATACAATCACCGCATTGCAGTATAACGGCGGACGCCCCGGGAAATCCGGCGACGCGGTCATGCTCTGGTCATCGTCAGATCTGGAGCATTGGCAGGAGAGGGGTGAAATTTTTGCCCGGCCGAAAGAAGAAAATTCCGCCTTTGAGCTGGCGCGGAAGGGCACCATGGAATTTCCCTATCTGCTTTCTTTCGGCAGCAAAGATGTTTTGATCCTTGGCGGAAAACCTGTCCGTTATTGGGTAGGGAAGTTTGACAGGCAGCAGCTCAAGTTCCTTCCCGACCAGCCGGATGGTTTGCTGCTCGACTACGCCAACCCCTTTCACTGTTTTAATCCCCTGTGCGTTGATCAGAAGGGAACCGGAGGCACTCCGCGGCGCATCGTGATGGCCATGTTTAATGAACTCGGCGGAGGCGGGGCCGGCCTGCTCCCTTGGTCTGGCACTCATGCCATGCCCCGATCGCTGGAATTAGACGGAGATCATCTGTGCCAGAAACCGCTGCCGGAGATGCAATCGCTGCGTGGCGCGCGCTGTTTACAGCAAAACATTACAGTGACACCAGCCGCCTCCGGTTACATCAGCAAGCACGGCGACGCCGTGGAAATCATCGCCGAATTTGAACCGGGGGATGCGCGTTGTTTCGGTCTGAAAGTCCGCTTGTCCGATGACGGAGCCAGTTTCGTCCGGATCTATTTTGATACAGCATCCGGTGAGTACGGTGTTGACGGAAAAGTGACACCGGCAAACGGGTTCGGCCCCTCCTATATTCCGAAGGGACAGCCGGTCCGGATGCATGTGTTTCTGGACAAGCTGCTGGTGGAGACCTTCGTCAACGGACAGACCTGTACTGCGGCTGCGCAGGACAGGAACCTTCGCTGTGACGGTATTGATTTATTCAGTGAAGGGGGTTCGGCCCGCTGTACACGGCTGGAGATATGGGACATGGAGCGCAAATGACCGGCGCATTGAAGCAGTATAAAAAACAAAGGAGACGCAAATGAAGAAAGCAATATATCTATTCATACTGGGAACACTGTGCAGCGCGGCGCGGGCCGCAACCGTCACGGATGATTTTAACCGTGAAAACACGGGGTTTGCGTCAACGGTTTCCGAGGTGGCCGCGATGATCGGGCCGAATTGGAAGCCCATAGTAACAGGAACTTATCCGGAGTACTCTTCGACCTACCGCATTAACAACAATGCACTGGGCTTTGGAGCCGCGACCGGCTGGAAACCGTTTCTGATCAACACGTCCGCTCAAACGGTGAATGACGGAGAAGGAACCGGTTTTGCGCTGTCCGCCACTTTCAGAGACAACTCTCCGGCCGGTCTGGCCACCATGGGACTGATTTTCAATTATCAGGAGCCCGGCAGTTTCTACATGCTCCGTCAATATTTTGGCGGAACCACCAATTATTTGCAGCTGCTGAGCTTTAAGAATTTCATTCTGACGGGCGGCACGGCACTCAATGCGGTGAACGCTTATCCCTACGTGAGAGGAGAGGCCTACACCTTCAAGATTACTTCCGACGATCCGTACATTTTTAATTTCAGCATCGCCGATGCTTCCGGTGCCGTCGTTTATTCGAAGATGAAGATCACTTTGAATCCCGGCCAGATTAAACTTAAAGACGGACTGGGCGGATTTTTCTGCAATAACGCGGCGGTGGTCGTTGATGATTTCAGACTGGAGACACCGGCAGGGGCTTCAAATGATGTGGTTGGCATGATGCCCTGTGATCACGCCATGGTTGCCGCCTTGCCGGCCCGGCCTGTTCCGGGGTTTGGAAAACATTAAAAATAATACGGAAACGGCTGTAGCGGATAATGGGCTCGGCGAACTATTTTCAGCAACAGATGATCGGAAGAGGATGCCGGTCGCATGAGGACAAGAACGGGGAGTCAAGAAATGAAAAAGAGAGTATTAAGTATAATCACGCTGGTCGCAGGTTTGTGCTTTACGGCACAGGCGGCGAGCAGTTCATGGAATGTTGACGCTAACAGTCAATGGACGAACACCCTCAGCTGGACAGCAGGTGTTCCCGGTATCGCCAACGGCACTGCCAGTGCCGACGTGGCGACATTTTCCACGGCGCTCACGGCAGACCGCACGGTCACAGTGGATAACAACCGCAATATCGGCGGGATTACCTTCGGAAACACCGGTACCAACGGCTATACGCTGGCCACCGGCACGATTAAATTAAGTGACGGCGGGGTCATCCAGTCTCTTTCAGGTACGGGCGGCACAAACAAGATAACCTCGACCGTGAGCCTGATGGGTGACGGTACCTTTTCCGCCAATGCGACAGCGGCCAGAGGGGTCTTGGTTATCGGTGCGGTGTTCGGGGTCGCCGGGAAGACACTCACTTTGGACGGTAATACGAGCGTTCTTGGAAACAGTGTCGGTGCGATCAACGGCGGCGGTCTGGCTGTTGTTAAAAACGGAACCGGGGTCTGGAATTTTCGTAACAGTACTTTTACCGGCGGATTTACGCTGAATAGCGGGACGGTCTCCTTTGACAGTGGTGGTGTGTTAGGATTAGGCACCGGGTTGGTGACAATCAACGGAGGGACACTGGGCGCAGGGGGTTCGGATCGTAACTTAACAAACTCGGTTTTGGTGAACGGTAATTTTGGGCTGGGTAATTCAGGGGCGAAACTCACCTTCAGCGGCGGGATGGATCTTAACGGCGCTACGCGAACCATCACGAACAATACAAGCCGTACTTCGATTATTTCAGGTGCTGTTTCCAACGGCGGGTTGAACCTTGCCGGTGCCGGTACACTGGTTCTTTCCGGCGCGAATACCTACAGCGGCAATACGACCCTCAGTGCAGGCACTTTGACGATAAGCAACACGCTGGCACTGCAAAACAGCACACTGGTTTACTCGGCCGGTACGGCCAAGTTTGCCTCTGGCATCACCGACTTCACGCTGGGCGGTCTGTCCGGCTCGAAAGCCATGGGGCTGACGAACATGAGCGGCACGGCAATCGCGCTGACCGTCGGGAACAACTCATCCAACACGGCCTATAGCGGTGTGCTCAGCGCGGGCGGCAGTCTGACCAAAACCGGCACCGGCACACTGACCCTTTCCGGCGTGAACACTTATACCGGTGCGACGACCATTGCGGCCGGTAAACTGCTTGTTGATGGCAGCCTGGCCAGTGATGTCACCGTACAGAACGGCGGAACGCTGGGCGGTACCGGCACTCTGCAGAAAGTAACACTGGATGCAGGAGCCATTCTGGCCGCCGGCGACAGCCCCGGCACGATGACGTTTATGGACGATGTATTGATGTCAGCCGGCTCGACCAATATCATGGAAATCACCGATACTGCGCATGACATCCTGATGGGCGATAACGCGAATACGCTGACGATGGACGGCACAACAGTCTTCGACTTCACCGGATTCACCGGCGGGGTCACCAATGGCTACACCATTGCGCTGAACGATATGTTCACCAACTGGGTTTCGGTGGTTACCACTGGCGCAACTTATTCGGCAACCGGTCTGACCGGCGGGCAGTCGCTTGACTTTACCGGCGGCAATCTGACGGTGATTCCTGAGCCGGCGACGATCGGAATGCTGGGGCTGGGCGCACTGATCACGATGATGATCCGCCGCATGCGCATCTGTTGATGCAAACGGTGTATTTATGAAAAAGCCCGGATGTGTCCGGGCTTTTTTATCGAGGTGTATAAAAAACGGTTCAGCAAACATAGAGAGTGCAGAGCCTTCTGAAACGGTGCGGCTCAATTGCATACGCAGAAAAGAACAGGGAGATTTAAGCCATGAAAAAGAGAGCATCAGGTCTAATCATACTGATTGCGGGTTTGTGCTTTACGGCCCGGGCGGCGAGCAGCTTGTGGAATGTTGACGCGGACAGTCAATGGACGAACACCCTCAGCTGGACGGCGGGTGTGCCCGGTATCGCCAACGGCACCGCCAGTGCCGACGTGGCGACATTTTCCACGGCGCTCACGGCAGACCGTACCGTTACGGTTGATGCCAACCGCAATATCGGCGGGATTACCTTCGGAAACACCGGTACCAACGGCTATACGCTGGCCACCGGCATGATTAAATTAAGTGACGGCGGGGTCATCCAGTCTCTTTCAGGTATGGGCGGCACAAACAAGATAACCTCGGACGTGAGCCTGATGGGTGACGGTACCTTTTCCGCCAATGCGACAGCAGTCAGAGGGATCTTGGGTCTCGGTTCGGTGTCCGGGGTCTCCGGGAAGACACTCACTCTGGACGGTACGAGCATTTCTGGAAACAATGTCGGTTCGATCTTCGGCGATCTGGCTGTTGTTAAAAACGGAACCGGGGTCTGGAATTTTAGGAACAGTACTTTCACCGGCGGATTTACGCTGAATAGCGGGACGGTCTCCTTTTGGTATGGCAATGTGACAGGATTAGGCACCGGGTTGGTGACAATCAACGGAGGGACACTGGGCGCAGGGGGTTCTGATCGGAACTTAACAAACTCGGTTTTGGTGAACGGTAATTTTGGGCTGGGTAATTCAGGGGCGAAACTCACCTTCAGCGGCGGGATGGATCTTAACGGCGCTACGCGAACTATTACGAACAATGCAAACCGCATTTCGATTATTTCAGGTGCTGTTTCCAACGGCGGATTGAACCTTGCCGGTACCGGTACACTGTTTCTTTCCGGCGCGAATACCTACAGCGGCGGCACAGTCATTTCGACGGGAACGCTGAGCGGGGCTGCTGACGCCGCGTTCGGAAGCGGAGACGTTACAGTGGCGGGCGGTGCAAAACTGACTCTTACAAACAGTGTATCAAGTGACTTTATTAATGATACAGCCAAGCTGATTCTAGGCACCAATTCTACGCTGAACCTTATTTTTACCGGCGCGGATATTGTCGGCGGACTTTCTCTGGACGGCGGATCAACCTGGCTGGAAGGCGGCACCTACAATGCCGCCGCGCTTAGTGGTCGTGGTACAGGAACATACACGGGCAGCGGCAGTCTTACGGTCGCGGAGGTTCGGACTCTCGGACTGTATATAATTCAATAATGTCCCGGCTGTCCGGACCGCAGAAACAGGGTTGTGAAAGTACGGAGTGAAGCCGGGGGCGGCGGCCTTGCGGAAGTGGCGCCCGGTTCATCAGATACAGAGTTTGGAAACAAACAGTTCAAAGCAGCTTATGCGTGATGAAAAATAAACTAAGCCATGTACTCCTGTATATTTCTGCGGTGTCTGTTGCCGGCTCCGGACTTTTTTTCGTTTTGAAGCTTCCGTCAGTTGCCGGCCCTTTACTTATTTCGGGGCTGATTGCCTTGGCGTCAGCTGTGCGGGGATTTCAAAAACTGAAAGGATTTTCGTATACATGCTGGATTTTAACCGCCGTTGCCGCTTCGATGTTTTATCCCCGGTACTTTATCTCGTTTGGCGGGTTTCAGTTTAAAACGCTGATCGTTCCCCTGTTGCAGATCATTATGTTCGGCATGGGGTCACAGATGAGCTTTAAGGACTTCTCCGGCGTAATAAAAATGCCCAAAGGAGTACTTGTCGGAGTGGTTTCACATTACATGATTATGCCTCTGGTGGGATTCGGCATCGCCAAGATTTTTAATTTCCAGCCGGAAATTGCCGCAGGGATAATATTGATCGGGTGCGTGCCCAGCGGTCTGGCGTCGAATGTGATGTCATTTCTGGCGCGGGCCAATCTCGCACTCGCTGTCACGGTCGGAGCCGTTTCAACTCTCTTGTCTCCGTTTGTCACACCTCTGCTTATGAAGTGGCTGGGCGGTCAGTATATCGAAGTGAATTTCTGGAGCATGATGCTCGATATACTTAACATGATCATCCTTCCGATTGTGGCGGGCTTTATTTTCAATCTTTTCGCGAAAGGGAAAGAGCGGCTTGCATCAAAAATAATTCAGCTTGTTTCCTACACGATCATAATCCTGTTAACAAATCTGGTCTATGTGAAATCGAAAGATGCCGGATTCTCCGATTTCCTGATCCACTTCGCCAAATCGATGGGCTGGTTTTTCTTTCTTCCGATGTTTGGAGCAATGATTTTGTCTCGTTTTATTAAAGGCGAAAATAAGTACATGGAGAAAATCCTGTCGCTTATATCAATGGTCGGGATTGCGGTTATCGTAACCATAATAACGGCTTCCGGCCGCGACCATTTGTTGCAGGTAGGTGCTCTGCTGATGGTGACAAGTCTGCTGCATAACCTCGTCGGGTATACGCTCGGCTACTGGCTTTCCCGGCTGTTCGGGATGCCGGAAAGAGACCGCCGAACCATTGCTTTTGAAGTGGGCATGCAAAACGGCGGATTAGCCTCCGGTCTGGCTTTGCAAATGGGCAAAGTGGCGACAGTTGGACTTGCGCCCGCTATTTTCGGCCCCCTGATGAATGTCACCGGTTCTATTCTGGCCAATTTCTGGCGCGGCAAGCCGATTGATGAAGATAATCCGAAGTTAAACGAAGGAGAAAGAGCATGAAAAAAAGCATTTGCCTTTTGATACTTGGATCACTGTGCCGTGCGGCTGTTTCCGCAACGGTCACGGATGATTTTAATCGTGAAAATACAAGCTTCGCATCAACAGTTGCCGAAGTAGCGGCGGTGATCGGATCCGACTGGAAGCCCGTCGTGACAGGGTCGTATCCGGACTACTCTTCGACCTACCGCATTACTGATAATGCGCTGGGTTTTGGAACCGCGACCGGCTGGAAGCCTTTTCTGATTAACAAGGCCGCGCAAACTCTGAACGACGGAGAAGGAACCGGCTTCACGCTGTCCGCCGCATTTAAAGACAGCTCTTCAGCCGGTACGGCCACGATGGGGCTGATTTTTAATTATCAGGATCCCGGCAATTATTATGCCATTCGCCAATACTTCAACGGGGCGAATATGCTGCTGCAGCTGCTGAACTTTAAAAATTTTACGCTGACGGGCGGCACCGCACTCAATGCGACCAATGCGTATTCTTACATCAAAGGAGATGTCTATACGTTCAAAGTTACTTCCGACGAGCCGTGCATCTTTAATTTCAGTATCGCCGATGCTTCCGGTGCTGTCGTTTATTCGAAGACGAACATCACTTTGAGTTCCGGCCAGATTAAGCTCAAAGACGGACTGGGCGGGTTTTTCTGCAATAACGCGGCAGTTGCCGTTGATGATTTCAGGCTGACTGACATCGCCGAACCCGTACCGGCTGTCCAGCCGGCCCGGTGCGAAACCCTGTATAACGGGATCGTATTGCCCGCCGTCTGGCCGCCGCGCGACGGCAACTCAACATCCAAGGAGCCGATGGCCGTACCCTATCTGAGCGAACCGCCGCCTTTGATCCCTATTGATGTCGGACGGCAGCTTTTCGTAGACGATTTTCTGATTGAGCAGAGCGGCCTGACCCGGACTTTTTATCAGGCGCAAAAGTACGAAGGCAACCCCGTTTTAACTCCGGCCGAAACCGACGGAACGGGACTTCTGAGGCAATGCCGATTCCAGACCGGCGGCGCCTTTTACGATCCGGCGGAGCGCGTATTCAAGATATTCTACGACGCCGGCTGGGAAGGCGGCCTCGCTTTGGCCGTCAGCACGAATTTACTGAACTGGGTTCGCCCCGAACTGGGCATGGCCGGCGGCAACCTGCTGTTAGGGCCGGGCTTTGCAACCGACACCAATGGCGCGGGCCGTGAAAAAACCGTCTGGCTCGATTTAAATGCAGCGAACCCGAATGAACGCCTGAAGCTCATGACGACACGCGTCAGTTTCCCTAACGGCAAACTCGATGTGCATCAGGTTCTGCAAACCTCGGCGGACGGCCGCGTCTGGTCGCCGCATGTAAAATGCGTTGTCGCGGAAGATTATACCTCCTTCTTTTACAATCCTTTCCGGCAGGTCTGGGTTTACAGCATTAAAGGAACGTCTATCCGGACACCGCGCGGCCGGTGCCGTTACTACTCAGAAAACCGCGACTTTATGACCGGAGCGAACTGGAATAACAAAGTCTATTGGATGGACGCCGACCGGCTTGATGAGCCCGACCCGGCAATCGGCGATGCAGCGCAGCTCTACTGCCACAATGCGGTGGCATATGAGAGCCTGATGCTCGGCATGTTTCAAATTCATCTCGGCCCGGACAACCGGGCGTGTGACAAAGGCAAACACCCGAAATTGACGGAACTGAAGCTCGGGTTCAGCCGGGACGGATTCCACTGGCAGCGGCCCGACCGGCGGGCGTTCATCGGTGCTACGCGCCGGGAAGGCGACTGGGATCGCGCCTACCTGCACAGCACGGCAGGCGTTTGCCTCGTGATGGATGACAAGCTCTGGTTTCCTTATGCGGGCTTTTCGGGCATCGCGCCGGATGGCACGCACGGGTCGTATTTCGGTGCGAGCATCGGCTTCGCCACGTTGCGCCGCGACGGTTTCGCCTCGATGGATGCCGGGGAACAACAGGGGACGCTGACGACCCGGACGGTCACGTTCAAGGGCAAGTATCTTTTTGTGAACCTCAACGCGCCGCAAGGCGAACTGAAGGTGGAAGTACTGGATGAAAACGGAAATGTCATCGCGCCGTTTTCGGCAGCGAAATGCATACCGGTGAACGGCGATAAAACCAAACAGCGCGTGATCTGGCAAGATGCCGACAGTCTCGCAGCCGTGAGCGGCAAGCCGGTGCGTCTGAAGTTTCTGCTGACGAACGGCTCGCTCTATTCCTTCTGGGTTACGTCCGATAAGAACGGGGCCAGCCACGGTTACGTAGCCTCCGGCGGGCCGGATTTTGATGGAGTAATGGACAGCGGCGCACAGCCTTCCCAAGTGACGAAGTAAATCAGCCGGATATCTTGTTGTTGAACTGTTTCCGGTTGCGGGGTTTTCCATAAAGGAATCGGGAAAGACCGCCGGTGCCGATGAGAAGAAAATGAAAAAGGCAGTCTGTATATTTGCGTTTGGGATACTGTGCTGCGCGGCCCGGGCTGTTACCGTCGCCGATAATTTCAATCGCGCGCCGACGGGGTATGCGTCCAATGTTGCCGAGGTCGCCGCCATGATCGGGGCTGACTGGAAACCTGTCGTATCTGTGGAACTTCCAGACTATACCACGCAATACCGCATTTATAATCATGCGTTGAGTTTTGGTCTCGCAACCGGATACAAGCCGATGCTGATCAACATGTCGGCGCAAACCCTGAATGATGGTGCGGGGACTAATTTTTCGCTGTCCGCCACGTTTAAAGACAACTCTGCGGCGAACGCCACGATGGGGCTGATTTTTAATTATCGGGACGCCGGTAATTACTATTCCGTCCGCCAGCTTTGGGATTCGACCAACACGGTTTTGCAGATGCTCAGCTATTCGAATTTTCTGGTAACGGGCGGCACCTCGTTCAACGTATCGAATGTCTATTCCTGCGTGAAAGGGGACTCTTATACATACAAGGTTACCTCCGATGATCCGTACATCTTTAATTTCAGCATCGCGGATGCTTCCGGTGTAACCGTTTATTCCAAGACAAATATTACTTTGCATAGCGGACAGGTTAAGCTCAAAGACGGACTGGGCGGATTTTTCTGTAATACGGCGGCGGTTACAGTTGATAACTTTCGGCTGGAGACGCCTGTAACCGTACAGAATTCCGGGCCGGCATTTGTTCTGCTGGGCAAGTATGAAAAACTGTACAACGGAATCACTTTGCCCGGGATCTGGCCGCCCCGCGGCGGCGACTCGGCATCCACGGAGCCGATGGACATACCCTATCTCAGTGCTCCGCCATCCTTGATTCCTATTGATGTCGGCCGGCAGCTTTTCGTGGACGATTTTCTGATCGGGCAGAGCACCAATCTGACCCGAACTTTTTACCGGGCGCAAAAGTACGCGGGCAATCCCGTTTTGACTGCGGCTGCAACCGATGGTTCCGGGGATTGGCGGCAATGCCGCCTCCAGACCGGCGGAGCCTTTTACGATCCGGCGGAGCACGCATTCAAGATATTCTATGACGCCGGCTGGGAAGGCGGCCTCGCTTTGGCCGTCAGTACGAATTTACTGAACTGGGTTCGTCCCGATCTGGGCATGGCCGGCGGCAACCTGCTGCTGCCTCCGGGATTTAAAGGCGAAGCCGGAGCCGGGCGTGAAAAAACCGTCTGGCTCGATTTGAATGCAACGAACTCCGGCGAACGCCTGAAGCTCATGTCGACCCGGTTCAGCACGTTCCCGACCGGCATGTACCAGACGTTGCAGACTTCGGCGGACGGCCGCATCTGGTCGCCGCAGGTGTCCTGCGCCTATGCAGATGATTATAATTCTTTCTTCTACAACCCGTTCCGGCGGGTCTGGGTTTACAGCCTTAAGGGAACATCCCGGCGGACACCGGCCGGACGGTGCCGCTACTATGCTGAAAACCGTGACTTTCTGGCCGGGGCCGACTGGACCGGCAAGGTCTACTGGATCGATGCCGACCGGCTTGATGAGCCTGACCCGGCGGTCGGCGATGCGGCCCAGCTTTATTGCCACAACGCGGTGGCTTATGAGAGCCTGATGCTCGGCATGTTCCAAATCCATCTCGGCCCTTCCAACAGCATCTGCCAGGCCGGCGCATTCCCGAAGACAACGGAGCTGAAGCTCGGTTTCAGCCGCGACGGATTCCACTGGCAGCGGCCTGACCGGCGGGCGTTTATCGCGGCCACGCGCACAACAGGAGACTGGGATCGCGCCTACCTGCACAGCACGGCAGGCGTTTGTCTGGTGATGGATGATAAGCTCTGGTTTCCATACGCCGGTTTCTCGGGCATTGCACCGGACGGCACGCCCGGATCGGCTTTCGGCGCGAGCATCGGCTTCGCCACTTTGCGCCGTGACGGCTTCGCCTCGATGGATGCCGGTGAAGAACAGGGGAAACTGACGACGCGGCGGATCACTTTCAATGGCAGGTATCTTTTTGTGAACTTCAACGCGCCGCAAGGTGAGCTGAGAGTTGAGGTGCTGGATGGGGATGACAACGTCATTGAGCCTTTCTCGGCGGCGAATTGTGTGCCGCTGAACGGCGACACGACGAAACAGCGTGTGATCTGGCAGGGTGCCGGCAGTCTTGCGGCGGTGAGCGGCCAGCCGGTGCGTTTGCGATTTCTGCTGACGAACGGCTCGCTCTATTCCTTCTGGGTCACGCCCGACGAGAACGGTGCCAGCCACGGTTACGTGGCCGCCGGCGGGCCGGACTTTAATGGTGTAATGGACAACGGCGAAGCGGCAAGGCAGCAGGTCTATTGAGGAGAGAGGCTTATGAGAAAACAACCGGTTATCACTCTTTATCTGCTCTTGTCCGTGGCATTGTTGGGCACGGGAATTCCGGCGGTTTCACCGGCCGCCGCGAACTTCAGTCTGGTACCGGGTGAAGTAGTCTATTATACAGCTTCACCCAGTGCGTGGGACGCTTTGATCGGAAATGAAAAGTATACCTCTGATCCGGAAATCATCGTGCTCACCAACGGCTGGTATCTGATGAGTCACAGAACATTCGGCGGAAGCGCACCTTTCAACGAGGTTTATCTCTACAAGTCGACCGACAAAGGAACCAACTGGTCTCCGCTGATCACTTTGTACGGAGCCACTGCCGGAAGCAGCTTCTTTCTTCATAACGACGAACTTTATCTTATGGGCGGAGATTATATTGTTAAGTCCACGAACAACGGAACCTCCTGGACGACACCGGACACCAACGTATTCAGCATTTCCAGCACCTGGACGCCGAACAATCCGATCCTGTTCAGCAACCGCATCTGGAGCGCGGCCAACACGCGGGTTCAGTCCGCTCCGGCAAATTCCAATCTGATGCTGGGGGCCTCCTGGAAATGGAGTGCATCCCCCGCAGTCGATACCGGCTGGTTTAACGGGCAGTGGCAGGGGTGGGAAGAAGCGCAAGTGGTAGCTTCGCCGGAGCTGGGTGTGGTGGTTATGCCGAAGATACGTGCACTTCCATACGCCGCTCTCATCCGGGCGGATGTCAGCGGCAATGCCTTCTTTGACCCGACAAATAACTTTGTGGCCCTGCCGGGCGGTGAAAAGAAATTCGGCGCAGCCTACGATCCGGTATCAGGAAAATTTTTTGTATTGAGCAATCCGGTTCTGCCGGCGCATGCGAACGATCCCGATTGGGGCAGTACGCCCGAGCTGATCCGCAACACCGCCGCCGTGCTCACCTCGCGCGATCTGTTCAACTGGAAGGTCGAGAAAATTTTTCTCTACTCCGCCAATATTGACTACGAAGCGTTCCAGTATTTCAATTTCGACTTTGACGGCTCAACCATGGTGATCGCCTCGCGCACGGCTTTCGATGTCGGCGATACCTATAAACCGCCGCGCGGCCACGACTCCAATCTGATCACTTTCCATAAGATTGAAAACTTCCGGGATCTGTCGCCGAACCACATCCTTAAACTGTCCGGCGGCTCTGTGTTGCGGTACGAAAAGACCCAGCACACCGATGCGCCGCTAGGCAGTTTTGCGCTCGGAAACACTTTTGCGGGTGCCGCTCTGACGTCACCGAACGGAATGGGCCGAACCGCCGCCGGTGATGTCTATATCCGGGAAACCGCCGGTCGCATTCTTCATTTTGACGCGGCGGGTAATTTTATTGAGACCAACAGTGCTGCGCCGGTTTCCTTCCAGTCGGCCAATCTCACCGTGACTCAGCCGGTCGACGGTGAATGTTCATGGGTGCGCTCCGGCTCCGGCGACTGGTTCGAACCGCTGAGCTGGTATTACTGGGGCCGTCCTGACACCACCGAAGAAACCGCCGTGTTCGGCAGCGCCGTCACAGCCGCCGCCACAGTCAATATTCCGTCTGAGACCCAAACCTGGAACTTCAACACCGACGGAGACAAAGAAGGCTGGGTGATTTCAAACACTAATTATTGGGATGTGGCGGCAACGAACGGGCTTTTACAAGGAACAGCCACCACTACGAATAGCGTTTATATATTTCGAACGGACCGGTTTTTCTATGGATCAACTGTTCCGGAAGTGCGCATCCGTCTGCGTGCGGGCACCAACTGCCCGGTGGTTTTATACTGGGGAACCACAGCGGCGGAAGCCTACCCTTCCTCGCAAAGCCTGACACAATCCTACACCAACAATGGCGCGTTTCAGGATTTTGTTTTCCCGCTGGCGGGCAACACCAACTGGGACGGAAAAGTAATCACCCGGCTCCGGTTTGATCCGCGGGTACCTGTTGGAGCCGCCGCCAGAAGCTTTGACATCGATTCCATAACGGTTCCCAGAGAGAGCTGCCGGATGAAAGGCCTGCGCTTCCGCAACCCGAACCCGTATACTTTGTCCGGCGGCGGCCAGTTGCGCATTGAGTCCGGTAGCGGCCCCGGAACAATTGAGGTGCTGCAAGGAAAGCACATCAATAATGTTGAAATGATTCTCGGCTCCGACACGGAAATGCTTTTGACCAACAACACCTCGCTGCATCTGAAACTGGGCATTAATCTGAACGGGAAAACGCTGCATGTGTCCGGTGCCGGAAAACTGCTGATGCAGGATTCGCTGGTTATGAATGGCGGAACGCTGGCTGTCAGCGGAGAGACTCCGCTCACCTTTACCA
>JBAZTQ010000058.1:0-19544 GCA_041661845.1 Kiritimatiellales bacterium | reverse complement strand
CGGTGTTGCCGGCGGCGTGTCCGGTGCCTGTGCGGACAATTGATGACTGTTCAGCGATGTTGCTGTGAGAAGCACAATGACCCATTTAGCAGAACGCGAACTGTGATGACACATAATCGACACTCCCGAGTTAAGTGTTCCGGTTTTTCAGTTTGATGCTTTGACCGGAACGAAGTCCATCAAACGGCATAAAATATAACCCAAGATGCATTTTAATGCGAATATAAACGGGACATCCCGAAGCCGTCGGGTGAAGGAGTGATCCCGGTAAAATGCCGTTTATAACCCCGGAATAGTGAGCGTCTGGCCGACTTTCATGTCGGTTTCGGTTTTCATTTTGTCGCGGTTGGCGTCGTAGATTTTGCGCCATTTACCGGCATCACCGTAAACTGATCCGGCGATGCGCGAAAGGGTGTCGCCGGGACGGACTTTATAGGTGCGATCCGCTTGCACCGGTTCGGCCGGTTTTGGCGCGACCGGAGCCGGGGCGGGACGCGATACCGGCGGTTGGGTCAGGATGGTTCTGACGTTGGCGACGGTCGCCGGTGCCGCGCCGCCTGCCGCCTCGAGTTGCCGGCGCAACAGATTGTTTTCGCGGGTCAGACGCACCAGCTCACCTGAAACATCACCGGCGGACACGCCGGTTTCGGCGGCCAGTGAAATTTTCGCCTGCTTGATCCAGTCCTGAATCAGCGCCCGTTTTTCGGTGAGCGGCCGTTTTTCAAGATAGCGCTCATAATGGTAGATGGCGCGGGCGTAGTTTTTTTCATACTGCTGATAGATGATCGCCAGTTCCAGATCGGGCCGGCCCAGCTCCGGTTTTTTTACCAGTGCGGTTTCGAACTGGCTGATGGCTTCATCCCAGTTTTTCTTACTGACCTGCTCAAGGCCTTTGCGGACGCGGGTGTCTTTTTCATCCGCCGTGTCAAGCTGCGCGCCGTTTTTCTGGCCGCATCCGGCGATCAGTAATGCGCAAGTGATGATGAGGAGTGAGTTTTTCATATCAGAAAAACAGTTTGAAAAATTTAAGGATACCCTGGCCCCACGGCACACGGTGCGAGATGCCGCCTTTGCCTTCGAAGGTATGCAGGTTGGCAATATACCATTCATAATTGCGGATCAGCGCCTGCTTGTTCGAAAGTTTCGGGTAAAAGTTCAGCTTCTGCTCGATTTTCTCCGTCGAGACGAACGAATCTTCGCAGGCGGTTTCGTAGACCCATTTGTAAAGCGGGGACAGCTTGAAGAACTCAAGGATACGCAGCGCCCAGATCAACGGCTTCGCCGGAGTTCCGATCACCTTCTTGCCGTGTCCGGCGCGGTCGAGCACCGCCTGATAATCTTCCTTCATGGTCGTGAACTCTTTGGCGCCGATGTTGAAGATGTCGTTTACGCTCGCTTCATCTTTGGTCAGGCAGAGATAAATCGCTTCGCAGAGGTCTTCAACGGCGAGCAGCTGGTAGCGGTTGTTCCCGCTTCCGATCATCGGAAAATTTTTGCCGTCTTTCGCCCAGTCGTAGAGCAGCGCGAAAACACCGAGCCGTTCCGGGCCGATGAATGACTTGGGGCGGATGATCGGCACGCACAGACCTTTGGCGCGGTATTCGAGGCAGACTTTTTCTGCCTCGATCTTGGCGATGCCGTACGGGCCGACGCCGATCAGCCGGTCGGTTTCGAACAGCGGATGGTGATCCGGAATTCCGTAAACAGCGGTCGAAGAGATATGCACGAACCGCTCGACCTTTTCCTTTTCGGCGGCGGCCAGCAGAATGCGGGTACCTTCGATGTCGGTAGAGAAAATTTCTTCTTTCGTATAAAGGGGCAGGGCGGCGGCGGTATGGATAACCCAGTTCACGCCTTTCATCACTTCGCGCACCGTCTCAGCGTTGCGGATGTCGCCGACCACCGCTTTGATCCGGTTCCGTTCCGGATAATCGAACTCGAGAAGATCCAGCACGATGATGTCGGTCACGCCCTGCTGAAGCAGATAGCGGATCATATTGATGCCGAGAAATCCGCTGCCGCCTGTTACCAAAACCTTCTTGTTCATTAAGTACTCCTGAACTAACCTTGAAGCATGAAAACTCTGAAAGACGTCGGAGAACATAACGCCATAGCGGCCCTGACTGCAAACCTGAAAGCCGTCGGCGACGACTGCGCCGTCCTGCCGCTCGACACGCACTACGACCTTGTCCTCACCTCCGACCCGCTCATCAGCGGCGTACACTTCACGCCCGGCACCGATCCCGAACAGATCGGCTGGAAAGCCGCCGCGCGCGTCCTGAGCGACTTCGCCGCCATGGGTGCCGATCCGCAGTACCTGCTTATCAACCTCGTCGCGCCGCCGGAGCAGGATTTCCAAACCTTGGAAAAGATCTACGCCGGTGTTGCCAAGCTCCGGAAACTGTTCGACGTCGATCTCGTCGGCGGCGACCTCGCGCAGGGATCGGTACTCGAACTGCACGTCTTCGGCGTCGGGCGCGTACCGAAAGGTAAAGCGTTGCTCCGCTCCGGCGCGCATCCCGGCGACATCATCTACGTTACCGGCCCGCTTGGCGGTTCATTCGAAAGTGGCAAACATCTGAACTTTATGCCGCGCATCAAAGAAGCCAAATGGTTGCGGCAGTCCGGCTTCGTCCGTTGCATGATGGATATCAGCGACGGCCTCGCCACCGATCTGCGCCACATCCTGAAAGCATCCAAAGTTGGCGCGGCGCTGGATAGCGCGGCGATTCCGAAAACAAAAACATTGGAACAGGCGCTGTTCGCCGGCGAGGACTTTGAACTGCTCTTCACCGTTCACGCCGAAGATGCCGACGCCTTCGATTTCCAATGTCTGGAAGATCTGGAACAGAAATTTCCAAGAATTGGAACCATCACCAACCAGCCAGAAAATCTCACCCTTGACGGTGCGATCCTGAAACGCAAAGCATTCGAGCATTTCAGGTAACGTAGCAAGCTGAGCCATCGACGATTCGCGCCGGGAGCCGCGACGTCAACGGCGGTTGGCTCCGGCGACTTTTGTTAGACCTCTGGTCAATTATAACTCATCTGGCTTCGGCTCGCGGACGTGTGACAAAACTCGGCGGCTACAAGCCCTGAACTCGCGGAAATTCTGGCGTGCCTGCGTCAAACTCAACTCATAATTTGGACCACCGCGAACCTCGGCGGCGTCGTGGTCATCTTGGCCGTCATCTTCCCAAAAGCAAACCGGGCAAATCTCGTAGCCAGCTCGCTCTGCCAGCGTCCGGAAACCGCAGCATGGACAACGATACAAGCTGCCGTCATCTGCTCGTTGTTTCGTGATGTTGGTAAAAGTCATAGCGTGAGGTGGCCTAATAGGTTGTTTGATTGAACAAAATCATTGATAGGTAACTACCGTATATCCTGCTGATGAGTCAATAGGTTAGGTTTCGTCAGCAGGTCGTCAAACTCGCTGGGCGCCGGCACCGCCGCAGGCCGGGCAGGTTTTTATTATACACGCGAAGATTCCTCCGGCATCAATATGTCCGGTACCTTTGCAGCGTGCACAGGGTACAATCTGCGCACCGCCGGGAGTATTGAAACGGTTGGCGCACAGGAGGCGGCGGTCGCACTTGGGACAAAGCACATATTTATCATCCAGTTTGTGTCCGCAATGGGGGCAGTAGTTCATCAGGTGTTTTCTCCCGCAAAATCGTCCCGGTTCGGGGGCGACTGTAAAAGGCGTGCGTGCGGGAGTCAACTTCTGCCGGCCGGAAAAGGCAGGGCGGACGGCCCGGCAGGCCGTTCCTGCCTAAACCAAGCATTTCAGGGATTAAACGCTTGTCGGCGGACGGGCGGCGCGGATATATTCCGTGCCTTCTTTTCGGGGCGGTAGCTCAATTGGTAGAGCGCCACGTTCGCAACGTGGAGGTCGAGGGTTCGATCCCCTTCCGCTCCACCACTAGACGATCTCTACCAATTCCAATTCAAATGTCAGGTCTTTGCCGGCCAGTGGATGGTTGGCGTCGATGGTGACAGCGTTTTCTTTGATCGCCTTGATGACGACTCCGAGCGGACCTTGCGGCCCCATCATCTGGAGTTGCATGCCGACGGCCAGTTCCATTTCCGGCGGGAAGCGGTCTTTGGGAATATCGCCGATCATTTCCTCATGCGCTTCGCCGTAAGCTTCCGCCGCCGGAATCGTGACAGTCTTTTTTCCGCCGACCGGCATATCGCGTACTGCGGAGTCGAATCCCGGAATGACCATGCCGGAGCCGGTTTCAAATTCGAGCGGATCGCGTCCGGCGGACGAGTCGAACTGCGTTCCGTCGTTCAGCGTGCCGGTGTAGTGAATGCGTACTGTTTTGCCGTCTGCGATCATAAGCGTCCTTTGGGTTTAAAGTTGGCCGGAAACCCTACCGGACGGGAGAACAGAGACAACCAAAAAGCAGTTCAGGAATTCGGCATGAACAGGCAGGAGTGCCTGTTCCACATGTGAGACAGACACTCTTGTCTGTCTGCTGGCAAACAGCCAGCGGGGATGCTGCGGTATGTGCCGCCGCCGTCCCGGCGGCCTTGGCTTAACAGAAACAGGCGCGGATGAATTTGGAAGGTGGAGCGTACCGTCCCGGCACGCTTTTCTTTTCGGGTGGAGCGGGCCGTCCCGGCACGCTTACTTAAACGCGCCGGGACGGCGCGTTCCACCTGCGGTGAAGCGCTGTTGAATTCCGGCGCGGCAAGATGTTCGGAATCTTCGGGATGAAATCTTCCGGGGGTTAGAATGAAAGGATTTGCCTTAGAAGGTGGAGCGTGATCGCCGAGCACGCTTAGAACGCGCCCGGCGGTCGCGTTCCACCAAAATTTCGGCTGAAAGTCCTATCCAAAATCAGGCCGGATGGCTATTTTCGGCACCGTGATGCAAGAGTATCGTTTTACGAAAAAGAGGAAAACTATCGAACAGATTTAGAACAAAAAATTTAATGCGTTAACGCGCAGTATTGCTTTTGTCGAAAACCGCGAATTTTTAACTCGGAAGCAAGACGTGCGGAGACGCGCTCCATGTGGGCGCGGCTCCCTGTCTTGTGTTTCCGGGTGGGGCTTCGCGGTCCCTCGACAGAGGCATGAGCTTGGAGCTCGCGCCTCTTTTGTTTCCGGTCGGCGGGAACGAGCCTTACATATTGTAGGGTGAGGACCGGGATCCGTTAAAAAACGAGGAGAAGAGAATGGACTAGAAAGTATACAGAGCAATGACGGTTGCTGCCGGCATGTGTGTCATGTGGAGCATAAGCGACATTTCCAATGCGGCATTAGTCTTGAATATAGATTCTGTAAATGAGGAGTTTTATTTCACAGGAAGTGATACAGGGACGACAGATGCCGGATGGTTTTCCTGGAGCAGCGCAGGCTGGGTTTCCGGGAGTGAGCCGTCTGTAAATATCAGTACGGCTTTTGCTCTTTCTGGAGGTAACGATGTTGGTTATGCCGATATTGTATTTGCTAACAGTGGATTGGAAATTTCAATAAGTCCCCTTGGGGTGATTGCTCCTACAGCACTTGCTGTGACAGGAGCCGGTTCAGGTACCAAATTCAGTTATGCTTCTTTGGATGCGTCTTTGAAAAACATGTTTGAAAGCCAGTCAAGTTTGCCTCTGGAAGACGGAACTGGATTTTCTGCAATATCTGTACAGGCTATTCCTGAGCCAGCGACATTTCTTCTTTTTGCAATGGGATGTATAGGAGCTTGGCTTGTTCGTCGCAATGCTCGCAGTGAAAAGTGACTGACGTGAAAAAGGCGGGGTTGTTGACCCCGCCTTCTGTGTGTTCGGCATATTCCGTGGTTAGAACCTGACGCGTTCCTCGATAATGCGCTCGAGTTCATCAATGCCGACGCGGATCTGCTGCATGGTGTCGCGGTCGCGCAGGGTGACGGTTTGATCTTCCAAGGTTTGGAAATCTATGGTGACACCGCACGACGGGCGGTCTCTACCGGAAAAGTTCGGGGCTGCCGACGGCGACAACCTGTCCGGGTTGAATTTTTTCGATAACGTTCAGAATATCCGGAACCAGAGGCTGAAGTGTTTCATAATGGCTGTTGACCGCACGGAGAACAATGACACGCAGAACGGACAATTTCAGGTTTTGCTGGAAAACAAGGTTGCTGTCCATCGTAATCAGGATGTCAAACTCTGTGCCGGCAAGCTTGAGCAATTCGCTATCCGTGACACCCGACCAGCCTTGCCGGGAAACGGTTGTGACGCTGTAGCGGTTAAGATCGCGAACCAGACGGCGGGGAAGGCATTCATCAAGAAGAATTTTCATCTCAAGCCGTTGCAAGCAGCGTTTCTTTTGTCATCTCAAGGAAGGCCACAATCTGGTTTCGTTTTACAGATGGGAAATCGGAAAGGAACAGGTCAATCGAATCCCCGGCTTCCAGCGAATCAATCAGCGTTTTTACCGGTACGCGTGTGCCGGTAAAAACCGGGGTTCCGCTCAGAATCGCGGGGTCGGATGAAATGGCAGCGTTCGCTTTCATGCCCGGAATAATGGCCTGTCGCGTCCGAAATGGCAAGAGTGGCTTTTTCTGTATTCAGTGGTTAAAACCGGATCCGCTCTTCGATGATGCGTTCGAGTTCATCAATGCCGACGCGGATCTGCTGCATGGTGTCGCGATCAGGCGATTTTCAGTGTCAGCCGTTTCCCAATGGCTTCAGCAAACTTTTCCAGTGTGGAAAGTTTAATGTCGTCGGCGTGGTTTTCGATCCGGGACACGGCGGTTTTTTTCGTGTGCAGCCGTTCCGCCAGCTCTTCCTGCGTGATGCCGGCTTCAATCCGGGCCTGCTTGAGCATTGCGCCGATGTTAAACTGCTGGTATCCGGAATCGAAGTCCTTGGCAAATTCCGCATCCCGCGCCTTACGCTCCTGAATGTATTTTTTCAGATCGCTCATTTTTGTTTCCTCCTGAAATACTCCTGTTTCCGTTCTTCCGCCAGACGGATGGCCTGTTGCGGCGTTTTTTGCGTTTTCTTTTGAAACGCGTGGGAAAGTACCACCAGCTTTGCTCCATCGAAAAACCCAAGGAAACGGAAAATATCCGATCCGGTTTTTACACGGATTTCCCACAGGTTGTCCGTATTGACCATCTTCTGGAAATACTGTCCGGGCACACTGTCCAAATCTTCCACAAGGCTCATAACCCAGGCCGCTTTTTGCGCCTGTTTGGACGGGAGCGTTTCGAGAAAATCCCGAACCGGGCTTCGTCCGCCCTCCGTTTTGTAAAAGAGGATTTCGCGTACCACGTCCAAAAGTTAACTTGTCGGTTAACCACGGTCAAGCCGGGAAATCCGGTTATACATTCTGGGCTTTGGAATTTTCCAATCCTTGGGAAACCGCGCACGGTGGGCGCGGTCACAGGAACAGCTGCGGTTGTTCGGGCGGATACACACTTCAAGGCGGGCGGGTGACAGACTTCCTCCTTCGCTCTTCGAGCTTCGGCGGACAGAGAAAGGCTGGACATACTTTTTTTTCTCTGTTCGTAGTCCACGCTTTAGCGTGCTCTTCCGCGCTGTGTGCGGCCACAGAAACGGTCGCCATCTTTCCTTTTGCGGCGCGGCAGGATCTCCGGAAACTTCGGGATGAAATCTTCCGGGGAGCCGTTGACTTATTAAAAATAATAAGGTATCAATTCTGATTATGTGGAACATCCTTGAACACCGGAGCATTGCGGGGACGTGTAAGAAGCTTCCCGTCCAGGTGGTTAAGAAGTACGAACTTTGGAAAGACCTCGTCTTCCGGCACGGCCCGGACAAGCTGAAGGAGTTTTCCGGGTTCCACGACGAAAAGCTGAAAGGCGACAGAGCGGGACAGCGGTCATCGCGGTTGAACCTGCAATACCGGGTGATCTACGAAGTCGAAAAAGAAATCGTGACCGTCAAGGTCATCGACATTAACGCGCACAAATATTGAGGTGGATTATGAAAACGAGTGACGAATTTATTCCGGCAGCACAGCACGCGACGTTGACGACGGGCGAAGCGATCCGGATGCTCCGCGAACTGAAAGGCTGGACGCAGGAGCAGCTTGCTGAAAAGTCGGGGCTTCACGCTAAAAATATCAGCTCGCTCGAAAATGACCGGATTGATATCGGCAAAAAACGGGCTGAGCAGTTGGCCAAGGCTTTCGGCGTTCATCCCGCCATTATCATGTTCCCCGAATACGAATCCGACCTCATCGGCAAAGCCGCGTAAGGGAATTTAGACAAAATCATTGAGGACAAAATTATTTTGAACCGCGAGGGAACGCATCCGCCTTCGTAACTACGGCGTGACAGGAAGACCGTAAAAAAGAGCGGGCTGCATGATTTAACCGCAGATTGCGCGGATGAATTGCGGCGCGACAAGATATTCGAATCTTCGGGATGAAATCTTCCGGGGTTTGGAATGGAATCATTAATCTATAGGGCCGATATCTTATTCAAATCCTTCGGCCTATTTTTTTATACCAAAGACCGATTTTGCAAGAGATATTCCTATTTGTGCGGCGAGTACCGGAGGAACAGCATTTCCAACTTGCGTGAACTGCCGTGCGGTTGGTCCAACGAATGTATAGTCCTCCGGAAATGTTTGGAGTCTAGCGCATTCTCTTACACTTAATGTCCGAGGAATTTCCGGATGAAGGTGTGAACGCCCCCCTCCATTTGTACCCCCAGCGATAACGGTTTTCGCCGGAAGACATGGATCAAGTCTGTCAACACGGCCTAGCTGATCTCTTTGGCCATAGTTTAATTTCGCATAACGCCTTATGGAGCTTAGTTTGTGTACTCGAGTTTCATTATTTGGCGCATCTCCTTGGTCTCTATGGAGTACCGATCCTGCACCGTATTGTTTTTTTTCTGCAACTGGGAAAACAACTGTTTTGCGCTTGCGGTTGCCAATAATGAAAAGGCGTTCCCGGTATTGAGGAACATGATAGTCTGCGGCATTCAAGACAGTTGGCTTTTCTACAGAGTATCCAAGCGCCGCTAGATCGCGGATGGCTTCGGAGAGTTGTACGCCGTCATCCAGATCGCGTAATCCAGGGACATTTTCGATAAGGAAGCTGGCCGGCCGAAAATACTTTATGATCGATACGTAATCAAACAACAGGTTCCCTTTTGTCTCGTGATCAAAACCAACACGCTTGAAGTTGTCGCCTGATTTGGCGAATCGTTGATTGGCCGCGATTGAAAAAGGCTGACAAGGTGGCCCGCCTACAAAAACACCCTCGAAATTAACAGGGATAAGCTTCCCTAGAGATTCTATAATATCTGATGTTTTTGAAACGTCGCCAGCACTAGTTGGCGGGCCAAATACTTTCCATCCCGGTCTATTTTTACGGAGAGTTTTACAGAACAGTTCATTAAATTCAAAAGCTGCTATGTGCGCGAATCCAGCAGCTTCGAATCCAAGATCAATGCCTCCGCAACCCGTGAAAAAACTCACTAATGGTATGTTGTGTTCTTGAATTTTGAAATCGCATAACGCCTTTGGGGTGGCACCGCGCCATTTTTTTGCCGCGCTAATTTCATACACCAGATCATCAAAAGAGTGACCGAAATGTTCTAGAGCTACTGCTAAATCAACTTGCTCATGTTCTGCAAACTGGAGAATCTTACTTTGCGTTTTAAGCGGAATGGCTGTCGAGGCACTGCTTGTAGAGTTACCGGGCATAGCAATCTCCCACTGTTATCGTATCCTTTGCTCGGCTATATACGGATCGAGCTTCCGTCTCGGTAAGAAAGTCCTGTTTTCTTTCGGATCGTAAGTGTGCGTCACAGAAGCGATGAACCGCTCTATGACATGTTGGACAAATAGCCACCAAGTCCTCCAGCATTGTGCCTCTTCTCGAATCAACACGAGTTCCCGAGGAGAGGGGTAATACATGATGAATATCTAGGACGCGATTTACCCAAGGGTATTTTTGGTGCGTGTTTATATTGCAAGCGTCACAGATGGCCGAGGGGCGTTGGTTAAAGAAGAGTTGTCTCAACTTGGCGTTTCTCTCTATGACAATATGCGTTTTTTTAACCTTACTGCCTTCTTCAAATCCGCTTTCACGAACATCGGAGAGTATCGTACTTTTGTAATCGAAGAAATCGTGGTCACTTCCATCTCGGAAAAATGACGCCAAACGTCGTATTTCAGCACTACTCTCATTTTCTCGCGGGCCAGAAATTGGATTTAGGGCATGGAAAATTTCGAGAGCATCTTCTTGGCTTAAAGACGCAATGATTTCGTTGCCTTCGCAGTGCAAATATGAAATTTGCGAAATAAATTTTATACTTTCCCTCGCTTGGCGTGGGTCGGGTGTTAAGGCCGCGCTAGGGTAGTTGTTCCGATTGGGCATTAAGTTTAAAAAGGCCGTATCATCTTCTTCTCCAGAAAATCCGCTCTGGTTATATGCACCAATGATCTCATTTATTGGGGTAATGTACTCATTGAGTCCGGCTATTTTTGCAAGAATGTACTTCAAGGAAAAACACAATGGATGTCGTACTCTTCCTGTCATGCTATGGGAGCTCCAATCAGACAGGGCTGGTGATGGGTCTGTCGTTGCCTCCACGAGAAAGTGGATGTATTCGTCACATGTTACCGCTCCAGACTGCGCAAGAATATTCGCGACATCAGTAGGAATAGCCCTGCCATTCTCTTCGCTAACAAGCAGGCAGAGTTTAAAAATGCGGGAGTAGTTTCGCCATGGCGTATGTGTTTCTGGTGCCGCAAAACCGAGTCCTGTCTCTGCTCTAATAAGGGCTGGGGTACTATTTTTCAGGTCATGTCTTAGTGCAAAACGCGCGATCGTACGAAGCACATCGTACTGAAAGTACTCCATTCTCCCCTGATCCCATTTCCACATTTTTACGCTCTTTTATTTCAAGTGGTTTTTAGACTACCCGCATTCAAAACCGATTTGCAGGGTAATTTTACGAGGTTATTTTCCAGTGTCAGCTCTATTATCTACCATTCTGGATTTTTAATGACCAGAGGGTCGTTTTTTAGCGGTTTTCTGGGCTATTTGGGAGCCCCAGCGTTTAGAACCTCACCCGCTCTTCGACGATGCGTTCGAGTTCTTCGATGGAAACGCGGATCTGCTGCATGGTGTCGCGGTCGCGCAGGGTGACGGTGTTGTCTTCCAAGGTTTGGAAGTCGATGGTGACGCCGCACGGCGTGCCGATTTCGTCCTGACGGCGGTAGCGGCGGCCGATGGCGCCAGCGTGGTCGTAGAAGCAGTTCCAGCGGCGGTTGAGTTTTTCAAAAACCTCGCGCGCTTTGCCGACCAGTTCATCTTTGTTCTTGAGCAGCGGGAAGACGGCGACTTTGTACGGCGCAATACACGGCGCAAAGCGCAGGACGGTGCGGGCTTCGTAACCTTCCGGAGCCTGTTTGCCGGGTTCGGCGGTGAGCACCGGACCTTCTTTGGGAATCCATTCTTCGCGGTAGGCTTCGCAGAGCAGGGCGAGGGCGATGCGGTCAACGCCCGCCGAAGGTTCGATGACGTGCGGCAGGAATTTTTCCTTGGTTTCTTCGTCGAAGTATTCGAGCGATTTGCCGCTGGCGTTCTGGTGCTGGGTGAGGTCGAACGCGCCGCGCGCGGCGATGCCTTCAAGTTCCTGTGTGCCGAAGGGGAAGTCGTAGAGAATATCGGTGCAGGCGCTGGCGTAGTGGGCCAGTTTGTCTTTTTCGTGGACGTCGCGGTGCATGCGGCCTTCCGGCAGTCCGACTTTGCTGTACCATTTCAGGCGCTCGGAAACCCAGTATTCGTGCTGCTCGGCGTCGGTGCCGGGCTTGATGAAAAATTCGAGTTCCATCTGTTCGAACTCGCGCGAGCGGAAGGTGTAATTGCGCGGGTTGATTTCGTTGCGGAAGGCTTTGCCGATCTGCGCGATGCCGAACGGTACTTTCTGGCGCGAGACGGAAAGGACGTTGGCGAACTGCGCGAAGATGCCTTGCGCGGTTTCGGGGCGGAGCCACGCGACGTTGGAGCTGTCTTCCATCGGGCCGACGAAGGTTTTAAACATCAGGTTGAACGAGCGCGGCTCGGTGAGCGTGCCGGGCTTATCGGTATCGGGGCCGACGAGTTTGTCGTAGGCGTCGAGTGCGATGGTGGCCAGCGGAACGGATTCGTAGTCGGCGGTGTTTACTTTGGCTTTCTTGGCCTTTTTCTCCGGAGCTTCTTCATCTTCGGGGTAGGCAAACATCAGCGCGGCGGCATCAGTCTTGTGTTTGAAGACGAGGATCTGGTCGGCGCGGTAGCGGCTCTTGGTTTCGCGGCAGTCGACCATCGGGTCTTTAAAATTGCCGATGTGTCCGGAGGCTTCCCAGACTTTCGGGTGCATGATGATGGCGCTGTCGAGGCCGACGACGTTTTCGCGGCTCTGGACGGTGGCTTTCCACCAGCTTTCCTTGATGTTGCGCTTCAGTTCAACGCCGAGCGGGCCGTAGTCCCAGAAGCCGTTAATGCCTCCGTAGATTTCCGAAGTTTGGAAAATAAAGCCGCGGCGCTTGCAGAGCGAGGCCAGCGCGTCCATCGAAACTGAGTAATCATTTGCTTTCATAAGGCCGCAGAGGATGCCCGAAACGGTTTGGAGTTGAAAGTTAAAATTTAAAAGTCGAGACTGCGCCGCGTGAAAGAAAAAGCAACATACCGGCGGTTTGATCTGCTTGCGTTCCTGGCCATACTGGGCTGTATCGGCATGCTGATTTTCGAGTGCATTTTTATTTTTGAACTCTACAACCGTGCGCCTGCTCAGATTACGAACCTGCTTCCTGTGCAGACGCCGGCGGCGACGAATCAACCTGCGGCGAGCTTGCCGAAGGGAACGAACGCGCCGGCGGCGAGTCAGACGAATCCGCCTGCGGTTGAATCGCCTGTCGTTGAGCCGGTCGCCGCACCACCGGCTGAACCTGAAAAGGCCCCGGCCCGCAGTGAGTCGCTGTCCGCACCGGTTGTTGCGCCGGTCGGCTGAGCTCCCGGATATATATTTTTCCGCATGGTTAAAATTTCCGTTTATCTATTTGATATACATTCGTGAATGTATGTATAAACCGCCCGCAACAATTAAAGGTGGAAATATGGCCAGAAGAACAAAAGAAGATGCGCAGGTGACGCGGGAAAGTGTGCTGATCGCGGCGCTGGATCTGTTCAGCGAAAAGGGATATGCCCGTACAACCTTTGCCGAAATTGCCAAGCGGATCGGCATGACCCGCGGCGCGGTCTACTGGCATTTTGAAAACAAACCGGCGCTACTGGCGGCTCTGATCGATTATTTCTGTACGATCAAAATGGATCGGGTTAAAAAACATTTTAAAGAAATTCAGTCGCTGGCCGCACTGAGAGAAGCTTTTATTGAGCATGCCCGGGCGGTTATGGAGGATAAGCGGATACGGAAGTTTGAATTTTTCATGGCGTTTCAGATGGAGTGGTCGGAGGAGCTGCTGACCCAGACGCATAAGACGCTGGACCGGATCCGGAAAGATCCGTTTGAACAACTGAGTGCGATTATCAGCAGCCCGGCAATCTCCGGAAGTCTGGTGCCGGAAGTGGATCCAAAACAGCTGACGGTTACTCTGGTTGGATTATGGGTCGGACTTTGTAAAATTTATCTCGGAGCCTGTCCGAAAATAGATCTGGTTACTTCTATGACCAGCAGTTTTGATTGTGTGATGAACGGGGTTTTAAAGAAAGAGGCGGTCGTATGAATAAAAAAATATTAGCGGTATCTGGAATCGTCATCGTGTCCGGTCTGGCCGGATGGTTTATTCACGGGATGTTCGGCGGAAAAGGCGGCGGTATGCCGGCGATGGGCCGTCCGCAGATGCCGCCCGCGACGGTCACCGCGCAGGTTCTGAAAGAGCAGACGCTTCAACCGGTCGATGAATACATCGCGCAGGTGGAGCCGGTGCAGCAGGTGACGATCCGTCCGCAGATTTCCGGAACGATCGCGGCGGTTCATTTTAAAGAAGGTGATCTGGTCAAAGAAGGCGACCTGCTTTTCACGATTGAGCCGGATACGTATCAGGCTGCCGCCGACGCGGCTGCCGCCGAGCTGGATCGCTCGCAGAAATTGTATGACCGCATGAAGAGCGCTGATGTCCGCAGTATTTCAAAGTCCGATCTCGAGACCGCAGAGAGCAGTCTGCTGCGCGCTCAGGCTGCATTCAAGGTGGCAAAGGTTTCTTTGAACTACACCGAAATCAAAGCGCCGATCAGCGGACGTATCGGCGCGGCGAAGATCACCAAAGGCAATTATGTGGCTCCTGCTTCTTCTATGCTGGCCAGCATTGTGCAGACCGATCCGATCCGGGTGGTGTTTTCTGTGACCGACCGCACCTGGCTGACACTGCGTCAGCAGGAGCTGGCCGGGACGTCGTCTGCGCTGGCGGCTCATATCCGTCTGCCGAACGGCACGGTTCTTCCGGCGGCCGGAAAAAAAGATTTTGACGACAACGCGATCAACAGCAATACCGGAACCATGGCGGTCCGGTTTGCCTTTGATAATGCCGATGGAATGCTGGTCGCCGGCGGCTACGTGAAAATTCTGCTCGAAAATACGGACGCAGCGAAAGGGATAAAAATTCCCCAGCGGGCGGTGCTGGCGGATCAGCAGGGCTCTTATGTTCTGACGGTGGACGAAGCCGGTAAAGTGTCTGCGGCGCGCATTAAACCCGGCGTGCAGCTCGGCGCCGATCTGATTGTGCTTTCCGGTTTGAAAGCCGGCGACCGCGTGGTGATTGACGGCGTACAAAAAGCCGTTCCCGGTGCCACGGTGAAAGTGGCTTTAATGGAGGATGCTAAATGATTTCCCGCGTATTTATTGAACGCCCGCGGCTGGCCGGTGTGATCTCTATCGTGCTGATGCTGGCCGGTATTATTTCGATCTTCTCCCTGCCGGTGGCTCAGTATCCGCAGGTGACACCGCCGCAGATCACGGTCTCGGCCAGTTATCCCGGCGCCAGCGCGGAAGTGCTGGCCGATACCGTTGCCGGACCGATTGAAGATGCGGTCAACGGCGTGGACGACATGATTTACATGTCATCCACTTCAGACAGTTCCGGCAACTACGCGCTGACGGTTTCATTTAAGGTCGGCACGGACACGGATATCTCGATGGTTAAAGTGCAGAACCGGGTTTCCCAGGCCACGCCGCTGCTGCCGACTGAAGTCACGCAGAAGGGCGTGTCGGTGCAGAACCAGTCCTCGGACATTCTCGGGTTTCTGATGGTGCGGTCGCCCGACCGCTCGCGCGACAGTCTTTTTCTGAGCGACTACGCCTACAAAGTGATCAAGCCGGCGCTGGAACGTATTTCCGGCGTCAGCAGTGCCAGTGTGCGCGGCTCGAAATACAGCATGCGCGTCTGGCTGGATTCCGACCGGCTGGCCGCTCTCGGTCTGAGTTCTTCGGATGTGACTGCAGCGATCCGCAGCCAGAACGTTCAGGCTTCCATCGGTTCCGTCGGCAGCGTTCCCGGCGACGGTTCTGAACAGATGTCCTATACGCTGAAGACAACCGGACGTTTGAATACGACGGAGGATTTCAAAAAAATCATTGTCCGCACCGGTACCGACGGCGCGGTTGTTTTTCTGGGTGATGTCGCGCGGATTGAAAAGGGCGCGGACAGTTATCTGTTCAGCGCACGCTACAACGGTGAGCCGTCGGTGGCCATGATGGTGAGCCGCACCTCGGACGCCAATGCACTGACGACGATGAACAATCTGCGCAAGGAACTGGATTCGCTTAAAAAGCAGTTTCCGTCCGGTGTCGAATGCCAGTTCCCGTACGATGCCACCAAGTTCGTGCGCGTTTGTATCGAAGAAATCACCTTAACGCTGCTGCTGACCTTTCTGCTGGTCGTCGGCGTCTGCTACCTCTTTCTTCAGGACTGGCGCGCCACGCTGATTCCGGCGCTGACCATTCCGGTTTCGCTCTGCGCGACCTTCGCGGTGCTGATGGCCTTCGGCTACAGTATTAATACCTTAACGCTGTTCGGACTGGTGCTGGCCATCGGTCTGGTGGTGGACGACGCCATCGTGGTGGTCGAGCGCGTTCTCCATTTGATGGAACACGAGCATCTCGATCATAAGGCTGCGACGATCAAAGCGATGGAGCAGGTCAGCAGCGCGATCATCGCCACCACACTGGTGCTGCTGGCGATCTTTGTGCCGATCAGCTTTATGGGCGGTATCGTCGGGAAAATTTATCAGCAGTTCGCCGTTTCGATTTCGGCGGCCGTTTTGTTTTCGGCGATAAACGCGCTGACACTCAGTCCGGCGCTGTGCGCTGCGATGCTTCAGGTCATCAAACCCAAACAGCACGGCCCGCTGCGCTGGTTTAACACCGGCCTCGACCGGGCGCGCAACGGTTATGTGGCGGCATCCAGCCGTCTGGCCCGGCGTCTGATACTGACTGCGGCGGTTCTGGCGGCGGTTATCGGCGGTGCCTTTCTGATCAGCAAGTTCAGCCCGGCGTCTTTTCTGCCGGAAGAAGATCAGGGCATCTTTTTCGGTTTTGTTCAACTTCCGGAAGGCGCGACACTTGCCCGTACCGATGCTCTGCTTACTCAGGCCGTCACGCCGCTGCGCAACGAACCCGGCGTTGCTTTTGTCATCCAGATCACCGGATTCAGCCTGATGGGCGGTGCCGGCGAAAATGTCGCGTTCTTCGTGGTCGGTCTGAAAGACTGGAGCGAACGCAAGACGCCGGAACTGCAGGCGACCGCGATTTCGCAGCGGTTGCAAGGCCGTCTGGCGCAGGTTCCCGGCGCGCTGATCTTTCTCCGTGCGCCGCCGGCGATCCGCGGGCTTGGTGCCAGCAGCGGGATGGATATCCGTTTACAGGCCATCAACGACAACGATGCCCAAAAACTGGATGCGGTGCTCAAAGGGTTTCTCATGAAGCTCAATACCGATCCAAAAATCAGGAACGCATTCAGCACCTACACGGCGAACACTCCGTACCAGTTTCTTGATGTAGATCGTGTCAAAGCCTCGCTGATGGGCGTTGACGCCAGCGCTATCTTTGCGGCGCTTCAGGACAACCTGGGATCACGCTACGTCAACAACGTGAACTTCGAAGGACAGGTGAACAACGTCAATGTGCAGGCCGACTGGCCGTTCCGTAATCAGGTGGCTGACATCGAAAAGATTTATGTCAAAAACAACCGCGGCGACATGGTTCCGTTGGGCAGTGTGCTCAAATCCCGTATCACGCTGGCTCCGCGATCCGTGGATCGCTACAACAAGTTCACCACGGCCGCTATTACGGCGGAGGCCGCGGACTCAGTCAGTAGCGGCGAGGCCATGAAAGAAGTCACTAAACTGGCCGAAGAAACTTTGCCATCCGGTTACACGTTTGACTGGTCGACCCTGAGCTATCAGGAAGCCAAAGCCTCCGGTGGCAGCTCTCTGCTTATTGTCATGGCGCTGATCTTCGGCTACCTGTTCCTGGTCGCGCAGTATGAGAGCTGGGTGATTCCGCTGCCGGTGATGCTGTCCACGGCAGTTGCGAGTCTCGGTGCGTTAGCTGGACTGCGTCTGACGGGCATGCCGCTCAGCATCTATGCGCAGCTCGGACTGATTCTGCTCGTGGGTCTTGCCAGCAAGAATGCCATTCTGATTGTTGAGTTTTCCAGAGCCCGGCATGAAGAAGGGCTGAGCATTCTTGATGCGGCGGCTGACGGCATGAAGCAGCGGTTCCGCGCCGTGCTGATGACCGCGTTCACCTTTATTCTCGGCGTGCTTCCGATGGTTCTTGCCACCGGGGCCGGTTCCGCCGCGCGAAAATCAATCGGCACGACCGTGTTCTGGGGCATGACGGCCGCGACGGTCTTCGGGATCATCCTGATTCCTGCTCTCTATGCGCTTTTCCAGACCCTGCGCGAAAAGAGTCACACGATCCGCGTTAGCAAAAACAAACTGCACCTGCTGGTGATCCTGCTCGTACCGTTTTTCTTTGGCGGATGTTTGTCTGTCGGGCCGGATTATAAAAAACCGGAACTGCCGAAACTTAGCGGTCAGGATATGGACGTTCCGGCCACATGGTGGACGACGCTGAATGATCCGGAGCTGACGGCACTCGTCGATGAAGCACTGCGCAGCAACAACGATTTGAAGTCAGCGGTGGCCGCGGTTCGCGCCGCGCGCGCTCAGCTCGGCATTGCCCGGTCGGCCTACGGGCCGCAACTGGATGCAAACGGCAGTTACACCCGGAGTAAATCCAGCGATGAAGTTGCTGTAATGAGCCAGGGCGAGAGAACGCTCTACCGCGGCGGCTTTGACGCCGCCTGGGAAATCGATCTCTTCGGCGGAACCCGCCGTTCGGTCGAAGCCGCGATTGCCGACTTCGAAGCGCAGGATGCCGGGCGCGCCGCCGTGCAGGTCTCGCTGGCCGCTGAAACCGCGCAGAGCTATGTCCAGCTTCGTGCCGGACAGCAGTTGCTGCGGGTCGCCCGTTCCAATCTCAAAATTCAGCAGGAAACTTATGACATGCTCAAGTCGCGTTTCGAGAGCGGACTGATCGACGGACTGGCGATGCAGCAGGCGTGCTTTAATCTCGAAAGTACCCGCGCCGCCATTCCGTCTTTGGAAACCGGCGTTGAAAAAACCCTCAACGCGCTGGCGGTTCTTACCGGCGTGCTGCCCGGCTCGCTTCACGAACGGTTGAGCGCGGAACAAATCATACCGGTGGTCTCAGAGCAGGCTGTTACCGGTATTCCCGCCGATGTGTTGCGCCGCCGTCCCGACGTATATCGGGCCGAGCGCAAGCTGGCGGCCGAGACGGCACGCATCGGCAAAGCCAAATCAAACCTTTATCCGAAATTCACATTGAACGGAACGATCGGGCTCGAATCGCTAAGCGCATCAACGTTCACAGACTCCGGCAACGAGTTCTACAGCGTCGGCCCCGGCGTCCGCTGGGCGGTCTTCCATATGGGAGCAGTCCGCAACAGCATCAAAGTTCAGAAAGCGACTCAGGAACAGGCGCTCAACGCCTACGAAAAAACCGTCCTCACCGCCGTGCAGGAAACGCGCGATGCGCTCACCGGTTTCCAAAACGAACAGCAGCGGATGCGGTCGCTGGAGACCGCTGTTGATGCCGCGCGGGCCGCCGCCACGCTGGCAGGCGACCGTTACAAAAACGGGTTGATTGATTTTTCTATCGTGCTTGATTCGCAGCGTTCCCAGCTGTCGTTTGAAGCCCAGCTTGTACAGAGCCAGAGCGCGATCACGCAGGATTTGATTCAGCTCTACAAAGCGCTCGGCGGCGGCTGGACTCCGCTTCAATAGCCGAATATTTATTCACCAAGCGAAGTAGTCGGGTTTTTAGATTGCGGAAAAGATTTTGCTGTTTAGAATGCGAAGCCGTTGGCCGGGCGCATGGTGTGTCCGCCGGAAAAGGGAGGTTTCATGAAGCGGTATGGATGGTTGGCAGGATTGGTGATGGTCGCAATGCTCACGGGTTGCGGCGGAAGCAGCAGTATTGACGAAAACAAGCCGGTCAGCCAGATTGCGGCTGATGCCCAGAAGATGACGCAGGCAGACCTGCAGAAGAT
>JBAZTQ010000057.1:0-19592 GCA_041661845.1 Kiritimatiellales bacterium | reverse complement strand
CTATATTGAAATCCGCAACAGGGATCCGAAGCCATACCGATGGGTGGCTGACGGCAAAAGTATTCTGGAAAAGGTAAACAGAGCACGGAAACAATTAAACAAACCTATTTATGAGTCAGGACACTAGGTGTGGCATGTCCTGTCATGCCTGTAAAATCAGTAGATGCCCAAGAACCGCGCGAGTCGTTATCTGGATTTTTGAAATCCTTCGCTCGTTCCTCGCTGATCGAAAGTTGGTTCAGGGTCGTTTTGCCAGCGAACTTATCTTTGCAATATACGAGAATGCTGTCATGTGCATCGCCCAGCCGGAGACGATTGTCCGGAGATGTTCTTTTTTGCCAAACAACATTTGAAAGGAAGTTGGCTCTGCCAAATATTTCATCACACAGCACCTTGAGGTAGTGCGCTTCGTTTTCATCAATCGTGATCCAAATCGTTCCATCTTCACGCAACAAGCGTCTCAGTAGATCGAGCCTGTCACGCATAAGAGAAAGCCATATAGAATGCTCAAGTCCATCGTCATAATGCTCAAACGCGCTGCCGGTGTTATAGGGCGGGTCAATAAAGACGCATTTTATTTTTCCGGCAAACTCCTGCTCAAGCGCTTTGAGGGCGAGCAGGTTATCGCCGAAAATCAGCTGGTTATCGAACAGGTCGTTGTCCGTCACGCGGTTTTTGGCGTGATACGACTTTCCCGGGCCTGCCTCGCCGGAGTCTCCGGACGAAGGCGGGTCTTCGAGCAGAATCCTCGGCTCCAGCTTCGGCCGCACATCCTTCCCGATCCACGTCAGCTCCAGTTTTGTTTTTTTGATGCTCATGACAGCGAATCAACTCTCCAAATAGAGGTCGCTTGATTCGCCATCCAGGTTTGCCGGGCGGCGAGTCGCCCCGCATCCCAACCGGCGTTATCTTCCGCGATCTTTTTGGTAATACTGAAACCACTGGCGGCATATACCGGTTTTTTGTCAGCAAACGGTTTGTTTCCGAGATCTTTATTGGAACCCTTCGCAAGCAGAGTCAGATTGCCGATGCGATAAACCATTGCCTCGATCTCATCATCCGTAAACGCGTCCCATCCGGTTTCGGGATTTTCGGGAAGAATGTGCTCCAGGTTGAAGCTGTCACTGTCAAAATCCAGATCGACGCCGGTCAGCTTTTTCTCCAGCTCGCAGAGAATATAGCGCACAACCCGTTTGTTGCGGGATTGTGTAGTGCGCAGCAGTTTTTCAGTAAAAGCCGCCCGGAAAGCCTGATCGCCGGGATAGATGGAGGCCAGCGCAGAAATCGTTGCTCCGGCATCCGTTAGCGTCTGGCGTGAAAGCTTCTCGGCCACACTGTTATATACCCGTTCCTGTTCGTTGGTCGGCTGACTGCCGATAACGTTGTATCGGAAGGAGATGACCGAACAGGCACGCAGAACAGATTCAAATGCAGGTTCCGGCAAAGTCCGCTTTGCGGCCATAAGTAATGGAAACGGCTGGCGGACGCTGAACATCCGCAACTCTTTGGCGTATCCTTTTTGTTTTAGAGTCCAGGAAGAGGCATCGGGCTGAGTCAGCGCCATGTAAGTATCCATGTCCTCTTCCATATGACGGATCAGATCGAACACCGCATCGCGGGTATTGACTTTGCTTCGGATCGTTTTAAAGAGTTCCGTCTGCCGGACAAACGAATGGCGGCTGTTCCAGTGACCGCGAAGGAAATCAGGAAAGCTTTCACTGCCCAAACGTCCGACCATCGCTTCCCACCGGGTTTCCAGTGCTTTCATTTCATGTTCATGCTGGCCATCACGGTGCAGTACAGAAAACAGGTAGTTTTTCAAAAGGTCCGTTGCGGACAAACGAACCCCACGAGCGTTCAAGGTTTCGAATACTTTGTAGGCATTCAGTTCATCGGTCACCGTGATGACGGTGAAGAAAAGCTTGTCGCTCATGGCTTCCACAAACTTAGCCAGCTCGATGCCCGGATCACTGTGCCCCTTGACGAAATGGTCGGCAATATTTTTGTCGAACCACTCAAATGCTTTTCGAAGGCCGTGTTCCGATGCCCTGAAGCCCCTTTGCGGTAAATGTCCGAGCGGAACCAGGTAGGTTTGATAATAATTGTCGTTGTTCCGATTCAATGTCAGCTTGGAGCGGGAAACCAGTGTGACGGGATCAAGATATCCGATGTAGGTTTGCCGGATTTGATCTAGGCGCGGCTGGTTGCGTTCGGCATTTTTTTTATCCGCAATCAACTGTTGTAGATTTTTTAGAACTGCCAATACGATCAGACTTAAGGTGGTAAGCCGTTGCTGTCCGTCAATGACATCAAACACCTTGTCGTTTTCCGATTGTAGAACGAGATACCCCATATAGTGAGCGGGCTCTCCGCCGGATTTGATGGTACCCAGAATATCCATCCATAAATCTTCCCATTCCTCTTCAGTCCAACTGTAATCGCGCTGAAATCTTGGAATGCGATAGGTCAACCCGTTGCCCAGCAGCTTTCGGAGAGTGTCATTTTTTGTATTAAAGTTTGTCGCCGACATGGGAGTCTCCCTCCTATTTATTGGTTCTGATGATGGTGTTATGCTGAAAACAAGTCAACTTTGGTAGCCAATGTACAAATCGCGCTCCAGCGGGTCGGAACAGCGCTCTAATATGATGAGATTATGGCTCCAGCCAATTTCCCGCACCAGTGGTGCGAGTTTTTCTTTCTCGGAATACGTTTCAAAAAACAGCCGCATCCGCCACAGGTTCGATGCGGAAAAGCCGCCAACCCCGGGGAACTCCTGTTGTAAATCTCCAGCCAGTTGTTGGACAATTGCCTTCCCCCAGGTTTCTCCGGCCTGCTTTTGCCCGATCATTCGCCCGATATCCCAGTACAAGGCGACCAGTTCCTTGTTGACCGAACGCATCGCTGCCAGTTGTGCGTCCCTCACACGCATCTTGATGTCGGCCAGCAATCGCCCGTATTCAGAAGGAGCGGCAGGTGCATTTTTTATTTTTACCTTTTTCATACCAGCCTCCACCGAATTACAAAAAGCTTATCCAGCACGGCCTTTTGCGTCAGCTTTCCCTCAATGTTCCGGATCAACTCGTCGCGCTGCTGATCCACTTTATCCTGCGCATCGAAGAGCGAGCGGCGTTTTTCGCTGCGCTGGGCTTCCAGTGCCTTGACCTGCTTTTGTCCGGCCAGCTCAATGGGTAGCCGCCAGTCTTCCTCCCTCAATTTTCCCTCGGCAAGTTTGGGTTCGATCTGTTTGGCCGCATCAGCAGAGATCAATCCCTCACTGAGCAGTCTTTCCGTAATCTTCTTTGCCAGTTCTTGCGATGGTGTTTTCACAGACATCTCCACTGAGGATGTTTTTTCCAATGTTCGGTCATTCCCATTCGAGCCAATGCATCCGGCACTGGTGGAGTTTGGCGGTCAACCAACGTTTCCACCCGTGTACGCCATTCTTTGGAAAACTCTTTTTCGGCGGCGCAATGGGAAAGCAGTTTGGCCTGAACCAGCAGGCTTGAAAATAACAAGTCGTCACTCGGCAAATGCGGCGGCTTCCAGATATTCCCCGGAGGAAGTGTTGGACGAATCGACCACTTCCGGTCCCATAAGCGGGAGTGGTGAGCGCAGAGATTCCGGGTGTAAACCAAATGATGCATCCACGATTTCAGTGTGTCGGGTTGCAATCCATACCTTCCGGAAACCGCTTTCTGGTCGGATTTTTCAATGCCGCTGTACATTTTAGAGAGCGCACCGAATGACATGATTTCCGTCGATACCCAGATCGGCAGATCAGGAAATTCAAGGTATGTTGCCTTGTAGTGCTTGATAAACAGTTCGTCGGAACGAGCGGCTTCCTCGTGCAGTTTTTCGAGCCACTCCCGATGGTTGAACCGGTGAAAAAAGTTGCGGGAGCTGGTGTGACCAAACGGCTGATACGTTTGCCCGAATGAATGAGCAATGGTCGTCCGCAGATCGAGTTCAATAATCTCCAGAGCTTCTGTAACCAGATCGCGAAGTGCCCGGTCAAAAATATAGGCATCCCGGATCGACTCGAAGGTTGCTCCTGATCGGAACACATGCCGTTGTTCTTCAAATGCCAGACTATAGCCGATAAACCGATAGTAATTCAGGTGGCTCAGGAAATCACAGGCGGCCTTGTCGTCGGCGACAACCAGTCCTCGCGACTTGAGCTTTTCCAGCTGGTCGCTGAAAGACAGCCAGGGCTTGTTGTACGGAATCTTCATCAGAAGGAGCCCTCTGTTGTCATGCCATCAGGGCAATAAAAAATGCGCCCATTATGTGCATCCTCCTTGCGAGCAAGGACGAGAGGCACGGCGCATGTGTTGGTGCACTTATACGAAAAAGCCCCCCCGTACAGGAATCTTTTTCTAAAATAATTTTTATCCCCCGTGGTCATACCAACCTCCACCGGATGACAAAAAGCTTATCCAGTACGGCCTTTTGCGTCAGCTTTCCCTCAATATTCCGGATCAACTCATCGCGCTGCTGATCCACTTTGTCCTGTGCGTCGAATAGCGAACGTCTTTTTTCGCTGCGCTGGGCTTCCAGTGCCTTGACCTGCTTCTGCCCGGCCAGTTTTTCTTCCAGCGTCAGCGCAACCGTCGCCGCCCGGCGAGCTTCCTTGATCTGCCGGTCAATTTCCTTTATTTCCCGCTCCAGCCCCAGCTTTAAGTCGTCCGCCCAGCCATCGAGCTTATCCGCCTCGGCTTCAAAGAAGCGGGCATTGCGTTCGGAGACGGTGCGCTGAATCTCCGCCTGCCGTCGCTGAATCGCTATTTCAATCGTGTTCGGAGCAATTCCCAAGCACGGGCCGGTCACTTGACCCGGCAAACTGAACAATCGGGCAGCGCTTTCTTCGTCGAGCGGAACGCCTTCATCCGTTACTGCACCGAAAAGCAAGTGGTCTTCCGATTGGTCAAGTGACTCAACGCTGAAACAGGAAAGTGCGAGCCAGCCGGATTTACCGATAAACGGTTTCAGCACGCTGATCTTTCCGTCGTGCTTGCCGTAATCGAAACGGATTTCCTGAACCGGAAGTTCCCGGCTCTTGGCTTGTTCCAAAAGTGCTTCGGCCAGCGGATGATTCAGCCGGTAAAGATGCGCTTCGCCGGAGCGGCGCGGCAGTTCGTACAGACCCATTGGAATTTTAACCGCTAATGCACACGAATGAACGCTAATGGAGTCGGGGAGAGATTTCAGGATAAAGGCGAAGTCACTGCGAAAGTCGGCATGAGTGCCAAGTTCATGCCGCGAAAGCTGGATCAGCAACCGTTCATAGCGATCCAGATTGGCCTGCGACTGTTCGCTGCTGACTTTTAGTTTTTCCCGGACTTCGTCGTCGAAGTTTTCCAGCAGTTTCCGGCGCGTCTGGGTCATCGCTTCGTTGATTTCCAGACTGAGTTCGAGCTGGAGCTGGTCGAAGGCGCTCTTGATCTCATCATGCCTGCGGCACCGCTGGTAAATGGCGGCAATCCGCTTTTCAAAGTCCACGCCGCTTTCAATCGCGCCCAAAACTTCATCGCTGGCTCCAAATACACCCTCGAAGAGCTGGAACTTTTCGGAGAGCAGTTCAAAAACACGCCGGTCGGCTTCGTTTTTGCGGTTGAGAAAATTGACAACGACCACGTCATGCTTTTGACCGTAGCGGTGACAGCGTCCGATGCGCTGCTCAATCCGCTGGGGATTCCACGGCAGGTCATAGTTCACCACCAGCGAGCAGAACTGAAGGTTGATTCCCTCCGCTCCGGCTTCGGTGGCAATCATGATGCGGCCTTCTTCGCGGAAATAGTCCACCAGTGCGGAGCGCATGTCGGCAGTCTTCGATCCGGTGACGCGGTCGCTTCCGGCATGGCGTTCCATCCATGCGGCATAAATGGCTTTTGACCGGTCATCGTTATTTGAACCGTTGAACAGGACAATACCCTCCTTAAACGGGCTGTCGGCCAGCAGGCGGAGCAGATAGTCCTGCGTTCTGCGTGACTCGGTGAAGATGATGGCCTTTTCTGCCGCCTTGATTTCCCTGGCCGTGGCAAATGCAATGGCCAAGGCTTTGAGCAGCGCTTTCCCCTTGGCGTTGTGCGTGATTGAACGGGCCAGTGCGGCAAAACTCTCCAAATCGGCGATTTCCTGCTCAATGGCGGAACGGTCGGCATCGGAAAGCGGGGCTTCCGGCTCGTCATCCGTCCATTCTTCTGCCGTTTCGTCCAGCGCTTCGTAATCCTGATCGAGTTCTTCTCCGAGTGGTTCCGCCGGTTCGCTTTTCTTAATTTTGGCCTTCAGGCGGTTGGACATGGATTCGAGCGCCCCGGCGATGGCAAACGTAGAAGAGGCCAGCAGCTTGCGCAGCACCAGCGTGATCAGTGTCCGCTGGCTGGCTGGCAAGGCTTGAAGGTTGTCGCGGCGCAGATACTCCGAAACCAGATTGTAGAGCCGGTCTTCGCTCTCTTCCGGCGTAAACTCTTCGACCATCGGCAGGCGTTTGGTGAACGGGATATACGAAGAAACCTGTCGGCGGAGTGTCCGGTGGCAAACCGGCTTGAGCCGGGCTTTCAGCGTCTGGAATACCTGATCCTGATTCAGATTGGCAAACTGTTCCCGGAAACTCTTCAGGTCGCCAAAGGTGTGTTCATCAATAAAGCTGACAAGCCCGAACAGTTCAAGCAGGGAGTTTTGCAGCGGCGTAGCTGTCAGCAGCAGTTTGTTCGATTTGGCCAAGGCCTGCTTGAGCGTGTTGGCAATGACATTGGACGGCTTGTAGACATTTCGGAGCCGGTGGGCTTCGTCGATCACCACAAGATCCCAAGCGGTATTGGCTACATCAGCGGCCTTATTGCGGGCGAACTGGTAGGAACAGATCACCACAGCATCTGCTTCAAAAGGACGGAAGCGACCCTGCTTGATGTCGGTGTTATAGGACTTGGACTCCAGTATTCGACAAGGTAGAAAAAACTTCTCGTTCAATTCCTGATGCCATTGTTTCCGAAGGTTGGAAGGCGTGATCACGAGAATGCGCCGTTTCCGCTCCGCCCATTTCTGCGAGAGTACAAGACCGGCTTCAATCGTTTTTCCCAGCCCGACCTCATCCGCCAGCAAAGCGCCTTTTGAAAGGGGGGAACTGAAAGCGAACAGCGCGGCATCCACCTGATGCGGATTTAAATCCACCTGCGCCCCGGCCACGGCTCCGGCCAGTTTTTCAAGGCTGTCGGAGGAACAACGCTTGGTCAGCTCATGCGCAAAGTATTTCGAGTGATAGTCAGTCAGCATCCTGTTCCGCCGGATTTTAAAAATGTTGGAAAGTTTTACCTGATCGTCTCAACCATTGGAAGCCCGGGCCTTGTTTTTCCAGCAGGAACCATCCTCTTTTTTGTGGTCATTGCGCGCTTTTGCGGCTAACTTCCCCGGCTTTTACGGAGTAAAGCTATGAGTCTGAGCATCGGTATTCTGGGTCTTCCAAATGTTGGAAAGTCGACCATTTTCAACGCGCTGACGCGTGCGCAAAACGCGGAAGCCGCCAACTATCCTTTCTGCACCATTGAGCCGAACAAGGCGGTCGTGCCGGTGCCGGACGCGCGGGTCGTTAAACTGGCGACCATGGCGAACCCGAAGAAAGTGGTTTATGCCACGGTGGATTTTGTGGATATCGCCGGTCTGGTAAAAGGCGCAAGCCGCGGCGAAGGTCTCGGCAACAAGTTCCTCGCCAACATCCGCGAGGCCGACGCCCTGCTCCATGTCGTCCGCTGTTTTGAAGATGAGAATGTCGTGCATGTGGACGGCTCCGTCGATCCGCTGCGCGACATTGATGTGATTGAAACCGAACTGGTGCTGGCCGATTTTCAAACCGTAGAAACGCGCGCCCAGCGGATGGAAAAACTGGCACGCAACGACAAAAAAGTTGCCGAACAGCTGGCCGCCGTAAAACGGCTGCTCACCCACCTCGGCGAAGGCAAACCCGCCGTCAGCTTCCCGGAACGCGACACCGACGACATGAAGGCCTTCCTGAAAGAGTCTCCGTTGCTGACCGACAAGAAAATCATCTACTGCGCCAACGTGGATGAAACCGGCATGGCGGAAGACAGCGCTTATGTGAAGGCCGTCCGCCAGTACGCCGACTCCAAAGGTGCCGATACGGTGAAAATCTGCGCGAAGATGGAAGAAGATCTCATCGGTATGGACGAAGCCGAGGCGGCTGAATTTCTCAAGGAGTACAACGTGACCGAAAGCGGGCTCGACCAGATCGCCCGCACCGGCTATCACACGCTCGGTCTCATCAGTTATCTCACCGCCGGCCCGAAGGAAGTGCATGCCTGGACGATTCACCGCGGCTGGAAGGCTCCGGCGGCGGCAGGCGTGATTCATACCGACTTCGAGCGCGGCTTCATCCGCGCGCAGGTAATTGCCTACAACGACTATATCACTTATGGCGGCGAAGCCGGCTGCCGCGAAAAAGGGCTGATGCGCACCGAAGGCAAGGACTACACCGTGCAGGACGGCGACGTCATCGAATTCCTCTTCAATGTGTAGGCGTCGCAGCCGCCTTGTATTAGGGAAATAAAAAGTTACAAGGCAGCCGGGGAGGCGGCGGCGGATCGCGTCCGGGCGAACGTCCGCCGCGCCGCTGAGTTTCAGCGCCGGAATTATTGCAGGCTTGAGTTGTACTGGAGCAGATTTTTCATGGTCTTTGCGCCGCGCAGCAGTTCAAAATCGCCCCGGAAAGCATCTGCCGTGCTCCTCAAGGCCGTAACGTCCAGATAGCCGTCGCGCATACTGGCGTTCCCGGCGATCAGATAGACAAAATGGATTCTGGGCGGCATCAGTTCTTTCGGGGTGTACTGGGCGGCCCAGACAGCATCCAGATGATCCTGTACCAGCTTCTCCGGTTCGATTGTGCGTCCGCCGCCTCCGCCGCTGGTCACGGCCGGAGGTTCCGGCATTGCAATCCGCAGTTCCTTCGTCATGTAGTCGTTCCAGTTGTAAACTATTTTGGGCGGAAGTCCCTTGGCGGCGCGCGCCGCGTTTTCGGCGTTAAACGCTGCGGTTGCTTTTTCATTCACGGCTTTCAGCCTGGCGCGGTATTCCGCCATTTTGCTTTCGTCCCGCACCGGAGCCGGGCCGGACTGCCGGACGGGATAGCGCCCGAAGCCGCCGCACAATACGAAAATATTATCCGCCGTCTGCTCCATCGCCGCCTGAACCGCCTGCAGCCAGTGCCGCACTCCGCCGCCGATTTCTGACGGGTACTCAAAAGCCGAACGGTATTTCCCGGAAACCTGTCCGACGTTACGCGGATCGCTGTTAATCGGCGCGAGCCATGCTTTCAAGGCATCCCGGTTGGCCTGCGTGGCCGGTACCGGCTGCGGGCGGAACATATCGACCTTTGTGTCGTTGTACACCATCACGTTGAACAGTGTCGCCGCCGGCATTGCATCAACCAGCTCATGGATTTTGTCCTTGGCGAATTTATAGGTGTAGTAGCCGCCTTTCCCGTCTTCCATCATCTGCTTGGACGCATCCAGAATGAACACCATTTTCTCGCCGCTGGAACGGGTGCCGAAAAAGTTGACACCGGTGACACCCAGATCCAGTCCGCCGGGCAGACTGTGGCTGCTCAGACTTAATGAATCCGCGACACTGCCCGCCGCCTCGAACTTCATTTCCGGAAGCCCCGTTGCCGGAAGCGCAAAGGGCCGCTCAACGGCGGTGACGATACGGCCCGCCATTCTGGACTTCGCGCCGCTTCTCTGAAACTCATCAATTTTAACCGGCAGTTGCGCCGCCCGGTCCTCTTCCGGCTTCGGCCGCTCGATATTTTCGCTTTTGAACGCCGCTTCTTTTTCGCGGGTGACTCGCCAGATCACCATGGAGCCGGCGCAGAAGATCAGCAACAGATGAATCCCGATACTGAGAACCGCCGCTTCTGTCGCGCAGATTCTGATTTTACGGTTCAGCGGCCCGCCGGGAACTGCGGCACGGCGCAGATGTCCCAACCATTTTTCCGGCTCGATTTTCACGGACGGACTTTGCCTCTTCACGTCGCGGAAAACCAGTCCCATATCGGAGATTCGGAACCGATGCGGCCATTTCTGCCGGTGCATGAACCGAGAACAGCCGTTGCACACGGCAAGCCGTTTGTGCATAATGCCGCCCTTATGAAAAAGATACTTCTGCTCCTTGCTTTGCCGGCCACGTCCCTTTTCGCACAGACCAATGTCACGCTGGCGACAGCCTCTACCAACGGCCCGCTGGTCACGGCCGTCGACGGCTACGCCGCGCGGGTTGACAGCACTGTCATCACCTACGGCGAAGTGCGTGAAAGCATCGGCCCCTATTTGCAGCAGATCGGGCGCAAATATAAAGGCAAGGAACTCGCCGGGCGCATACAGTCCGCCTACATTGACGCCCGCGAAGCGCTCATTGAAGAGGCGCTGCTAAAGGCCGAAACCAAAACCCTCGGCGTTTCCCTGCCCGAAAAAGTTATCGATGACGAAATCAACCGCCTTATCCGCGAGCGGTTCAACAACGACCGGGCCCTGCTCTCCCGTGCCCTGGCCGACCGCCGCATGACGTTTGAGGAATGGAAGCAGGAGGTGGCCGATCAGATCACTGTCCGCGTTTTTTATAATCAGGAAGTTACCCGCCGCGCCGGCGTGTCAGCGCAGGCCGTACGCGCCGAATATGAGCGCACCAAGGCGGATTATTCTGTTCCCTTCCGGGTCAAATATCACTTCATCCTCCTCAACAAAGGCAGAACCGACGAAGACCGCGCCGCAAAACGCAAACTGGCGGAAGGCACTCTGCAGAAACTGCGCGCCGGTGCTGATTTCATGGCCGCCGCCAAAGAGGTTTCCGAAGGTGACATCGATGACGCCCCGTGGCGGAATCCCGACGATATCCGTGCAGAACTCCGTCCCGCACTGCTCAAAACACCGGCCGGACAAATCAGCGGCCTGATTGAAACTCCGGACAACTTCTATATCGTCAAAATCGAAGAGCGGCGCGAAGAAGGCTGCACCCCGTTCGAAGAGGTGCAGAAAACTATCGAGTCCAAACTGCTTGATACGGAAAGAAAACGCCTGAACGATGTGCTGATTGAACGGCTCGCCGCCAAGCATTTTGTTGAACGCTATTGAAAGCGCCTATGAGCATCCGCATCGGCATAACCTGCGGTGACCTCAACGGCATCGGTCCGGAAATTGCGCTCAAAGCCGTTTCCAAAGACTGGAATCCCGGCGTTGAGTTCATCCTGATCGGCCCCGAACAGGTCTTTGGTGTTTCCGAACATTGGAAAATCCCTTTCAGCGGCAAACTGACGCCGGGAAAAATCACCGCCGAAGCATCGCAGACCGCCGTTGCCGCCATCGAACGCGCCGTGTGCGGCTGCCTCGACGGCGAACTCGACGCCATGGTCACCGCGCCGATCTGTAAAGAAGGGCTCAAACTCGCCGGGGTTCATTACCCCGGCCACACCGAAATGATCGCCGAACTCACCGGCACCAAGCGCTACGGCATGATGCTGATGGGCCGCGGCCTGCGCGTCATGCTCGCCACGCGCCACCTGCCGCTGCGCGCTGTCGCCGACGCGCTCACCAAAGAAAATATTCTGGAAGCCATTGAACTGACCGGCGAAACGCTGAACTGGTTCGGACTCGAAACCGGACGGATCGGCGTGTGCGGACTCAATCCCCATGCGGGTGACGGCGGCGCGCTGGGCGACGAGGATTCAGCCGTTATCGCACCCGCCATCGCCGCGGCGCGCGCCAAAGGCTTCGACGTCAGCGGGCCGGTGCCCGCCGATGTTATTTTTTTCCAGGCATTGGAAAAACAGTACGACGCGGTCGTGGCGATGTATCACGACCAGGGGCTCGGCCCGCTCAAAATGCACGCGTTCGACTGCGGCGTAAATCTGACCGTCGGCCTGCCGATTGTGCGTACTTCACCCGATCATGGTACCGCGTTCAATCTTGCCGGCAAAAACATCGCCAAACCGGACAGCATGATCGCCGCCATCGAAACCGCCATAGCGCTCGCCGGAAAGGCGAGCCCATGGATTATTGGAACAGTGGATTGATGGATTTATGGAAAAAGAAAACCTCAATCATCCAATCATCCCGTTATCCAACCATCCGCTCCCCCGACTCACCAGTCCGTCGATAATCAAAGCACTGCTTGATTCGCTCGGCCACCGGCCGAACAAAGGGCTCGGACAGAACTATCTGATCGATTCCAACATTCTCGGCATCATCATTGAGGCCGCAAAAATTTCCCCGGCAGACCGGCTGCTCGAAGTCGGTCCCGGTCTCGGCGCGCTGACGCAGGCGTTGCTGGCCACCGGCGCAACACTCACCGCGATTGAAAAAGACCAGAACATGGTGACGCATCTGCGCGTCCATTTTCCGGAGCTGAATCTTCTTGATGCCGACGTGCTCGACATAAATTTGAATGAGCTGTTCGCCGGCGGCATCAATAAAATCGTCGCCAATCTGCCCTATTCCGTGGGCAGCCGCTTCATCGTCAATGCGCTGGAAGCGCGGCCGCTGCCGGAACGAATGGTTTTTATGGTGCAGAAAGAAGTGGCGGACCGCCTGACGGCGCAGCCGGGCGGCAAAGACTACGGGCTGCTGGCGGTCTGGTCGCAGCTGAACTACGAAGTGAAATGCATCAAGAACGTGAGCCCGACCTGTTTTATGCCCGCGCCGAAGGTGTGGTCGGCTGTCGTCCGTTTCGAAAAGCGCGCCGTGCCGCTGGCTGAAGTTGCCGATTATGAACGTTTCAAAAAGCTGGTGAAGATGAGCTTCACGCAGCGCCGCAAACAGATCGGTTCCAATCTGCGGAAAAATCATCCGGAATTTTTCCAGGGATTGGAAAAGTGCGGGATCGATCCGGCGGTACGTCCGGAACAGATTTCCATTAAACAGTGGGTTGCGCTGGCTAACGCGGCGGACCGCATTTGAAGCGGCCTGAACCGGCCTGAACCCGGCAGACCGGAGCACGGCGGAAACGGGCGCGGAAATAGAGCTTCCAAACCATCCCGAGTGCTTCAAAAATAATGTTTTTCGACATCTTTGAGGCACCGGAGCGGCGCTCTTCGAAAACAATCGGCACTTCCACGATACGGCAACCGATGCGCCAGGCCATGTGTGTCATCTCGACCTGAAAGGAATAGCCGCTGGATTCAATTCCATCGAGCGGAATGGCCTCCAGCACACAACGGCGGAAGCATTTGAACCCGCCGGTCGGATCAGTGAAGGGCATGCCGGTGATGAGCTTGACATAAATTCCCGCGCCGCGGCTGAGCAGGAGGCGCGAAAGCGGCCAGTTGATGACTCGAATGCCGTTGATGTAGCGCGAGCCGAGAGCAAGGCCTGCGTCTTTGGCGGCGGCGCGCAATTTCGGAATATCGGCCGGATTATGGGAAAAGTCGGCATCCATTTCACAAATAAATTCGTATTGGCGCTCCAGCGCCCATTTGAAGCCGGCAATGTAGGCGCGGCCCAGACCGTTTTTCTCCGCGCGGTGCAGCACCTTCACGCGGGAATCAGCTGCGGCCATTTCATCCGCAATGGCTCCGGTGCCGTCCGGCGAATTATCGTCGACAAAAAGGACATCCGCGTCGGGCGAGCCGGCGAAGACCGCCGCCGCAATGGCGCGGATATTTTCGCACTCGTTATACGTCGGTATGATGATCAGCGTGTCACTCATAATGCCGCGGAGCCTACTTGAGAAGATGCTCTAAACGCAAGTCGAAGCCCGTTTAATATTGCGTTTACCGAAAGCTTCGCCGATATTGTCGCGCCTTCGCAATATACGGGGAGTAGCTCAGTCTGGTAGAGCGCTTGGTTTGGGACCAAGAAGTCGCAGGTTCGAATCCTGTTTCCCCGACCAATCGGCCTTTCAGATTGCCGGTTTCTGATTATCCCTGAGCCTCCGGAGTCCAAACACTGGAAAAAAGTTTTCCGCACACCGGAAACGCGCTATGGTTCCTGCCTTATGATATTTCCTGTCATAGCGTTTTTTGCGCCCGGCGGCGGCGAGCTGATCGTGGTTATGCTGGCGCTGCTGCTCCTTTTCGGCCCCAAGGATGCCCCGCGCATTCTCCGCAGCATTCAGAATGTTCTGAACAAACTGCAGCGCGCAGCGGCCGACTTCCGCTACAAGCTGATGTACGAGGATCTGCACCGGAAACAGACCGAGGAATCAAAAGATACTGCGGTGTATGATGTTGAGGAAAAATCCGCCGAGGACAGGCACGCCGAAGAATCTCCGGAAGTTCCGCCCGGGCCCCCGCCGGCCGATGAAACCAAGACATGAAAAATCTGTTTAAAAAACTGAACCCGCGATTTGTTTACCGCGACAAAGAGCAGTCTTTTCTGGAACATCTGGAAGAGTTCCGAACCATGCTGATCCGCTGTCTGCTGACGCTGGCGGCGGCCACCGTAGTTTGCATTCCGCTGGCAAATCCGCTGCTTAGCCTGCTGCGGGCACCGCTGCTGCGCGTGGCGGAGAAAAATCACTATACCTTTGAATTAATTACCACATCGCCCGTTGAGGGTTTCATGCAGGTGGTGAAGATCATTTTCGCTACCGGGGTGCTGCTGAGTCTGCCGTTCATCATCTATTTCATTGGCTGCTTTGTCTTCCCCGGCCTCAAGTCGAAAGAACAGAAAATGCTGGTGTACGGGGGCCTGGCCGGTGCCGTCCTTTTCGCCGGCGGCGTAATCCTCTGCTACACCGTTACGCTGCCGATTGCCATCAACATCATGTTCTATTTCAACAACTATCTGGGAACGACCGCCAACTGGAAAATCGATACCTACCTCAGCTTCGTCATGCAGCTGCTGATCAGCTTCGGGCTGATTTTTGAACTGCCGCTGATTCTGCTGCTGCTGGGACATCTGGGTATTATTTCCACCGCCCAGATGCGCAAATACCGCCGGCATGTGATCATCGGCATTTTGATCATTGCCATGTCGCTGACCCCCGGGCCGGATGTAATCTCCCAATTACAAATGGCCATTCCGCTCTACATATTGTATGAACTGTGCATCTTGATTCTGCTCATCCGTGACCGGAAGGGCGGTAAAGAAAGGGAAGGAAGCGGAAAATGAATATCGGAGCCCCGGAAATTCTGTTGATCGTCTTTGTCATCCTGCTGCTGTTCGGCAGCAAAAAACTGCCGGAACTGGCCCGCTCGCTCGGCAAAAGCCTGAACGAGTTCAAACGCGGTCAGACCGAAAGCACCCCCGAAAAGAAAATCGAAAAGAAGGCCGAACCCGCCGATCCGGATGAAAAAACCGGATCTGACCCGCAGAAATGATTATTTATAGTCGTCGGGGTTAACGCCCAGTTTCTGAATGCGGTAGTTTATGATGCGCTGGGTGGTGCTGAGATAGCGGGCGGTAGCCGCAGCATTACCGCGATGCTTTTTCAGTGCGTCGATAATAATTTCCTTTTCATAACTCTCAATCATGGTCTTCAGGTCGGCACCGTCCTTCGGGAAAATAGACGTGTGCGTCTCATCGCTGGTCTGAAGCGACGGCGGCAGATTGTAGCCGTGGATCACTTCATCGGAGGCCGTCAGCACCGCGCGCTCCAGGCAATTTTCAAGTTCGCGGACGTTCCCCGGCCAGTGATAGGCCATCATCATGTTGATCGCGGAGGTTGAAATGCGCTTGATGTTTTTACCGTACATTTCGCCGTATTTCTGCAGGAAGTGATCGGCCAGCAGCATGATGTCGCTGCGGCGTTCACGTAACGGCGGCAGGATGATCGGGAAAACATTGAGACGATAGTAAAGGTCTTCACGAAACGCCGCTTCAGCTATTTCTTTTTCCAGATTGCGGCTGGTGGCGGCCAGTACCCGCACATTGACCGAAACGCTCTCGGAGCTGCCGACGCGCTCAAAGGTTCTTTCCTGCAAAACCCGCAACAGCCGCACCTGCACGGAAGGTGAAATGTCGCCGATTTCATCAAGAAAGATGGTTCCGCCGTTGGCCAGTTCAAAACGGCCTTTCCGCTGCTGGGTAGCTCCGGTAAAAGCTCCCTTTTCGTGGCCGAAAAGTTCGCTTTCAATCAGGTTTTCCGGCAGTGCTGCGCAGTTTACGCTGATAAAGGCGTTGTTGCGGCGTTCGCTGCCGTAATGCACGGCACGGGCGACCAGTTCTTTGCCTGTTCCGCTTTCTCCGCGAATGAGCACGGTGGCGGTGCTGTTGGACACCTGAACGATCTGTTCGTAAACGGAGCGCATGGCACTGCAATTGCCGATGATATTATGCATCCGGTAGCGGTCGCCGAGCTGCCGGCGCAGCCGCTCGTTCTCAGAAATAAGCCCTTCGCGCTCCTCCAGCTCCTCCCGGATGCTGGCAACGGCTTCGGCAAGAATATTGGCGACCAGTTCAAGAAACCGCTGATAGCGGCGAAGCGCTTCAACGTCTGCGGTGATGGAAAGATCGATACTCATGGTGCCGATTACCGCTTTCCGGTAAATAACCGGTACACAGATAAAGGCGGTTTGGTTGCCGGTGCGCGATTTCGTGAGATTCAGAAAACGCGGGTCTTTGGTGATATCCGGAATAAGTGCCGACTGCCCGGTCTGCGCCACGCGTCCGGTAATCCCCTCGCCGAGCTTATACTGCCCGCGTTTTTTCTCTTCGGCAGTCAGCCCGCGCGAAGCTTCGATAACAAATATTTCGGTGTCGGGCTTGCGCAATGTAAAAGTCCCGCGGGAGACGCTGAGCTCGGTTTCCATGATGTCGAGGACTTCGATCAGCAGCTCGGAGACCGTGTGCGGATGCGTCGCCGCCGCTTGAGAGATCTGATAAAGGATCGCCAATTCCTTTTCGCTTTGCCCGGCGTAGTCAGATGAAGTCGGCATAATCGGTTCCTAATTTGTATTTTGCATGTTCTGTATAAACAATAATGTAACTGATTTCCAGAAAAATCTGCCGATATTATACCACCCTGCTTTCCAATCGACTTTCCGTCCTCAGCAACTTTCCCAATTTAAAAACCGCTTTATTGTGCGTAGATTATAACCGCCACACAAATATGTAATACGCCATACTCCAGCGACACAAGTGTGCCGTTTTGTATTTCTGCCGGGTTGACTATCTGCTGATAAAGCGTACTATCCGCACACTTGATCCAGTGAGGTTTTCGAAATGAATAAAAAAGAACTTTTTCAGAACAAATTCCCGGCACCGCAAGGTCTGTACCATCCGGAAAATGAACATGACGCCTGCGGGGTCGGCTTTATTTGCAACCTGCATGGGAAAAAATCGCATGACATCATTCATCATGCGCTTGAGATTCTGGTGCGCCTTACCCATCGCGGAGCCTGCGGCTGCGATCCTCTGACCGGCGACGGTGCCGGCATTCTCCTCCAGATCCCCCATGCTTTCTATAAAAAGGAATGCGAAAAACTCAACATCGCCCTTCCCGCCGAACAGGAATACGGCACCGGGCTGGTTTTCCTGCCGCAGGACGAAGCCCAGCGCAAAATCTGTATCGAAATGCTTGAACAAGCGATCAAAGAGGAAGGACAGAAACTGCTCGGCTGGCGCCGGGTTCCGACCTGCAACCGGCTGATCGGCGAAACCGCCCGCACTTCCGAACCGTACATCATGCAGGTGTTCATTGGCCGCGGCAAAGGCGTTACCGACCCCCGCACTTTCGACCGCATGCTCTACATCATCCGCAAGGTCGCCGAAAACCGGATTTTCCACTCCGCCCTTAAAGACAAAGGTGATTTTTACATCCCGACGCTCACCTGCCGGATTATCATCTATAAGGGACTGCTCCTTCCCGAGCAGATGGAATTCTATTATCCCGACCTGCTCGACAACGATTTCACCAGCGCACTGGCTCTCGTGCACCAGCGCTACAGCACCAACACCTTCCCGGCGTGGAAACTCGCTCAGCCGTTCCATGTGCTTTGCCACAACGGTGAAATCAATACGCTGCGCGGCAACTTCAACTGGATGAACGCCCGTCAGGGTCTTCTAAAATCGCGGCTCTTCGGCGAAAACATCGACCGCCTTTTCCCGATCATCCAGCCGGGTCTTTCCGACTCGGCCTCGCTCGACCAGGCCGTCGAACTGCTTTACCACGGCGGAAGGTCGCTGCCGCACATCATGAGCATGCTCATTCCCGAAGCGTGGCAGAATCACAAGACGATGAGCGCCGAGAAAAAAGCGTTCTACGAATACCACTCCTGCCTGATGGAGCCGTGGGACGGTCCCGCCTCCATTCCCTTTACCGACGGCACCTGCCTCGGCGCGATTCTTGACCGCAACGGTCTGCGCCCGTCGCGCTACATCGTCACCAAAGACGGCTACGTCATCATGGGATCCGAAACCGGCATCATGGATATCGACCCCGCCAACGTAGAACGCAAAGGCCGTCTTGAGCCGGGCCGCATGTTCCTCGTGGATATGGAAAGGGGCCGCATTATCCCTGACGAAGAGATTAAACATGAAATCGCTTCAGCCCAGCCGTACGACACATGGCTGAAAGAAAACCTGATTCCTCTTTCCGGTCTGCCGCCGGAAGATGCGTCCGGATGCGATCCGGAAACTCTGCTGCAGCGCGAGCGCATGTTCGGCTACACGATGGAAGACCTGAACCAGATTCTTGCGCCGATGGCCAAAGAAGGTGCCGAGCCGAGCGGCTCCATGGGCATCGACACGCCGCTGGCCGTGCTCGCCGAAAAGCCCCAGCTCCTTTACAACTACTTCAAGCAGCTCTTTGCTCAGGTCACCAATCCGCCGCTGGACGCCATCCGTGAAGAGTTGGTCACCTCGCTCGTCACCAACATCGGTGCGGAACAGGATCTTTTCGCGGAAACGCCGAAGCATTGCAGCCAGCTCAAACTGGATCAGCCGGTTCTGACTAATGATGAACTGGCCCGCATCCGCAAACTGAACCACGGAAACCTGAAATCCATTACCCTGCCGATGCTCTACAAGGTTTCCGGAGGCGGCGAAGGAATACGCGCCGCGCTTGAAAAACTTTGCGCCGATGCTTCGCAGGCCATTGAAAAGGGCTACACCCTGCTGATTCTTTCCGACCGTCAGGCCGACCGGGAAAACGCGCCGATTCCGGCGCTGCTGGCGACCGCCGCCGTACACCACCACCTGATCCGCAAGCTCCAGCGCACCCGTTGCGGACTGATTATCGAAAGCGGCGAGCCGCGCGAAGTGCATCATTTCGCCCTGCTGATCGGCTACGGTGCCGGGGCTGTCAATCCTTACATGGTCGGTCAGATCATGGACGACATGATCAAGCAGGAGCTGCTCACCGGTATTGAGTGGAAATACGCCGCCAAAAATTTTGTTAAAGCCATCAACAAAGGACTGCTCAAAGTAATGTCCAAGATGGGCATCTCCACGCTGCACAGCTATCGCGGCGCACAGATTTTTGAAGCTGTCGGTCTGAACAGTGAAGTGATTGAAGCTTACTTTATCGGCACCGCCTCGCGGATCGGCGGCATCGGCCTCGACGGGATCGCCCGTGAGGTCGGCGCACGCCATCAGGCCGCCTTCCCGAAACGTCCGGCGGATAAAAATCTGCCGCTCGACATCGGCGGTGCC
>JBAZTQ010000056.1:0-19899 GCA_041661845.1 Kiritimatiellales bacterium | reverse complement strand
TTCGCTGCCGTCGGCGGTGCTGAAGTTCCGGCAGGGAACCGGGCGGCTGATCCGTACGGCGAGCGACGAAGGGACGATTGTGATTCTTGATCCGCGCGTGACCAGCAAGTGGTACGGACGGCTGTTTTTGCGCGCGCTGCCGGAATGTCCGGTTGAGATTGAAGAATAAACGCCGCCGTTTGCATTTTGTTCTGGCGGCGGAGCGAAGGTAGTGGCTAAATTTTGTTCGTCAGTTTTTAAAAAGGAGTGCGGGTATGGGCATTAAAACGGTCGGTCTGATTTTGGGCGGCGGAGCTGGTACGCGTCTTCAACCTCTAACATCGGACCGGGCCAAGCCGGCCGTGCCGATTGCCGGAAAATACCGGCTGGTGGATATTCCCATCAGCAACTGCATCAACAGCGGCATCCGCTCCATCTACCTGCTCACGCAGTTCAACAGCATGTCGCTCCACCGGCATATTCAGTCCACCTACATCTTCGACCAGTTTTCACCGGGCTATGTGCGCATGCTGGCGGCCGAACAGACGCCGACATCCAGCGGCTGGTTTCAGGGAACGGCCGACGCCGTCCGCCAGTCGATGCGGCACTACATGGCCAGCGAGCCGGATATCGTCGTCATTCTTTCCGGCGATCAGCTCTACCGCATGGATTTTTCCAAGGTTATCGAAGAACATATTGCGCGCGGCGCGGATGTCACCATTTGCACCAAGCCGGTGCCGCGCCGTGAGGCGGGGGCGCTCGGCATCATGCATGTGGACGCAAAAAACAAGATCGTCGAATTTGTTGAAAAACCGGGCGATACCCCGCGGCTCAACGACTTGCGCGCGCCGATGTACAAGGACGAGCGCTATCTGGCCAGCATGGGGATTTATATTTTCAACACCGCCGTGCTGACGGAACTGCTGTGCGGAAACGAACATATGGACTTCGGGAAAAACATCATTCCGGCGGCCATTCAGGAAAAAGAAGTCTACAGCCATATCTTCGAAGGCTACTGGAAAGATATCGGAACGATCGGCATGTTCCATGACGCCAATCTGGCGCTGACCGATCTCGTTCCGGAATTCACTTTCTATGATGCCGCCGCGCCGATCTACACCCACATGCGCTACCTGCCGCCGTCCAAGATCAACTGCTGCGACCTCAACCGCTGTCTGCTGGCGGAAGGCTGCATCATTTCCGGCCACCGGATTCTGCGTTCCGTGATCGGCCTGCGCGCGGTCGTCGGCGAGGGCACTGTGATTGAGCATTCCGTCATCATGGGCGCCGACTATTTTGAACACGAAAAGACCTCGTCCACCAACGGGCAGGTTCGCCTCGGCATCGGCCGCGACTGCTACATCAAGAACGCCATCATTGATAAAAACGTGCGCATCGGCGACAGCGTTTACATTTCGCCGGACGGCAAACAGGAAGGAGAACAGACTCCGCTCTACGTCGTTCGCGACGGCATCATCGTCATTCCCAAAGGCACCGTCATTCCCTCCGGCACACGGCTTTAATCGCGGTTGGCGTAGAAGGGATACCGCTCCGGATTCACGGAGCGGTTTTTTATTTTCCAGCGTTTGTACATCCAGAGCCAGTGCTCGGGATGCCGGCTGACTTCCCGTTCGATGGCGGAAATAATCTGCTGGGTCAGGGCCTGCGTGGTTTCTTCGGACGAAATTTCCGGCGGATGGATGGTTTCGGTGGCGTAGACGCGGTAGCGGCCGCCGCGTTGCGGGGCGCAGAAGCCGATCAGGATTTCGCTGCCGGTTTTGACCGCCAGCGCGGCCGGTGCCGAGGTGACCGGTACCGGCAGGCTGAAATAATTCACCCAGATGCCGCCTTCGCTTTCTTTGGTATTCTGGTCGACCAGAAAGGCGGTCTTGCCGTTGTTGCGGAGCACGGCGAGCAGTTTACGCAAAGCGCCTTCACGCGGAATGATTTTCTGTCCGGTCACTTCGCGCCGCGCAATCAGCAGCTGATCCACGGCGGGATTTTTAACCGGCATGGCGATGCTGTGTAGCGGGAATCCGTGCGTCGCCATCATCAGGCCGATGACTTCCCAATTGCCGAAGTGCGCGGTGATGCAGATCTGGTTTTTACTGCAAAGGAAGGGCTGTACGCTGTCGTCCAGTTCGACATATTTTGCCAGGCGCTCCTGCGAATGATTCCCGAACCAGATGACATCCATAAAGGTTCTGGTCATCGTAATGCAGGCCGCACGCAGAATCGCTTTTTTCTCCGCCGGTGTTTTGGTGCTGCCGAAAGCGACGTCGAGGTTGGCGAGGCCGATCCGCCGTCCGCGCCGGTCGAACAGAAAGCCGATATTTCCGCCGAACCATGCAAGACCGAGTACGGCGCGGCGCGGCAGCCGGGGAATGATTGCAAGCGCGGCGCGGAACCCCGCGGTTTCAAACGGGCGGCGGCGGAGTCTGTACGCTTTCGTCATATCAGCCGAAGACCACGGTGCGGTTTTTATAGACCAGCACTTTGTTTTGCAGGTGAGCCCAGACGGCGCGGGCGAGCACGAGTTTTTCGAGGTCGCGGCCTTTGCGGATCAGGCTTTCGACGGAATCCCGGTGCGTGACGCGCATGACTTCCTGTTCAATGATCGGACCTTCGTCCAGATCGCCGGTGACATAGTGGCTGGTGGCGCCGACAATTTTCACGCCGCGCTGGTGGGCGGAGTGATACGGCTTGGCACCGACGAACGCGGGCAGGAAAGAATGGTGAATGTTGATGATGCGGTTGGGATAGTTCCGGCAGAAGTTGTCGGAAAGAACCTGCATGTAGCGCGCCAGTACAATCACATCAATGTTGTACTGCTTGATCAGCTCCATCTGCTTGGCTTCCTGCGCCGCCTTGTCATTCTGCGTGACCGGAATGCAGTGGAAATCAATGCCGTGCATTTTAGCCATCGGTTCGAGGTCGGCGTGGTTGCTGATAATCAGCGGAATTTCCGCATTCAGGTCGCCGGAACTTTGGCGCGCCAGCAGGTCGAGCATGCAGTGCGAAAATTTGGAAACGAAGACGGCGATGCGCGGCTTGTAGTCGGAGAAGTGCAGTTCGTACTTCATCTCGAAGCGCGCGGCGATCAGGTTGAATTTCTCGCTGATCTGGTCGCGGAGGAGGGCGAATCCGTCCATCTCCCATTCGACCCGCATGAAAAAGACCTGTTCTTCGCCGTCGGTGTGCTGTTCGAGGTCGATAATATTGCCGTTATGACGCATCAGAAAATCGGTAACGGCGCAGACGATGCCCTGCCGGTCGGGGCAGGAGATCAGCAGAATGGCAGACGCTTCGTTTTTCACAGGTGAATCCCTCCGTAAATTGAGAACGAACTTTATAGACATTGCCTGCAAACACCAATAGGTTTTTACGCATGAAAAACCGGATAATCAACCCGTTCAAAACTCTGGCAGTTGTATTGCTGCTGGGCGCTTCCAACCTTCACGCAGGAGAAAAAACCATGATTCTGATGAAAACGACCAAAGGCGACATTAAACTCGAACTCGACGCGGAAAAAGCGCCGAAAACCGTCGCCAACTTCCTCAAATATGTTGAAAGCGGCCACTACACCGGCACGATCTTCCACCGCGTCATCAGCAACTTCATGGTTCAAGGCGGCGGCATGACGGCGGACATGAATCAGAAAAAAGCGCCGTGGACGGTCGAAAACGAAGCCAACAACGGACTCAAAAATACGCGCGGCACCATCGCCATGGCCCGCACCTCCGATCCGCACAGCGGCGGCGCGCAGTTCTTTATCAACGTCGTCGACAACGGTTTCCTCGACTTCAAATCGCCGACTCAGCAGGGCTGGGGCTATTGCGTCTTCGGTAAAGTCGTCGAAGGTATGGATGTCGTTGATGCCATTCGTGCTGTTCCGACCGGTTCGGGCGATGTGCCCAAAGAAACGATCACCATCAAAGAAGTCACCGTGATTAAGTGAACCCGGAACGCATAGAGCGTATCTTGAACTCCGGCTTTCGTGCGGTGCTCGTCACCACCGGCGGCGGATCAAGTGCGCTCAATGCTTTACTCACCAAGCCCGGCGCGTCGCGCTTCGTGATCGAAGCGCATGTGCCGTACTCGCCGGAAGCGCTAGAACGCTTTCTCGGCGAAGTCCCCGCACAATCGGTCTCCGTCGAAACCGCCCGTGCGCTCGCAAAAAAAGCCATTGAAAATGTAGGACAGGCATCCTGCCTGTCTGGACAGGCTGGAAGCCCGTCCTGCTTTATGGGGGTGGCTTGCACGGCTGCGCTGCAAACGGATCGCGAGCGGCGTGGCGAAGACCGCGCGTTCATCTGCATTAAAACCGCCGACGCCGAAAAAGTTTTCGCGCTCTACCTTTCCAAAACCTCCCGCGAGGAACAGGAAAAACTTTTGAGTGACCGGCTTCTTATTCTGATCGCTCAGGCGACCGGCGCGGAGCGCGGACTGATGCTTCCCGGCTCGTTTAATCCGGTTCATCACGGACACCGTAATCTGCTGAAAGTCGCGGAGGAAATGACAGGCCTGTGCGGTGTCTTTGAACTTTCCTGCGCCAATGTCGATAAACCGGCGATTGAAGAGGCCGATGCGCTGCGCCGCACCGCCGCGATCAAAGACGTTCCGGTGGCGCTGACTCACACGCCGCGCTTTATTCAGAAAGCGGCGCTTTTCCCGAAGACCACCTTTGCGGTCGGTTTTGATACCGCCATCCGGTTTATCAAAGACTACTCATCCGAAGAGTGGAAAAAGTTCCAGACCTTGGAAACCCGTTTTCTGGTCGCGGGACGTCAGTACGGCGGCATTTTCCAGACCTTGGAAAATATCGGCCTGCCGAAAGGGTTCGAGGATCTTTTTGAAGCGGTGCCGGAATCAAAATTCCGCGAAGACACTTCCTCCACGGCCTTGCGCAGCGCGTGATCTGGGAATTTTTCTCGCAGAGCCGCAAAGAACGCAGATGAAATTCTTTCAAGTTGCTCTGGCGGCAGGCGGTACGTATCGCAACCGTCCCGGTTGCCTTGTGAATTCCAGCAATGTGAACCGAAGTTTGCAGACCCGCTGCCCTCAGCGGGCGTTTGCGCCGGATGAGGGCATCCGGCCTACAGATGAAAGGTGGAACATGCCGTCCCGGCGCGTTTTAAATAAGAAGCGTGCCGGGACGGCCCGCTCCACCTGCATTAAAAAATCTCCTCACCCCAGCCAATCCATAACCGGAACATCGAAGCCGGTGCCGTGCTGGTAGTTGTAGGTGGCGGCGCGGAGCGCTTCGCCGACGGCGGCGAGGTCGTAATCGAACTGTCCGCCGAACGGGATTTCGTTGCGGGCGAATCCGCCGGAAGTTTCCGGCAGAAGCGTGATTCCAAACCGTTCCGGTTCCCGGGCGATTTCGCTGTGCGCCGTCAGCGCGAAGCGGTGCCAGTAGGCCGAATGCAAAATGCCGTCTTCCATCAGACGCCGTACCGTTTCCAATCCCTGGAAGGTTTCGTCCAGCGTCTGGGTCGGAAAGCCGTACATCAGGTAGGCGTGTGTCATGATGCCTGCGTCAGCCAGATTCGTCAGCACTTCTTCCGCACCGGCGACAGTGATGCCTTTGTTCATCTGCTTGAGCGTACGGTCACAGCAGGTTTCAAGCCCGCCGGTGACGGCGATGCAACCGGCGGCAGCCATTTTTCCGATGAGTTCTTGCGACAGCCGTTTTTCAAAGCGGATATTGCCCCACCATTCGACGTTAAGTCCGCGGCGCAAAATTTCATTGCACAGTCCGTCGAGCAGGGCGGGCGGCAGCGCTTCATCGACAAAATGGAACCCGTTAACGCCGGTCGCGACGATGACCGACTCCATCCAGTCGCAGACGGTGGACGGGCGCGCCGGATCGTAGCGGCAGATGTAGTCGATGGATGTGTCGCAGAAAGCGCAGCGGCTCCAGCAGCAGCCGTGCGCCAGCACCAGCTTGTTCCAGCGTCCGTCCGACCAGAGCCGTGTGACGGGATTGAGCACTTCGAACAAACCGAAATAGCGGTCGAGCGGCAGTCCGTCGTAAACCGGCGGCGGAAGGGTGTCGTGCGCCACCGGCGGTTCGCCGCTGTCATAAAAACGAACGGCTCCGTTCTCACGAACAAACGTACGCACATACTTTTCCGGCTCCGCGCCTTCAGCAATCCGCAACAGCGGAAGCATGCCGCTGTCGAGCGTGATGAAATCGACGTAGTCGAAAACGGCGGGATCGGTCAGCTCGCGCAGTTCGGTGTTCGGATAGCCGCCGCCGAGTACGATGCGGATTTCCGGATGAGTCTGTTTGATGCGGCCGGCGATGCTGAGTGCGCCGAACAGGCAGCCGGGAAACGGCACGGTAATCGCGACCAGCTGTGGATTGTGTTTTTCAATTTGTTCGTCAGTCAGTTCTTCCAGCCATTGGATAAAAAGCAAGGCCGGCGGGACGCCGGCGGTACGTATCGCCGGCGTCCCGCCGGCCTTGGCCTTGAGAGCTTGTTGAATTTTTCCAAAATTTGGAAGCGATGTGGCGAGGTGCTCGGCGTAACGGGAAAAGCCGAAGTGCGGGTCGAGCAGGGCGGCGGCTTCGGCGATATCGTCGAGGAACAGGCTGCACAAGTGGCGGGCGCGGTCATGCCGGTCGAGTCCGCGGAAATCCCAGCCGAACTGTTCTTCCTGTTCGTAGGCGCGGGCGAGGTGTATTCCTTCGGGAAGCGCACCGCGTTTGGCAAACCGTTTTGCTAACGCTGGATTTTTATCCTGCAAAAATTCCATCACGTCGCCGATGACAGCAGCGTACGCCTTCTTGAGATTCAGATGAGCGAGACTGTCGGCGGAAAAAAGCTTCAGAAGCAGTTCGAGCGAAAGGTCGGCCTGTACGGCTTCCTGCCCGCGCGAACGGAGCCACGCCGTAAGGATCGGCGTGGCGGCATACGGCGTATTCGGCTGCAACAGCGGCGGAGTTATCAGGAGTGTTTTCATTGAAACCTGAAATGTGAAACTTGTCATGCCTTCGGCAGATCCGCAGGAGGCGGAAAACCTGAAATTCCGGCGAGGATCCGCCACGCCGTTCAGGTCGTCTGCGCGCCGCGGGACAGCAGAACCTTGCCGGTGCGGACGAGTTCGATGATTTTGAATTTTTCGATCATCTCAACCAGCGCGTCGATCTTGGCCGGGTCGCCGACGGCCTGCAGAATCATTGATTCTTCGGTGAGGTCGACGGTCTTGCAGCCGAAGTGCTCGGCAATCTGCAGCGCTTCGCCGCGGCCTTCCGCGCCGACGGCGATTTTGATCAGTCCCATTTCTTTAACGACGGCATCATCGAAGGTGTGGTCGGTGCAGTGCAGAACGTCGATCAGCTTGCTGACCTGCCGGATGATCTGGTCTAGTCCGTCGGCGTCGCCGCTGACGCCGATGGTCATGCGCGAAAAATGGCCGTCCATGGCGGGCGAAACAACGAGCGACTCGATATTGTAGCCGCGCCGCGAGAAGGTCTGCGCAATGCGGGCCAGAACGCCGGGCTTGTTGGTGACGTAAACGCTCAACGTATGAATCGGTTTGTTATTAATCATGATTTTCTCCTGTAAATTGGGGCAGACACAGGCGGACATAAAGCCCGCCGCTACGTCGATCCGGTCGGTTTTTCGAGTTTCTTGCCGCCGGCTTTCGGCGCTTCAATGATCATGGCTTCGATACGTTTTCCGGCGGGAATCATCGGGAAAACGTTGTCGGTTTTCTCGACTTCGCAGTTGATGAGGCACGGCCCGGCGTTATAAGCCAGCGCGGCTTTGACGATGCGTTTGACGTCGCCGGGGCGGCGCAGGTTGAAGCCTTTGATGCCGTAGGCATCGGCCAGTTTGACGAAGTCGGGGTTGCCTTCGAGGTCAACGCCGCTGGTGCGATCCTCGTAGAAAAGTTCCTGCCACTGACGAACCATGCCGAGGTAGTGGTTGTTCAGAACGACAAACTTGATCGGCAGTTTGTAGAGCGCAGCCGTGGCCAGTTCAAATTCCGTCATCTGGAAGCCGCCGTCGCCGCAGAAAGCGATAACGGTGTCTTTCGGACGGCCGAACTGCGCACCGATCGCCGCCGGAACGCCGAAGCCCATGGTGCCCGCGCCGCCGGAGCTGATAAAATTGTTCGGTGCATCGGTTTTGTAGAACTGCGCCGCCCACATCTGGTGCTGGCCGACGTCGGTGACAACGACGGCTTTGCCGTTGGACAGTTTGTAGAACTCGTCGATGACGTGCTGCATTTTCAGGTTGCCCTGCCGCTTGAATTTAAGCGGGTATTTCTGCTTCCAGCCGTCGAGCGTTTTCAGCCACTCGCCGGTGTTCAGTTTGCCGACATGCTTGCTCAGTTCTTCAATGAAGAGTTTTGCATCGGCGATGCAGTGGTATTGCGGACGGATCATTTTGCCGATTTCCGCCGGATCAATATCCACATGAATGACCGTGGCTTCTTTACAGAAAAATTTCGGATCGCCGATGATGCGGTCGTCGAAGCGCGAACCGATATTCAGCAGCAGGTCGCATTCGCACATGGCTTTATTGGCGTAGGCCGTGCCGTGCATACCAAGCCAGCCGAGCGACAGTTTATGCGTTTCCGGAAAAGCACCTTTGCCAAGCAAAGTCGTAGTGACGGGCGCGTTCATTTTTTCGGCCAGCGCGCGCAGAACGTCCTGAGCTTCGGAAATCAGAACGCCATGCCCGGCCAGAATAACAGGCCGTTGCGATTTGTTAATGGCTTCGGCGATTTCTTTGACCGTGGCGACATCCATTTCTCCGGAATGCGGCTTGTAGCCGGGAATATCCATTTCGGCGTGCAAATCGCCGGTGAACGAACCGGCGCTCATGTCCTTGGGAATATCGATGAGAACCGGGCCGGGACGTCCGGTGGTAGCGATGTGAAATGCTTCACGGACCGTGCGCGGAATATCGTTGGTCGATTTGAGCAGGTAGCTGTGTTTAACCACCGGCATGGTCATACCGAAGATATCCGCTTCCTGAAAAGCGTCTTTGCCGATCATCCACGAAACGGACTGTCCGGTCAGTACAACCATCGGGACAGAATCCATTTGAGCCGTCATGATGCCGGTGATGACATTGGTGGCGCCGGGGCCGCTGGTGACGAGCGTAACAGCAGGCTTGCCGGTGGCGCGGGCGTAGCCGTCAGCCATGTGGGCGGCACCTTGTTCGTGGCGGACCAGAACAAACTTAATGTTGCTGGGCGTGGTGATCATGGCGTCAAAGATCGGAATAACCGAGCCGCCGGAATACCCGAAGATATATTCGACTCCTTCCGCCTCCAGACACTTGATCAGCGCCTGCCCGCCATCCATTACTGTTTTATCCATCGTTTTCTCCTTAAAACAAACTTACGCCGAAAATCTTCACAGAAATTACCACTGATTTTTGATACCACAAGACAATAGTCTGATTTTTCACACAATATTAAGGTGTATTTTTGAAGATATTTTCAACCGAACGCCAAAACACACTGATTTTTACAGTAGTTTTTAGACGAACCGGAAATACCGGCTGATTTTTGAAACAGAAAAAGCTTCTTCTCGCCGATTGAACCCTCTGATACCGTCACCCACTATGAATAATCCGCTGAATATTTTAATGGTCGCCGCCGAAAATGACGGCATTGCACGTTGTAAGGTCGGGGGAATCGGTGATGTGATCCGCGATATTCCGGCGGCGCTGGCCGATCAGGGCTGCCGCACCTCCATTGTTACTCCTTCTTACGGCTTCCTGCACGAACTCGACGGTTCCACCCGTGTGGCCGTCATCAACTTCTCCTTTGCCGGTCATTTGAGTCAGGCCTCCCTTTACCGCGTCCGGCCTCGTACTGCCGCCGCCGGGCGTTCCGTGCACTACGTCATCGACCATCCGGCCTTCCTGCACTACAACGCCGAAAAAGAACTGTACGACATTTACAGCAACGACCCGGCCGGGCGTCCCTTCGCCACCGACGCCACCAAATTTGCCTGTTTCTGCGCCGCCGTTGCCGCCGCTGTCAAAGAAAACCTCTTCGGTTCGCTCGATGTATTGCACCTGCACGACTGGCACGCCGCTTTTCTGCTGCTCCTGCGTAAATACGATCCGTCCTGCGCGGCGCTGAAAACACTCCGCACGGTTTACACCATTCATAATCTGGCCTTGCAGGGCGTCCGCCCGCTCAGCGGCGACCGTTCTTCGCTCGAAAGCTGGTACCCCGATATTTCCTTCGGCGCAGAAATTCCCGGCGAACTGCGTGATCCGCGCTGGATCGATTGCATCAACCCGATGGCCATTGGTATCCGGCTGGCCGACACCGTTCATACCGTTTCACCGACCTACGCGCATGAAATCCTCGAACCCAGCCGCCCGCCGCAGTTTTTCGGCGGCGAAGGACTCGACGGCGACTTGCAGCGTGCGATGGCGGAAGGCCGTATGCACGGAATTCTCAACGGATGTGAATATCCGGACATCCGTCCGGTAAGGCGCAGCGTAAGCGAACTCATCCATCTGATGAAGACCGAAAACGCCCGCTGGGCGGCGCGCCGTTCCGATCTTTCCTTCGCCGATTTCGTCGCCTTCCAACGATTGGAAAAATTGGAAGCCGCACGAAGTAAGCCCGCTTTCATCGCCACCAGCATCAGCCGCGTTGTCGACCAGAAAATGCTGCTGATCAAAGCGCCCGGCACCGACGGCGTTTCCGGTCTCGAAAAAATCCTCAAAGCCATCGGGCCGAAAGGACTCTACATTCTGCTCGGCACCGGCGACCGTGAAACCGAGGCTTTCCTCACCGAAACCGCCGCGCTGCACAGCAACTTTATTTTCCTCAACAGCTATTCCAATAAAACGGCAGAAGCCCTGTACGCTTCCGGCGACCTTTTCCTCATGCCCAGCTCCTTCGAGCCGTGCGGCATCGGTCAGATGCTCGCCATGCGTGACGGCCAGCCCTGCCTTGTCCACCGTACCGGCGGACTGCGCGACACCGTTCAGCCGGGCATCAACGGCTTCGGCTTCGAAGGCGCAACGCTTCACGAGCAGGTCGACAACATGGCCGCCGCGCTCAAAGAAGCGCTGCACCTGCGCACAACCGAACCGGAAAAGTGGCAAGCCGTCTGCCAGACCGCCTCCGCCGCGCGCTTCCTCTGGAGCGACAGCGCGAAGCAATATATTGAAAAGCTCTATAAAGGTGGAGCGTGACCTCCGGGCACGTTTAACGCGCTCGGAGATCGCGTTCCACCTGTAGCAGCTGCCGGTAAAGTTTTTCGGTTTCGGGCATGGAAATTCCGGCGGCCTTGGCGGCGCGAACCGGATTGCCGTAAATGCTCTCGATCTCCATCGGATTCCCGCGATCAAAATCCAGCTTCATGCTCGGCGCGTACGGCGTCATCTTCTCCGTATGCGTCATCATTTTGTCGATGAACTCCGGCTCGATCGGATGAGCGCAGACGGCGGCCGCGGCGGCGACTTCATCCATCAGCGTCCGGCAGAGGGCGCGGTTTTCCGGATTCTTCACCAGCTCATCGGTCAGACAATTCTTCACCACCGTCAGCCCGTTGAACGGAATATTCCAGACCAGCTTTTTCCAGCGCGCCAGCGACAGGTCTTCGATCAACTGAATCTCCATGCCTGCCGACCGCATCGTCGCGCCGAGCTGTTCGAGGCGCGGCGTAATGCCGCCAGGTTTTCCGTCGGCGCGGTATTCGCCCAGCGTAATCAGTCCGTAATCGACATGGCAGATATGCCCCGGCCCGACCTTGTTGGAGCAAAGAAACGACAGCCCGCCGATCACCCGTTCCGGCCCGGTGATGGAAGCAATTTCCTCTTCAGAGCCGAGTCCGTTCTGAAGCGTCAGCACGACGCCGTCCTCTTTGATCACATGCGGCAGAACATCTTTCAGAATCCGGTTGGCGGTGGTTTTGAGGGAAACAATCACCGCATCGCAACGGGGCATCTGCTTCGGATCGTTATAGGCCTTCACCTGCGGCAGCCGGAAATCGCCGTTCACCGACTCAACGGTCAGACCGTTCTGCTTCACAAAGTCATAGTCGCTGTGCAGCAGAAAATGGACATCCAGCCCGGCCTTCTGCAGCAGCCCGCCGTAATACCCGCCGACTGCTCCCGTTCCGATTATCGCAAAACTCTTCATGCCGGAAATATTGGCACAGTCCATCAGGCAGATCAAATTTCAACCGCAGACCTGCCCGCAGCACTATAGCGTTGCAGGCGGGTGAAGGATTGTCGCAAATGGGTTCCAAACATTGGAGCCCGGACCGTCAGATTATCGGGCCAACCTCGGCGCAGGACTGCGCCCCTGACTTTCACACGTCCCGTAATTCAACTTTCTGTAATCGTCCGAGGTTGATTTTCTGACTCTTTGAGTTCGCCCTTCATTGTGCCAAGGTTGGCCCGAGCAAGCTGTTTCATCTCCGAATATTCAGCTTCGGAAGCCTGCAAGATAAATTTTTCGACGTCACCAATGACCTGCGGCAGGTCGCCTTTTGCCTTCCAGTTACCCGTCAATTCATGACCCCTTCGCGATCTTCGTGTCTTGGCGGTCAAAACTTTCCGTGTGTTCAGTGTATTCCGTGGTAAAAATTTCCAAACCTTGCCTGCCCTGAGCAAAGTCGATGGGGAAGCAGGGTTGCGGTTGCCCGCATGACCAATTCAACACTTGAACAGCGCATTCTCGAACTATCAGAATATGCCGAAATGCCAGACGTTTTTCTTCAATCCTTACAGGATTTTCTCAGCCCGTCCGGTTTTTTGAGGGCGCTCTTTTCTTCCGAGACGATGCGGCGTTCAACTTTTTTCACATCCTCGGCTGCGGGCAGTGTTTCCGGACGGATACCCCGTTCGAGCAGAGTTTTGCGGACGGCCTGATTGTTGGTGATATGTTCGTTTGAGATCGCCGTTTCGCTTTTCATGCCGTGTTCACGGGTGTTGAAGATGGTGATTTCGGCGGCAAAATCTTTGGCTTTAAGAATGATGGTTGGGGCAAAATCGGCTAACGGACGGCTGTCCGGCACTTTCCACTGCGCTTTCATCATCTGCGTACTTTTTCCAAATAGAGCCTGATCGCCTTTGCTGCGAATAAAAGCGAAATCCTGATTGCCGCCGGTTTGTTCATAGATAACCTGTGAAAGTTCTTTTTCCGTGGCGGTGAGTTTCCGGCGGGCCAGTACGCGTTCAGCTTCCAGCAACCGCTGTTCAATAATTTCAGCCCGGCGGGTTTGGATAGCAAAATAGGTCTGCGCGAAGGCAATTTCCGGCTTTTTCGGGTCGCCGTTCTGAGCAATCAGGTAGCAGGCATAGCGGGTGAGCATGATGTCCTCGATCTCACGTTGACTGCCCGATCCAAGATCAACCATTTTGTTGACGCCAACAAAATGGTCTGCAACAGGATGGCCGGAGATCTCACAGGCGGTTTTGGCCTTGGAAATGGCGGTACTGAAATTCCGCCATTCGCTGTAGCCCAAAAGCTGCTGGAGATCGCGGGCCAGCCAGTATTCAATACCTCCCTCGGTCTGCTGAGCGCAGGCTTCAAAGTTGCCGGTCAAGGTCTGGACGAGTTCAGTTTTCATACGACGATTCCCTTTCAATAACGACGTTTCATTTCGACAAAGAGCTTAATTTGCATTCTCCTGTCCGTCAATTCCTGAACCCGGAAGCACAGATTATTGCGGTTGCCCGCGGAAAAATAATGGGTAAGCTTCCCGCATGACCAATCCAACACTCGAACAGCGCATTCTTGACCACCTGAGCAAATCAAAATATCAGCCGCTTACCCGCCCTGATCTGGCCAAAGCCATGCGCATCCACAGCACCGAACGCAATAAACTGCGCCAGGCGCTGATCAATTTGGAAAAACAGGGCAAGGTGGTTTGTCTGCGTAAAAACCGCTGGGCTCCGGCAGGCACCGGTTCAGGACAGACGGTGACCGGCACGGTGCGGGTGATGGAAAAAGGCTTCGGCCTTTTCGCTCCCGACAACGGCGGAGAAGAAATCTATATCGCTCAGGACGACTTGAAATGCGCGCTCCACGAAGACCGCGTATCCATCGAACTCTTTCCGAAGTCCGCGCCGGAACGACGCGGCGGGCGCGGCGGCGGCAGCGCTCCGCGGTTCGGAAACCGGGAAGGGCGCGTCATTGAAGTGCTCGAACGCAAGAGTACCGAAATCGTCGGGCTGCTTCGCCGCAGTCCGTATTACGCCTTTGTTACGGCCGACAACCTGCGCATTAATCGCGACATCCGCGTCGCCGAATGGGAAAGCGGTCTCGAACAGACGCCCGCCGACCACAAAGTTGTCATACACCTTGATCCATGGACTGATCCTTTCAAGCCGCTTTCCGGCGTGGTTATTGAAGACCTCGGCCACCGTGACGACCCGAACGTTCAGATGCAGTGCATTCTGCGCTCGCACGGCTTCCAGCAGAATTTCTCGGAGGAAGTGCTCGCCGAGGCCGCGCAGATGCCGCACGAACTGCGCCCGGAGGATTACAAAAACCGGACCGATCTGCGCAAGCGGCTCACTTTCACCATCGACCCCGAAACCGCCCGAGATTTCGACGACGCCATTTCGCTCGAAAAAGTTTCCAATGGCTGGAAGCTCTCCGTGCATATCGCCGACGTCGCCCATTTCGTGCCGCGCAATTCCGTGATCGACGTCGAAGCGCTGCACCGCGGCAACAGCATTTATCTGGTCGACCGCGTCGTCATGATGCTGCCGACCGAACTCACGACGCGCATTTGCAGTTTGAACCCGCATGTCGACCGCCTCGCGCATACCGTCGAAATACTGCTCGATGAAACCGGCGCAATGGTCAGCGCCGAAACCTGCCGTTCCATTATTCATTCCGATGCGCGGCTCACCTACGAACAGGTTCAGGCGCTGTTCGACGGAACGCCGGATCCGGCGATTCCGGTTAACGTCGCCGCCGCGATCGGCGCGCTCCGTCCGCTGGCCCGCGCCACCCGCGCCCGGCGCATCGCTGAAGGCTCGCTGGAAATCAATACGCCGCAGATCAAGTGCCTGCTGGATAAAGACGGTAAAGTCGCCTCAATCAAAAAAGGCGAAGCCAAAGAAGCGTACCAGCTCATCGAAGAATGCATGCTGCTCGCCAACATCGCCGTTGCGCGCAAACTTAAAAACGCCGAATGGCCCGCGATTCACCGCATCCACGAAGAACCGGATGAAGAGCAGTGGGCGCAGATGGGCGCGGAACTTCAGGCGCTCGGCATCAATGCCTTGCCGCTGACGCGCAGCGACATCAACGTCATCATGGAAAAGATCGAAGGAACGCCGCTGGAATACACCGGCAGCCTCGCCGTACTGCGCAACCTCAAGCGCGCCGGTTATTCTGCCGAGCCGAAAGGCCATTTCGGCCTCGCCTTCGAAGATTACGTTCACTTCACGTCGCCGATCCGGCGCTACCCCGACCTCGTCATCCACCGGCTGCTCACCGCGCTGGAAGAGAAGAAGAGTTCGCCGTACCGCACCAAAGACATCGAAGCGATCGCCGCGCAGTGTACCCGCACCGAGACCGAAGCCGATCAGGCCGAAAAAGAAAGCATCGAGCTGCGGCGCGTCGAGTACTACAACACGCTGCTCTACAAAGGCAAAACCGGCCCGTACGCCGGATGCATCATCCGGATTCTCAACAAAGGACTCATCGTCGAACTCACCGACACCATCCAGCGCGGACTGGTTCCGTTTGCCTCGATCACCGACGACCGGTACGAAGTCAACTCCGCCAATACCCGCGCCATCGGCCAGCGTACCCGGAAGATGTTTAAAATCGGCGACCTCGTTGAGGTCGATCTGGTCAAAGTCGATCTCGCCCGCAAATTCATCGACTTCCAGATTGCCGGCCAGAAAGACGCGTCGAAGTTCATGCCGGGCAAGAAAAAAGCCGGACCGCCGCGCAGCAAACAGAAAAAGCAGCAGGTCACGCTCACCGGAAACCGTCCGCACGGCCCGAAACAGCATAAACGCCGCAAGCGGAAATAATATCAGGCTTGCTGTTGGTTTATATCCATGTGGCGTAGACACTCTTGTCTGCGCAAATGGGCAGACAGGAGTGTCTGCCCCACATTGAGTACAATACGGAACTTTGCGTTGCTGTACGCTTTTTGATCGTCACGGGCTTCTCCGTAGATTACAACCCGCGCCTTATGCATATCATTTTTAGAAAAGGGTTGGACGCCGCGAAGAAAAATGCCGGGCCGGGGCTTTTGCTGCAAGGGTTCGCGCTGGCGCTGGTTCTGCTTTATTATTTCCATGCACCGACCCGGCAGATTTTGCTGAAAATTCCGGAACTCCGGCAGGGAATGGGAATCTTTTTCCCGATGCTGACCGCTGCCGTTTTCGGCGGACTCATTCCGTTCATTTTTCTCGCCGCCCGCAAGGGAATCGCTCCCGGACGCTACCGCTCCATCCTGTTCTTTATGCTCGGGTTCTGGGCCGTTAACGGATTGACGGTCGATCTGTTCTATAAGGCGCAGGCGCTGATGTTCGGCGATCAGGTCAATGCCGCCACCATTGTAAAAAAGGTGCTGGTTGACCAGTTCGGTTACAGCGTCCTCTGGTCGGCGCCGTTTGCCGTGATGGCGATGCACTGGAAGAATTGCAATTTTTCATTTCAAACCGCCCTGCAGCATTTTTCGCGCAGCCTCTTTACCGTCGAACTGCCGTCCATTCTGATTTCAATCTGGGCCGTGTGGATTCCGACGGTCGCCATTGTTTACAGCCTGCCGCTGGCCTTGCAGTTCCCGCTGTTTAACATCGTGCTGTGTTTCTGGTCTCTTTTGCTGACGACCGTGACCCGGAACGACTAATGAGATTGTTATAAATGGCTGCTTTTGTGTTTATTCTGTGGGTGAGCCCGGTGGGCTCGCCGATTTCCGAGGCCACCGTCCTCGGCTACAGAAGACTAAAGAGCGACCGCCGAATTTATTAATTTGCATTAAAAAAGGAGATGACTATGAGATCGATTGCCAACCAGTTTATAACCGTAAGCGTAAAAGAACAGGGTGCCGAGCTGTGCAGTATTAAAGACGCCGGCGGTGCCGAATACATGTGGCAGGCCGATCCGGCGTTGTGGGCCCGCCACGCGCCGGTGCTTTTTCCAATCGTTGGAAAACTGCTCAACGGACGCTATGAGCTGAACGGAAAAACCTTTGAACTGCCGCCGCACGGATTTGCGCGGGACATGGAATTTTCGCTGGTTCAACAGAGCGAAAGCTGTCTTGTCTTTCAGCTGCTGCCGACCGCCGAAACCCGCAAGAGCTATCCGTTTGAATTCGCCTTGAACATCATTTACCGCCTGAACGTTAACAGCCTCGAAATCAGCTATGAGGTGCATAATAACGGCGCGGAAGTTATGCCGTTCTCGATCGGCGCCCATCCGGCATTCAACCTGCACGGTCCGGTCGATGAGTGTTTTCTGGAGTTTGAAAAAGCGGAAACGCTGAATACCGTTCTGCTCGGCGGCAAAGGACTGCTTACCGACGAAACCGCGCCGGTTATGGGCGACACCAATATTCTTCTGCTCAGCAAAACGCTGTTCGACCGCGACGCGCTGATTTTCATGGATGCAAAATCGGAGAAGATCACGCTCGGCTCGCACAAGAGTTCACGGCGTTTGACGGTCGAGTTTCCCGGTTTTCCGCAGCTCGGCATCTGGGCCAAACCCGGCGCGCCGTTTGTCTGCATTGAACCGTGGTACGGTTATGCCGACCCGGAACAGCCGTACGGCGACATCATGAACAAACCGGGCATCCTGCACCTCGCCGCCGGTGACACCTTCACCTGCACCCACCGGGTCAGCATAGAATAGAAGGGTGATTTCTAACCGGCGAGCCCACCGGGCTTACCCACAGAATACAGAAAAGTTTCTGTCGCAGCGCACGGTGGGCGCGGTTTTCCAATCATTGGAAAGGGTCGTCGGCCTCGACGACCTGAAGTATTTTAATTTAAATCGCGGCCACTACCCAAGCTCTTCGGAATACCGAAGAAGCTCGGCCTACAAACATGCTTGTAGGGCGACCTTCCCGCAGGGAGGTTGCGCGACGGACACAGGATTAAAATCGAGGCCGTTGCCCCTCCATGTAAAAACAAAGTCGGCAAATTAACTCTCCGGCAGAGCAGTCTTGCGGACAACATCCTGCACGACCAATCCGGCGAGGTTGAAGCCGAACGCGCCGGTGATATGCACCATTGAGCCGTTGATCTGCGCTTTCTGATGGCACCAGACATCGCGGGGAACTTCGTTGCCTTCGTCGTCCAGCTGTTTCGGGCAGAAGCACTGCGCCGAACCGCAGGCGGTTTCGGCTTCAAATGACGGCAGGATTTCTTCGGAGTAGACGCATAGACAATCGCCGGTTACGCCGCGGCTCCTCAGCCGTTTGCGGACAAAGTGGGCCAGCCGGCAGCCGCGCGACTTCCAGATGGAATCCACGCGGATCGTTGTGGCGTCCAGTTTGCTGGCGGCGCCCATGGCGGAAAACAGCGTAACGCCGGATTCCATGGCGGAGGCAATCAGATCAACTTTGTGCGACAGGCTGTCGATGGCGTCGATGACGTAATCGTAGCCGGTCAGATTGAATTCTTCGCGCGTCTCCTGATTGTAGACTTTCTGCAACGCGACAACTTCCGCATCGGGATGAATGTCCATCAAGCGCTCTTTCAGCGCATCGACCTTCGACCGTCCGACGTTTTTCGCCGTCGCCTGTAGCTGCCGGTTGATATTGGTCACGCAAATCACGTCGTTATCGACGATAGTCAGATGGCCGACGCCGGAACGGATCAGCGCTTCGGCGCACCAGCTGCCGACGCCGCCAACGCCGAACAAAATCACGCGGGTGTCCGCCAGCCGCCGGAGTGCGTCGGCACCGATCAGCAGTTCAGTACGATGGAATGCGGGATGTTTTTTCATGAGTAAAAAAGTTTATTGAGGTTGTTGAGTGCTGACGACGATTGAACCGTCATAAGCGGCTTTGACGGCACAGCCGGGCGGAACGGTCAGGAAGTCCTCGCTGTTCCAGTCGCCGTTGACCAGTTTGCGGATCAGGGTCATATCGCCGGGGACGGTTTCAAAACTCCAGCCGCGCTCGTCGGCCTGTTTGCGGGCGCTCTGTTCCATATCCGGCGGTTCGACGCCCATCGGAATCCAGGCGAAATGGCTGTAGTTGCGGGTTCCCTGACAAAGCGTTTCGTAAAGATATTCGGCGTTGTCCTCGCCGTATTTTTCAACCATCTCTTCCATCGTCAGATTCATGCCGAGCTGCGCCTGTACGGAAAGATCGGCCAGATCGCCGGAGGTTTCGCCGCGCTCGATCCAGCCGCTGGTGAGGAAGTAGGTGCCTGGATGCGTGTCAAAGTAGTCGCGGTAGCGGTCGCGTCCGCCGAGGAACAGCGTGATGCAGTCGTGAGCCCGCGGCAGAATCAGCGGACAGTTGCGGGCGCGGACGCCGACCAGTCCGTTATTGCAAAGTCCGTAGCCGAGCAGAATGGCGTCGTAGGTTCCTTCCACGGCGTCGATGGCTTCCTGCATTTTCACCGGCATCTGACCCGGCGGCAGGTCATGCAGTCCTTTCGGCAGAAAGGTGATGTCGACGCGGTGCGGGCTGACGGCGACCGCCGCGCACATTTCACGGTAAAAAATTTCGCAGCTGATCAGTTTCAGATTCATAACTTAGAACTTACCTGTTTCAGTTCTCGCGCAAAGGCGCGAAGGCGCTAAGTTTTAATATCTTCCTTTGCGTACTTAGCGGCTTTGCGAGGAATGTCCCCGGAGTTTTTTGGCGATGGCATCCATGGCGAGGCGGGCGGTTGAGAAGGCGGCCTGTAAATTATAGCCGCCGCTCGGGCCGTCGATGTCGAGAATTTCACCCGCAAAGAAAAGCCCTGGAACTTTTTTCGATTCCAT
>JBAZTQ010000055.1:0-20261 GCA_041661845.1 Kiritimatiellales bacterium | reverse complement strand
CTTCCATCAACATCAATCAGCTCCAGATCGCCGCCGTCCTGGCGAAGCGCCGGGCGGATTTCGCGGTCGATCACATCTTCAATCAGATGAATCCGCTGCAAGTTCGTCAGCACTTTTTTCTCCGGCACGGCGACACCGGCCACGGCCATCTCGCCGTGAACACGGTCGATGATTTTCTGCAAGTCCGGCAAACAGTTGCCGCAGCCGCCGCCAGCCTTGCAGGCATTGGTCAGCGCTTCCAAAGTCTGGATGTTGTTTTCGCGGGTGACGCGTTCGATTTCTTTATCCGTCACGCCGAAGCAGTGGCAGACGACTTCGCCCTCAAGTTCCTTGTCCCACTTTTTGCCGGTACGGTAATTATAGATTGCGGCTTCGAGCGCCTCGCGCCCCATCACGGAACAATGCACCTTCTGCTTCGGCAGGCCGCCGAGATATTCCGCGATATCCTTGTTGGTGATTTTCTCCACCTCGTCGAGCGTTTTGCCGATGATCATTTCTGTCAGCGCCGAGGAAGAAGCAATCGCGCTGGCACAGCCGAACGTCTGGAATTTGGCTTCCTTGATACGGCCCTGATCATCCAGCTTAAACATCAGCTTGAGCGCGTCGCCGCACGCCAGCGAGCCGACCTCGCCGACCCCGTCCGGGTTATCAATTTTCCCGACATTACGCGGGTTCTTAAAATGATCATTAACTTTGTCTGTATAGTCCCACATGGCATTTCTCCTGAAAGGTGACCACGATAATCGGGTTTGGAGGATATGGTCAACCGATTTCGAGCATTCGTTCTATCGAGCCGACCGCGCGGCGGGCGATTTCTTCCGGCACCGTCACGCGATATTTCATATCCTGAAGCGACCAGAGCACCTTTTCGAGCGTGATCTTCTTCATATTCGGGCAGACGGCGCGATCCGGGTTGACCGGGTAAAACTTTTTGCCCGGATTTTCATTCCGCAGGCGGTAATTGATTCCGAGTTCGGTGGCGATGATAAAGTCCTTGTGATCCGAAGCCTGCGCGAAGCGGCACATCTGCCCCGTCGAAAGCAGTTCGTCGGCTAGATCGCGTACCGGCTTACTGCACTCCGGATGCGCCAGCACCAGCGCACCGGGATGCTTTTCCTTCAGTTCCAGCACATCGATGTCACGGATGCGTTCATGCGTCGGGCAGAAACCGTTATAAAGAATCATCTCGCGCCCCAGCCGTTCGGCGACAAACGCGCCGAGATTGCGGTCGGGAACAAAAATAATTTCCACATCGCCGAGCGACTGCGCCACCTTCACCGCGTTCGACGACGTGCAGCAAATGTCGCTCTCCGCCTTTACCTCCGCCGAACTGTTCACGTAACAAATTACCTTCGCGCCAGGGTGCGCCCCCTTGAGCTTGCGCAATTTATCCGCCGTCACCATATCGGCCATCGGACAGCCGGCGTTCGGATCGGGAATCAGAATTATTTTTTCCGGCGAAAGAATCGCGGCGGTCTCGGCCATAAAATGAACGCCGCAAAACACCACCACTTCGTTCGGAAGTGTTGCGGCCTTACGGCTCAGCTCCAGCGAATCACCGGTGAAATCGGCAATCGCCTGCACTTCATCGACCTGATAGTTGTGCGCAATAATCACTGCGCCGCGCTGCTTCTTCAGCTCCAGAATCTGCTCTTCAATCGTTTTCATTGCGCGGAATATAACACCGTTTTTCCAAACTTTGGAACTTTTTAACCGTGAATGGACATGAATAGATGCGAATTCCCCAATACATGGAAGCTTTAGGCCCATGTCAGCAAGCCCCTCCTTGCTCTGCTCCCGCTCCGCCTGATAAAAAGTTCCTGCATTGAAAGTATGATGGATATAGAGTTGCCATAAAACGGAGAAGTTCACGGGGTTTTTCATCCGTAAAAGCGTCAGCGTCTGCCCGTTCAGATTTCACCTGCCAAAACCCGGTATAGGAATTTATGCGGGCATAAAGGGCTGTTCATTCAGGAGATGAAATGCTTGAGTTTCGAAAAAATGCGTCATTTAAACTTACAGTCTACTCCAGAAAGAAACATCCGTTTTTTCTATATGCACGCAGCATGATCTATGCTTAATATACAACGTCTGCACGGGGGTTGTGCTTATGAGAGCGGGTTTTACTCTGGTCGAAATTTTGATTGTCGCAGCCATCATCGGACTATTGGCCGCTATCGGCATTCCAATGATTCTGAACTCTTACTCGTCTTCTCAGAATAATACACGCAGCCGCAACATTGCAGAAGTAGAAAAGGCCAAAGGGGTGCTTACACTGCCAACTACGACAGGATTGCCGGGTGCGATGGCGCTGACCGACACGACATTACCGCTTGCAAGCGGCGGAGCCTACACCAACCTGATGTCGGCACTGCGAATCAAAGGCTCAGAAGAACTTAGGGTTGGCGACAAAGATATCCAGATCGGCACCTTGTCCACCAAGGCTAGCTACGGCAATTAAACCCGAAAACCGGAGTTGAAAAAAAGTCGCTCTGTTCCTGAGAGCTGGAGTTCAATGAGTTCCTCTTACGAACCATCACTCCGGAAAGGAACAGAACGATGCCGCAACTTGTAGACTCTCTTTGGGGCCATTCCAAATTCAAAACCGTCCAAACTCTCCGGCCTGTTACCCCGTTCGGCGGACTGGTCAGTTTCATCGGGTTTCTGAAGCAGGCCGGATTTTGCGGGCAGGTCGGGCGCAATAGGCCGTGGCAACTGACCAGTCCCAATGCGATTGCACCTGAACACACCTTGACCGCTTTTATCATCGGCGCGGTCATCGGGGCCCGCCGGTTTGCTCACACCGGGCCGGCCAGAGCCGACCGGGCGCTGCACGCTATGCTCGGCCTCAAGCGCTGGCCCGGTGCGGATACGGTACGCAGTTTCTTTCACCGTTTTACACAGGCTTCGATCCAGCAGTTCTGGCGGCCGCTTTGGCGGTGGCAGATGGAATTGCTCACAACGCCGGCAACGGGATATTCTCCGGATCCGGATTCGACGGTCTTTCAGCGTTCCGGCTCCCAGCAAGGAGCCTGCAAAGGCTGTAACCCTCGCCGTCCGGGACGGAAAACCCATCATCCCTTACCGGCCGTGCTCCCGGAAGCCTCCTTCGTGCTTCACGGCTGGCTGCGCAGCGGGAACACCGGTTCTGCCCGGGGCGCGGTTGATTTCCTCAAAGAAGCACTGGCAATCAGATCCGGATCCGCTGTGTACGGGCGGATAGCGGATTCTTCGACGAAGCACTGCTGAGCTATCTGGAATCGGTTGGTCTGCCTTACCTGATCGCGGTTCGGCTGACACCCCGGCTCAAGCGCATGGCGGCCTCGGTTCCGGAGTGGAAGCCGATCGATGAAAATTATGCCGCCGGAGAGTTCACCGCCCGGCTTTGCGGGTGGTCACGGGAAAGACGCTTTGCTGTAATCCGCGAAAAGATACGGGAAGGCAAAGAGGCGGTCGGACGTAAACTGATTGATGTCCCCGGCTATGCTTTCCGCATGTGGGTGGCAGACCGGGAAGGATCCCCGGAGGAACTGTGGCGGGAGTACAACGGAAGGGCCGCCATCGAACAGCGCATCGAGGAACTGAAGAACGATCTGGGAGCCGATGAGTTTTGCACACAGAAGTTCTGGGCAACGGAATCGGCCTTCCTCGCCGTGCTGCTCACCTTCAATCTCTTGAGCCTGTACCAGCAGAACGTCACCCCGCAGGCGGGATACCGCCAGCCGGGCACGTTGAGAACGGCGGTCTTTCTGTGCGGAGCGATTCCCGGACGGAGCGGGCGGCAGGCCGTGCTGCATCTATCGACCGCCCGGGGCGGTCTGGACAAACACAAGCCGCTGATCGATGCCGTGTTGCATTGGCCGAAATCAACTTCGCCGAAGTTGGATCGCGCCGGACCGTCACCCTGCGGTTCAGACGGATTTTTGCAGCAAAATCCCGTTCCAACTTAGGTTTTCGGGTTAAAAAGTGATCTTTCAACCCTACCTGATCTTCAAGGTTGCAACGCCGATCAGGGCAAAGATAATGGAAAGAATCCAAAAGCGGATGGTGATCATGTTTTCCGCCGCACCGACGGAGCGTCCGGCGGCGGCCGCGCGGTCTCTGGCGATAAATTCGAAATGATGATGAAGCGGCGCACAGCGGAAAACACGCCGTCCTTCGCCGTATCTTTTTTTCGTAATCTTGAACCAGCTCTGCTGTATCAGCACGCTGGCGGCTTCCATCACAAAAACGCCGCCGACAATGACAAGCACCAGCTCCTGTTTGATCAAAATGGCGACGGCCGCGATGCCTCCGCCGATTGCAAGGCTGCCGGTGTCACCCATAAACACGCGCGCCGGATGACAGTTGAACCAGAGAAAGCCGAGCCCTCCGCCGAGCAGCGCGCCGCAGAAGACGGCCAGTTCACCCGCGCCTTTTACAAACGGAACTTGCAGGTATTCGGCAAAAACAAAATTACCTGCCACATAAGCCATCACCAGATAGGCCGCCGCCGCCGAATTGGTGCAGCCGATCGCCAGCCCGTCGAGCCCGTCGGTAAGATTGACTGCGTTCGACGCACCGACCAGTACAAGAAAAATAAAAACCAGCGTGCCGAACAGTCCCATGGCCGGAATTACCGGAGCCTTGAGAAACGGAACCATGAGCTGCTGGGCACGCAGACAAGTATCTTCGTTCGAGCAAAGGGCGAACATCAGCAGTATCGTCCATGCCGCCTGTGCCGCCAGTTTTGCGCGCGGCGACAATCCGTTGGAACGTTTGATTTTGGCATAGTCATCAATGAAACCGAGTACGCCGAGAAAGCAAAACGTGGTCAGCGCGCAAAGCATGAAAAAGTTGCCCGGCTCGGCCCACAGCACGGTGGATGAAACGGTGGTGAAGATAATCATCAGACCGCCCATGGTCGGCGTGCCGACTTTCGCCTTGCGATCAAGCCCGGCCACCCGTTCGTCTTCGCGCTGTTCGCCATACTTGACGATCCTCAGCTTTTCGATCAGCCACGGGCCGATAATAAGGCTGAGGATGAAAGCTGTTCCGGCGGCCATCACGGCGCGAAAGGTGATGTAGTGAAAAATGCGCAGCGGTGAAACTAGATCGCTAAACTGATACAGCCAATAGAACATGGGATTATTCTCCGGGTTAAATTCTGTTTTTTAATTCTTCAAGAATGGTTTCGAGCCGCTCGCCCCGTGATGCTTTTAAAATCACCATATCGCCGGCACGGAGCTGATCGCGCAGTATTTCAACCGCCGCCGATTTTTCCACGCCGGAAATACTGTCACACAAGATCCGGGCCCCGGCTTTCCCGACGGTGATTACACCGTCGAGCTTCAGCTGATCAACAAACTTTCCCAGCTCGCGGTGTTCGGCTTCTGCCGTTTCGCCGAGTTCGCGCATGCCGCCAAGCACCGCAAACCGCCGGCCCTCGCATGGCAGTCCGGCAAACGTAGTGAGCGCCGCGCGCATCGAAAGCGGATTGGCGTTGTAGGCATCATTAATAAAAACGATTCCGTTGTGCATCGTCCGCTCCCAGCGCATCGGCGCCGACTGGAAAGACGACAAGCCGGACTGGACGGCCTCGGGCGAAAGCCCCAGCGCAAGGCCGAGTGCCGCGGCGCGGCGCGCGTTGCGGATCATGTGTTCGCCGGGCAACGGTGCAGTAAAGCTAAAGGGCTCATCACCGAATGTAACGATGCGTCCTTTGCACTTCGAACGGAACAGTTCAAACCATTCCGATGTTTCATCGAGCAGCGCGTTGCCGGCGTGGGCCAGCAGCGCAGCTTTTTCCTCCGCAATACCATCCAAGCTTTGGAAAAATTCGATGTGAGCCTTTCCAATATCTGTAAGAACCGCCCAGTCCGGCTTGAGCAGACCGGCCAGCCGGTCGATCTCGCCGGGATGATTCATACCGAGTTCAAAAACGAAAAAATCCGCATGGCGGTCGGCGGCCAGCATACTGAGCGGAAGACCGATGTCATTATTCCAGTTGCCCGGTGTTTTGCAGACCGTTCCCTTTTGCGCCAGTACAGAAGCGATCAGCTCCTTGACGGTAGTTTTGCCGACGCTGCCGGTGATGCCGATAACCGTGCCCGCCCAGTGACGGCGAACACCGGCGGCCAGCGCCCAAAGCGCCGGCATCGTATCCGGCACGATCAGTTGCGGTACGTTTCCGAACATTGGAAATTCCCGTTCGACCACAAGGCCCGCCGCGCCTTTTTCAATCGCCTTTGATACAAAGTCATGTCCGTCATGAGCCGCGCCTTTGATGGCAATATAGAGTTCGCCGGGTTTCAGCGTACGCGTGTCGTGGGAAATTCCAAGAATTGGAAAATTTCCATCTGAATTCCGCCAGACTCCGGCAGCCCAACCGGCGCATTCCGCCGCACTGTATTTGACTTGCTCCATTAAAGGGCCTCCCGGACAGCGTCCCGATCATCGAAAGGAAATATGGCACCGTTAAATTCCTGATAGGTTTCGTGGCCTTTGCCGGCGACCAGCAGGACATCTTTTTTGCCGGTCAGTTCAAGACCTCGCGCAATGGCGGCCTTGCGATCCAGAACGATTTCGTATTTCCGTTCGGAGTCAAATCCACCGGCAATATCCGCGGCAATTTTTTCAGGAACTTCATTGCGCGGATTGTCGTTGGTGATGATGGAATAGTCGGCCAGCCGTGCGGCGACTTTGCCCATCAGCGGCCGTTTGCCTTTGTCGCGGTTTCCGCCGCAGCCAAAAACGGCAACAAGGCGTCCCGGAGTAATTTCACGCAGCGTTTCCAGCACGTTGAGCAGTGCATCGTCGGTATGGGCATAGTCCACAAAAACCCGCTTGCCTTTGGTATTCTGAACCGCTTCAAGACGTCCCGGTACGCACTGCATTCCGGCCAGAGCCTTAACGATAATTTCAACAGGAATTCCGAGCGCGGCGGCGGCGGCAAAAGCGGCCAGCGCGTTATACAGATTAAAACGTCCGATGAGTTGCAGGGTGACTTCAGCATGGCCCCACGGGCTCTGAACGTGCATCCGCGAACCTTTTGTATCTGTGGCAGGATTAAGGCCGCGTACTTGAGCACCTTCCTGAAATCCGTACGAAACCAGTCCGGCCAGAAATTTCTTCTCGCCAAACAGCCGCCGCCCCCACGGATCGTCGATATTGATGACAGCAAAACGGCTTACCTGATTGAAGAGGCGCGATTTCACTTTGTAATATTCTTCGAGCGTACCGTGATAGTCGAGGTGATCCTGCGTGAGGTTGGTGAAAATGGCGGCATCATAAAGAATGCCTTCCACGCGGTGCTGAGCCAGCGCATGTGAAGAAACTTCCATCACGGCGCTGTCGCATCCGGCGCGCTCCATTTTTGCAAACATGGATTGAAGATCCGCCGATTCCGGCGTCGTGCGCGATGCCGGAATCACCCGGTCGCCGATTTCGTAGCGCACCGTACCGAGCAGTCCGGGCCGCCGCCCGGCCGCTTTGAAGATTTCGCGCAGCATGAAACTGACCGTGGTTTTTCCGTTGGTGCCGGTAATGCCGACGGTGCAGAGACGCGAAGCGGGGTGATTATAAAAAATTCCGGCAAGCCGGGCCAAAGCCTGCCGTGCATCGGCCACCTGAACACAGGGAAAATTTCCGCCGGACGCACAGGGCGTCTGTGAAATAACCGCCGCCGCGCCGCGCTGAATGGCATCTTCAATATAAGCGGCACCGTCGGCCTTCTCACCGTGCAGCGCCACAAAAAGCGAGCCGGGCTCGGCGCGGCGCGAATCGTACACGATGCCGGTGATTTCACCGGAGATATCCCCGGTAACTTCTACGGTTTCAATGCCGTCTATCAGTTCTTTCAGTGTCATGGCATTCTCAGTCTGAAATACTTTCTTCACCGGATCCTCCGGCATTGATCTCGGCCACATATTCCGTGGTAAATCCTTCGGGCGGTATGCGCAGGTAGCGCACAGTCTGGTCGGCAATTTCGCGGAAATACGGAGCGCAAACGGTTCCTCCGTAGTAACCGCCCTGCTGCGGCTCGTCCGCAACGACAATGATGCTGATGGCCGGATTTTCCACCGGCAGGAAGCCGACGAAAGAAGCGATGAATTTGTCGTGATAGTAACGGTGCTGCTCCTGATTCACTTTCTGCGCCGTGCCGGTTTTCCCCGCCACCAGATAACCCGGCAACGCGGCTTGCGTACCGGTTCCGCCGGGCTGGGTGACGCGAGCCATCAAACGGCGCATTTCTTTCGCCGTTTCCGGACGAATGGGCCGACCCAGCACCTCCGGTTGCGACGCAAGCAGCGTTTCACCTTCAGTGTTCACCACTTTACGAACAATAAGCGGGCGCATGCGGATGCCGTCATTGGCAATCGCACCAATGGCGGAAAGCATTTGCATAGAGGTGACGAGCACTTCATGTCCCATGGCAATATGAGTAATACTCATTTTTTCCCAGTGATCCGTTTTCCAGAGAAGGCCGGCGTCTTCGCCAGGCAGTTCCAGACCGGTACGATCACCGAAGCCGAAGGCGCGCAGCGATTGATAGACTTGTGCATTACCCATCCGGAGCGCGACTTTGGCCGCTCCAATGTTACTCGATTTTTTAATGATATCGGCAACGGTTAGTCTGCCGTATGGATGCGAGTCGTGGAGGGTCGTTCCGCCGTAAAACCACGCCCCATTCTCACAGTCAAAAATATCCGTATCACGCACAGCACCGCAATCGAGCGCCGACGCAACGATCATCGCCTTCATGGTTGAACCGGGCTCATAGGTGTAGTTGATGGCGCGGTTGCGCATCCACTCGGCAGGTGCCGTGCTGAAGCGATTGAGGTTAAACGTCGGCAGCGATGCCATCGCCAGAATCTCTCCGGTACGCACATTCTGAACAATCGCCCATGCAGCTTTCGGGTGATATTTGGTATTCAGATTATCGAGCGCCTTTTCGGTAAAGTGCTGAATCTGCTGATCAATGGTCAGATAAACATCCGCGCCGGGTTGCGGATCGATATTCACGGTGCGGCTGCTGTAGATTTCACGGCGGCGACCGTCCTTTTGACTGATCCGCAGGCCGGCAACCCCTTTCATCAGGGAATTCATGCGCTGCTCAATGCCGGCACTGCCGACTCCTTCGTAGTTGGCATAGCCGATCACATGCGCACCAAGCACTCCTTTGGGATAGTCGCGGATCGGCACGTCTTCGAAAACGACGCCTTTAAGATTCATTTTGCGCAGCGGATCAACCGCCTCTTCGCGCAGGAATTTCTGAATTTTCACATACTGCCGGTCCGGCTGGTTAAGCATTTCCCATACGAGACCGCGTTCCATTGAAAGCTTGCTGGACAGTGCCTCGCAGACCGCATGAATATCGCCGTTTTCCTGAATAAACTTCGGGTCGGCGCAAACATTCTTGGCGGCAATGTCAACGGCCAGCATATTGCCGTTGCGGTCAAGAATGCGTCCGCGCGGACCGCGGGTTTCCTGTTCAAGCCGCCGGGCGTTTTCAATGCGCGCCATAGTGCCGGGCGAAGGCCTTAAATGCAAAAAGGCCAGGCGAACACCCAGCCCGGCGAAAACCGCCGCGATCACGACGGAAGTTAATACAGCTCTTCCTTTATACTTCATCCATAGATATCCATTGGAACACTATTTATTGTAAGCAAGGGCTGCGACCGGATTGCCCGCCGTGTTGCGCACACGTACGATCTGCTGCTCATCCGGCAGCTGCATGACCAGCTTGTGGCGTTTGAGTGCACGGTCCAGATTGGCGGGTGCCAGCTGGCTGGACCAGCGATCCTGTTCATTGATCATCCGGCGGCGCGTTTCGCGCTGTACGGTTTCGAGCCGCTTGATCTCCTGCCCGAGGGTGTCGCAGCGGGCGCACAGCCAGACATAGCTGAGACCGAACACGGCGACAAAAACCAGAATATTGGCCAGTACCACCGGAAACGGAATCCGTACACAGGCTTTGCGGCTTCTTACTCTCTGTCGTTTTTTCATGCTGCTTCCTCTCTTTCCGCCGCGCGCAGTTTGGCTGAGCGCGAACGCGGATTATCCGTCAATTCCTGTTTTGCGGCCGTCAGCGGCTTTTTCGTCAGCAGCCGTACAGCCGGTTCGTCGTAAACCAGTTTTTCTCCACCCTGCTGAAGCGACTCGCGCTTCACCGTGTGGCGTTTAAAAAATTCTTTCACCAGCCGGTCTTCCAGACTGTGAAACGTAATCACCGCCATCCGCCCGCCTCCGCATAACATCGAAAGCCCGGCTTCAAGACCCGCTTCAAGACTCTCCAACTCGGCGTTCACCGCCATCCGCAGCGCCTGAAACGTCTGCGTTGCCGGATGAATAGGGCCGCGACGCCCGCCCTTGGCCCGTTCGACGATCTCCGCCAGCTTGAGCGTCCGCTCAATCCGGCCGTGCTGACGTTCCAGCACAATCGCCCGCGCAATCCGGCGGGAATCGCGGTCTTCTCCAAGGCGGAAAATTATATTTGCCAGAGTTTTCTCGTCGTCCTCATTCACCAGATCGGCGGCGGAACGGCCCTGCGTACGATCCATGCGCATATCCAGCGGGCCGTCTTTGGCGAAACTGAAACCGCGCTCCGCGACATCGAACTGCGGCGAGCTGACACCGAGGTCGAGAAGAACCCCGTCCACCTCCGTCACGCCGATCTGTCTGCAAAGCTCATTCATATCCGCAAAATTTCCGTGTATCCGTACCGCCTGCTCCCCGAAGGGTTTTAAAATCTCTTTCGTCTGTTCGATGGCTTCCTCATCCCGATCCAGTCCGATCAACCGCCCTTTTGTCGAAAGCCTCTTCAAAATCTCTGTTGCATGTCCGCCGCGCCCGAGTGTGCCGTCGATGTAGGTTCCTGCCGGGTCTTTCACCAGCAGATCCAGCGTCTCGTTCAACAGTACCGGAACATGCATAAACTCCTTTTTACGCCATCTGCATCAAATCAATTACCCGGCGCGAACAGGCCGCCGAAAAAGTCGCCGCCTGTCTTTCACTCATCAGTACCGTCCGGCGAATTCCGCCGTCCGGCAGCCGGAGGTAGCGGTCTTTTTCCGGCGTCAGGTCGATAGCCCGCGAAAAATACATATATTTTGCGATGCTGTTCATACTCATACCTGCCTCCTAATAGCCTCCGTAAAAAGCAGTTTCTGCCAGCGTCGAAACAGCAGGCAGCGCCATATCAAAATGTTCTTCACTCCAAAGCTCGATGCGGGTGAGCGTACCGACCAGAACCACCTTGCTCTTCACCTCGGCGTGGGCCAGCAGTTCATCCTTAATGCGCACCCGGCCCTGAGCATCCACGGTCAAAGTATCCGCCGATGCCGTCATCGCGCGTACGGCCTGTTCATCCTGGGCATCAGCGGCACCCGATCCGCGCAACTGCCGCAACCGGCGATTCATTTCCGCCAACGTATAGAGATAGAGGCATTTACGGTCAGAATGAGGAAAAACGTAAAGACGCGGCGTTTCACCCATCATCGCGCGCCAGTCCGAAGGAATAATCAGCCTGCGCTTTGGATCCAGCGAATGGTGGAAAGATCCTACGAACAGCTCTTCAACCACTGATTCAACTGTATTCATACTCCACTCCGCCCTTCTTGGCTCCACTTTATGTCACCACCTACCACCTTCCGTCAAATGATTTTACGAACTTTTTAAAAAGTTGAGGAAGGTACAGAACGGTTTGACCAAATGGAAGCAATACAGTATCTTTTATCCAACAAAGGGAGGTTTCATGAAGAAGTTGGTCGTCATACTCACAGTAGGTGTTTTGGCCGGTTCAGTTTTGGCTATGTCAAAAAAACCCGCCGATGCAAAAACCCCGGCTGATGCAAAAGCCTGCGCCGTCAAAGACGCCGCCTGTTGTACACCGGACGGAAGTTGCAAGATGGGCGCTCAGAAAGCAGCTTGCCCAGCATGCAAAACTGCCGGCGGAACATGCCCGGCCTGTAAAGCAAAAGCTGATGCAATGAAAACTGCTGAAGAAAAAGCCGGTTGCCCCGGCGGTGTCTGCCCGCTCAAGAAGTAAGCAATCCGGGTAATCCACCCTGTACCACCCTCTTCCACCCGGAAGAGGGTTTTTTATTTTTCAGAATTTAGAAACTGCCGATACAAACAGTCGGCAAACTAGGGTCTGCATCTCCTACTCTAAATTTTGCAAACAGGGACTCCCTCGGAGAATCTTATAAAAAGTTTTTTGCTCCGCTCGCCCTTTCCTGCTAAATATCCTGAACGCAAGGGTTTTGCTGGGCGGATTCGTTTTGTCTACCACAGCAATCTTTGTCATAAAAAACGTCTTGCAAAACAATTCTCTATGTATCGCCTGATATGAGAAAAATAAAAAAATCAGATATCCGGACACGATACGGACTTGTGACTTTAGTGCTCGCCACATCCGTCGTTGTCACATTTCACCTAATCAATTTGGGGTGCAGTCGCAATACTCGGATTGACTCTCCGGCATATGCAGATCAAAAGGAAGTTAAACAACGCAGTGAGAAAATGCTCAGCCATCTACTCGTGCAAACCAATCAGACTGAGGCTATTAAATCCCAACAAGATATGGTGAAACTATGGCGTCAGTCGCCAAATGGATTTGAAGTGGGGGTCAGAGTTCTCGAGCGGCAAGTATCGGAAAATCCGCACGATCTTTTGTTGGCCAAGCTTCTGAAAGATATCTACCTTAGAGAACTCCATACACCTGACAAAGCTGTCGCACTTTATGAAAAACTTGTTTCTAACAACCCAGACAACATCAGCTTAAAGCAGGAACTTATTTCTCTCTATCAGGCCACGAAACGCTATGAGGCCGTTGCAGCTCTTTATAAAAAACAAATTGGTACAGGGTCGGGAAACGATGAGTGGCTACAGTATCAAGTTGCCTCTCATCTGCTTTATGCCGGCAAAGAAGCAGAAGCATTCCAGTATGCCAAAGAGAGTTTGGGCGGTTCATCGGCTTCTCCCGAAAATCTTGAGCGGATATCCCGACTACACGAAACGGCCAATCAATGGACGGAAGCATCTGAGACGCTGACTCAGGCTATACGGACAAGTACAAACACACAGCAATCCGCTAACATGTCTATTCATTTAGGAGAGCTATACATTCGTTCACAGAAGTACGATGAAGCGCTCGCACATCTCCAAAAACTGAGGGTATCCCCAGAACTCAGTGCTCAGCAAAAAGCTATTGTTAATGAACAAATTTTCAGGATTTACAAAAAACAGGGCCGGCTGGCTGAGCTGACAATTGAGGCGGCCAAATGAGGGGATTTATTCTTGCCATCATATGTATGTTTACTGCTCTTGCGTCTTATGGAGGGATAACGATTGAGTTTTATAACCCGCCAACATACATACGGGATGGGGTTCGGGATTCGCTTACCGTCAGATTTAAAATCAGCGGTATGGCTGGCAGCGGACCATGGGCTGTTACGTCTTTGAGACTTTACGAATCCGACGTTTTCTCTGACGACCAAATCGTCTCGCTGCCTAATCCAGGATATATCAACACTCAAGACCAGTGGTACTATTACACGTTTCAAAACATTGTATTTTCTAATTATGAGCCCGCCAATGATGGGCTCGAGCTTTACTCAAGCGTTTATATTGCAGGATACTCTGCAACTACGCCTATCTTGACCCGCACCATTCATGGGAATCTCGCACCTGCGACGCCGGCGACTTTAAATTATTCAGCTCTTACAGATCATGCAATGTCCCTGTACTGGCCGACATCAACAGACCCTGAAGGCGACATCGTCCGATATAACGTTGAATACGGGAGAAGCGACCTCACCGGTGATGGATGGACGCACGTCGGAACAACCACAAATACTGCCCTCGCTGTTACAGGGCTTACTGCAGATGCTCCTTATATAATCCGTCTTACAGCCTTGGACGAATACGGGGCCATGGGTGCTTCCAAAGAATTCGGCCCCATTCGAACTTACAAGTACAACCCGACCTACCCACCAGCAGTTTCTTCAGTCGCCTTGCAATCTGGCGAAATGTTCCTGAGACAGAGGTTCCAAATTACCGCGGACATCACCGATCAGACTGCGCAAGCGGATTTAGATCAAGCCATACTCTGCGTGTACTCTCAATCTGGAAGTCACTCCGCAACACTCTCACTCGACAGTATGGACTGCGCTGCACCCACCGATTATTATCGCGTGGTTGATGTTCAGAAATCTTCGATTGCCAATGGATATAGGGTTACATGGACAATTTGTCCGCAGGCCACGCTGGCGAATGATGGAGACTCTGTAGCCGTCTCCGTTAAAGTGATTGATAAGGAACAAAACGAAAGCACCGAGATCGCAAACTTTGTTGTGTTCAAAAAAACGGACTTGCCTAAAAACAAATGGACAGTCATTTCACATGGGAAAATTAATCAAAATTTTCTGGGAAATGGCCCTGGTCCATGGGACTGGCCTGCATCAATGAGTTCATGGTTTCAGACACAATCCAAACCGGACGGATGGATGTACGAAATTGGATCTACACTGAACTCTCAGAGTAAAACGCCGGTAAAAATCCATCGTGTGAGACATGAAAGTTTTGAACTCGAAACGTGGAATCCAGCGACATCCTCCTACGAGTTATCTGCAACTATTGATACAAATGCTCACCATATTTTGCTTTTTGATTGGTCAAATCCCAGCGACTTCTTGGATGCTTTAGCCGGGCTTGGTGGCCACAATCAAGCTAACTGGTATGCGTACGCAGCAGGCGACTCTCTCTTTGCTCTTTTATGCAAAATGGGAGTTGAAAATAATATTTCGACGTTTGTCGGATACAGTCGTGGGGGTGTTGTTTCATCAGAAGTTGCGCGACGGTTGCTTTTGCATGGCTCAAAACCTTTTCAGGTTTTGCTTCTTGATGCAGAAGGCTGGGGTGACGGATTCCTGACTCAATCAGGATACAAAGACTATGAGTTCCATGGCTGGGCTGGGACTCGAACGGATCAATATCGGCAACGAATAAGCAATTCCGGCGAAGCTGATTGCGGTGCAGAAGCCTTAGATCAAGGGAACGATCGAATATTACAAAACTGGCCGAGCGGCTTCGGGTTCTCTGACGACATGAGTCACAAGGAGTGGCCTGACTATTTTACTAAGTCTGTTTATATCACAGAAGATTCTGTTATAGGGACGTGTTTAGAAACGCCGCATTTTTGGAAGGATGATGATGGCGCACATACTTCGTCTGAAGTTAAACACCCAACTCAAGCTCCAAAAAGTCCACCCCTAGATAATTATGGTTTTTTTAACCCATATTTTGATGATTATAGTCTAGCTGGATGGTGCTACCACGGAGGAGGAGGACAAAATCGTCTTGGGGCATCAGTCGATGATAATGGACAGGCAAACCTATGCCAGTTTGCCCCAAGCATTAAACATAACTGGAGCAAGCTCAGTGAGAATCTCCATTACAGTTTCCTAAAAATGTCTTCCGTTGCTGCTGGCTTAACCGTCAATAGTGAACTAGCCCTTAAGTGGAACGATCTCCTCTGTAGTGAATCGCTTTACCCTGCAACCGGAATTCACACAATTCCTGTTGATATCAATGTAGATGAAGTTGGAGTTTTCAACGTAGAGCTGACAGGTATGACCTCGGTGACAGAGGTTAATGTCGATAATTTCGAATTCATCACTTCTGATAAACCGACGATCGGCAGCCTTTCTCTAAGCACTAATTCTATTCCTCTTGGCTCATCAACCATACTCACAGCACATGACATGCTCGATGCAGATGGAATAAAAACTTTGGAAATTTATGCTGACAAAAATAGCAACTCGATTCCGGAACCGACAGAATTCCTCACCAGCAAAGAAGTGACTTTTTCTTCCACGGCCTCACTAAACATTGAAACAAGCACCTTCTCTATCGGAAACCTTCAGTTGCTTGCGCGTGTAAACGACATGAATGATATTTGGAGTGATGTTCACAACATCACGCTGATAGTTGTCGCCCCTCAAGGCGATAAAGATGCAGATTTGTTACCAGACGATTGGGAATCAAAATATTTCGCTTCCGAAACCAATGCTCTGCCACACGTTGATCCAGACGGTGATGGCTTCGATAATTTAGCTGAATATATCGCAGGGACAAACCCAACAAATTCTGCGTCGTATTTAACGACGAATATAGAAAGTAAGGATGGCGCCGGCTTTGTGCTACGTTGGCTCCCCGTATCAAACCGAGTTTATTCAATATTTTCTACACCAACATTAACTAGCATTTTTGAAAAAATATCGTCTGACCTGCCTTATCCGATTAACTGTTATACGGACACCACTGGGCACGCATCCTCACACATGTTTTATAAAATCGGAGTAAAACTGGGAAATTAACGGTGTTACTCACCCCTAGCCACCTAAATGTGGCGGGCGCGGAGCTGGCCGCAGGCGGCTTTAAGTGCGGAGCCTTTGGAGTCGCGCAAGGTCGTGTTGATCCCTGCCTTTTCCAATGTTTGGAAAAAAACTTGCATCGTTTCTGCATCCGGACGTTCACCGTCAAACTCTTCCACCGGACTGAGCGGGATCAAATTCACGCGGCAGGAGAATTTTCTGAGCAGCTTCACCAGCTGATGGGCCTGTGCCTCCGAATCGTTCAACCCTTTGATCAGCGTGTATTCAAACGTAATGATCCGGTTGGTCTTGGCCGTGTAGTCCGCGCAAGCAGCCATCAGCTCTTCGAGCGGCCAGGTTTCGTTGACCGGCATAACCCGCGAACGAACCTCTGAATCCGGCGCGTGCAGTGAAACGGAAAGCTCCACCTGCAATCCTTCATCAGCCAGCCGCTGGATTCCGGAAACTACGCCGCAGGTGCTGATCGTGATGCGGCGTGCACCAATGCAGAGCCCGTCCGGGTGGTTTAGAATACGGATGGCGCGCAGCACTTCATCATAGTTATCGAACGGCTCACCGATCCCCATGAAAACGACGTTGTCGGGACGTCCGCCGAGCATCTTCGCCACTTCAAGTACCTCGCCGACGATTTCGCCGGCCGAAAGATTGCGGACGACGCCCTTCTGTCCGCTGGCGCAGAAAGCGCAACCGAAGCGGCATCCGACCTGACTCGATACACAGACCGTATTACTCTGCCGTCTGGGCGCAGGAATAATAACGGTTTCAATCAGTTCACCGTCGGCCAGTTTTAAAAGCAACTTCTGCGTTTCGCCGGGTGCTCCTTTGGTTTCCAGTTTTTCCAAACATTGGAAACTGAAGTGATCGGCGAGCAGTTCGCGCAGCGGCGCGGGCAGGTTCTTCATTTCGTCGGCTGACGAAACGCGTTTGACGTAGAGCCAGTCCCAGATCTGCTTTGCGCGGAAAGCGGGCTGCCCCTGCGCTTTGCAGAAAGCTTCCAGCTCCGCGAGAAAAAGTCCGTGAATCGGCGGTTTCACGGCGGCTAGCCCTCTTTCGCGAGGAAGTTCTGTACGTAGTCGGCGACGCCGTCTTCGAGTGATGTGAACGGACGGTCATAACCGGCGGCACGCAACTTGGTAAGGTCTGCCTGCGTGTGATACTGGTATTTCCCGCGCAAGTGTTCCGGCATGTCGATGAACCGGATATTCGGCTTGCGGCCCATCGCGCTGAAAACCGCGCTGACCAGATCCACCCACGTGCGCGGCTGTCCGGTTCCGCAGTTGAAAACGCCGGAAACATTTTTGTGGTCGCCGAACCAGAGCGTCTGCTCAACAGCGTCTTTAACGTAGACGAAATCGCGCACCTGCTTGCCGTCGCCGTAATCAGGCCGGTGCGATTTAAAAAGCTTCACTTCGCCGTCTTTCAGAATCTGTCCGTAAGATTTATGGACGACAGAACGCATGTCGCCTTTATGCGCCTCGCCAGGGCCGTAGACGTTGAAATATTTCATGCCGGCTATTTCACGGATCGCGCCGCTTTTCAGCGCCCAGAGATCAAACATGTGCTTGGAGTAGCCGTACATATTGAGCGGTTGGTATTTAGGCGTCATTTCGTCGGCATCAGAATAACCGAGAGTCCCGTCGCCGTAGGTCGCGGCGCTGGAGGCGTAGACGAAGCGAACGCCGGCGTCGAGACAGCTTTCGCAAAGTGCGCGGGTATAGTGATAGTTGTTGTAAGCCAGATAATCGGCGTCGGTTTCGGTGGTCGCGCTGCACGCGCCGAGGTGGTAAACCGCCTTTACATCATCCAGCGTGAGCTCTTCCAGATATTCAAAGAGATCGTCTTTGTCGATGTAGTCCTCGTACTGCAAGCCGACGAGGTTTTTCCATTTCTCGTCCCCGCCCAGCTCGTCGACCACCAGAATATCGGTTTCGCCGCGCGCGTTGAGCGCCTTGACGACATTACTGCCGATAAAGCCCGCGCCGCCGGTGACAATATATTTAATGCTCATCGCTTTTCTCCGTACACTTTCAGAACTTTTTCAATCGTGCCGGTGGTGGAGCGGCCTTCGACCATTTTAGCCAGCACCACTTTACCGCCCGCCGCCTCGACGGCTTCGCGCCCGCTGACGTAGTGCGCCCAATCCTCGCCTTTCACCAGCACGTCCGGAATAATTTTTTCAATCAGCGCCTTCGGTTCATCCTCGTCGAACAGCACGACGTAATCGATGCACTCCAGCGCGGCGATGACGCGGGCGCGGTCGGCTTCGCTGTTGATCGGACGGTCATCGCCTTTATTGCGCTTCACCGACGCGTCAGAGTTGAGGCCGAGCACAAGACAATCGCCTTGAGCGCGGGAAAACTCCAAATAGGTGACGTGCCCGGCGTGCAGAATGTCGAAGCATCCGTTGGTAAACACCAGCTTTTTTCCCTGCGCCTTAAGCTTTGCACGCTCAGCAAGCATTTGCGCGCAACTCAAAATTTTGGCTTCCGCGTTTCTCATTAGAGTTCTTCCGCAATCTGCACCGCGCGGCCGATATAAGAGGCCGGGGTCATTTTCAGCAGACGGGCCTTGTCTTCTTCAGCCAGTTCAAGGCTCTTAATGAAATCATGAATGGCCGCCTGATCGATGGTTTTCCCGCGCGTCAGCTCCTTGAGCTTTTCGTAGGGCTTTTCGATTCCCGCTTTGCGCATGACGGTCTGGATCGGTTCGGCCAGCACTTCCCATGCGTTGTCGAGGTCGGCGGCGAGCCTGGCATCGTTGAGTTCGAGTTTGCCGAGTCCTTTGAGCGTCGAGCGGTATGCCAGCAGCGTGTAACCGAAGGCGACGCCCATATTGCGCAGGACGGTTGAATCGGTCAGGTCGCGCTGAAGACGCGAAACCGGCAGTTTTTCGGACATGTGGCGCAGCAGTGCGTTGGCAAGGCCGATGTTGCCTTCGGAGTTCTCGAAGTCGATCGGGTTGACCTTATGCGGCATGGTGGACGAACCGATTTCACCGGCGACCGTTTTCTGTTTGAAGCAGGCGAAGGAAATGTACGTCCAGACATCGCGGTCGAGGTCGAGCAGAATGGTGTTGAAGCGCGCCAGCGCGTCGAACAGTTCAGCCATGTAGTCGTGCGGCTCAATCTGCGTCGTGAACGGATTCTGTACAAGGCCAAGCTCACCTTCGATCACGCCCTTAGCCAGCGCTGGCCAGTTGACGTCCGGATAGGCGGCAAGGTGTGCGTTGTAGTTACCGACAGCGCCGTTGAGCTTCCCTCGAATTTCCAAGGTTTGGAAAACTCCGGCGGCGCGACGCAGGCGGCTGGCGAAAACGGCCAGCTCTTTACCGATGGTCGTTGGCGACGCCGTTTGGCCGTGCGTACGGGCCAGCAACGGAACCGCTTTCCACTGTTCTGCCTTGGCGGTCAGACCGGCAATCAGATTATTCTGCTCAATGGCAAGAATCTCGCGACCCTGCTTCAGCATCAGCGCGTGCGAGAGATTATTGATATCTTCGGAGGTGCAGGCGAAGTGCAGGAACTCGCTCAGTTCTTCCAGCGAAGTACCGGCGATTTTTTCTTTCAGGTAGTACTCGACCGCTTTGACGTCGTGGTTAGTGATCTTTTCAATAGCCTTCACCTTGTCCGCTTCGGCAGGAGTAAATCCGGCGACGATAGCGTCGAGCTGCCGGATCTCGTCTTTCGACAGCGCGCGGCACTCCGGAATGCCCTTTTCAGCGCAAAGCGCTTTCAGCCAGAGGACTTCCACCTGTACGCGGCAACGGACGAGTGCATACTCTGAAAACGCATCCTGCAGTTCTGTCACCTTGGATTCATAACGCCCGTCGAGCGGACTCAATGCGGTAATCGACATAAGTTTCTCCTTCAAAGTGCCCCAAAATATC
>JBAZTQ010000054.1:0-20644 GCA_041661845.1 Kiritimatiellales bacterium | reverse complement strand
CGATCAGGCGCGTCTTGTACATTTTTCCGGCCCGCCTGTAGCGCCGCTTCTGAACCGCGATATACTCGCTTCTTGATTCGCAACTCATCGTCTTCATCCCCTTTTCTGAGGATGTCATTAATTATGAGTCAACGAATCCGTTCCGCCCGCGCCCTGCCGGGCGCTACGGTGTCTTTTAATTTGAGGCAACTCGCGCCGTATGAATATATCTGCAAGATCTGGACTTCCAAGCCGGATCGCTTTAAGTTCGATCCGTTCCAGCACACCGTGGGACTAAACACCTAAGAAGGCATTCGGTTTCTACCTATCTGATACAGGTTTCAACCGAAGTACGGCGTAAAGTCCCGCTAACAGCGCAATGGTGTTAAATACACCGGATGCCACAGCGACTTGGCTGGCGTTTTCGTGGAAAAAGGATACGGACAGCAGATAAGATAGAGCACAAAACACCACAGAGACCGAAGCTTTAAACCGGCGTTGTGCCAGCAGAAACTGCACTATGACGTTCAGCAAAGCGGAGACCGACATCACCGCAGCCATTAGTCTGGTCAAAAACACAATCGAGGCCGAAGCATCATGGATTCCGAACAGGATGTGCAGCAGCAGGCGCGGTACCGCAAAACAACCAACCGCAGCCGCCACTACGCATAATGAAGTGTAGCCGAATGCATGAAAAAAAAACCGCCGGTGTTCTGCCGTCTCACCGTCAGCCGAAGCAACCTTAGGAAACATCGCCACCGCCACTGCCACTGAAAACCAGGCCACAGTCCGTCCCAGTGTCGAAGCAAAGGCAAATTCCGTGTTATCTGGCAGGTAATGCTTCACCAGCACGACATCGGCATTCATCAGCACGGCAAAGGCTGTCAAAACAAAGGAGCTCTGAAGTAGATAGAAGCGCATACTGGGCAGCAATAGTCCGGTTCTGGTTCCGCCGCGCAGAGCCAAGTACAAACCAACCAATAACACAGCCACGGAAACATAAATCCCAACGCCATGACCGAGCAGAGCCCAGCCGCAGGCGGGATAAAGAAACCAAACCAAGCCTGCTCCGAGCAAAAAGCGGACTAATGCACCAAAAATGCCAGAAGCCGAACTCCAGCCGAAAAGCTGCAACCCCTGCGCCGCGCCAGCCAGTACAGGCGACCAAAACATCGCCGGAAGCAAAGCCCCGGCGATGATAACTGGAGCCAGCCGATTCAAATGCAAAAAACCGGCCACCGATCCATTAAACAGAATAACTGCCGCGCCCAGTAAAAAGGCGGGGATACCCGTCAGCAGCAGCCATTTCCGCAGCAGTCGCTTCACGTCACCGGTGCGACCTTCCTGATGAAGCAGACTGCTATAGTGGCTTAGGCCGGTTGATAGGGTAGAAAGCGGATAACTAATGATGGCCAGCACACCGAGAAAAGCCGCCAGCAACGCATATTCTTTTTCCGGCAAAACACGGCTGGTCACCATCTGATAGGCCAGATTGCAGACATTCACCACCATCATACCGGCGAATAGAATCACTGTATGCCTTAACAGATCATCCCCGAGCAAACCAGCTATTCTATTTTTCAGCTTCCACTTCAACATACGATCCGGCCTGAAATTAATATTAAGTGATGAGGTCTATAAGTCTCACGCAGTGCAACATAGCGGGAACCGTTCCCAAGCGGCAGTCAAAAGTGTAATTTTCGGTCTCGAAACCATTGTGAAATAACATTTCCATTTTTTAAGCGGTTATGTCATCTTCCCGTTTGCAATTCATCCAAAGGGATGATGCATCGGTTCGAGACCTTGTGTCATGGGTCGGGAATTGGTTGTGAAAATAAGTATAGTATGACACATGGAGAAAGAACAGATGGACATCTACGTAGGAAATCTGCCGTACACGGCTACAGACCCTGATCTGCAGGAACTCTTTGAGCAGCATGGCAAGGTCACATCGGCCCGCGTCATTCTCGACCGCATGTCGGGCCGCTCAAAAGGCTTCGGCTTCGTCGAAATGCCCGATAAAGCTGAAGGTCAGGCTGCAATCGACGCCCTGAACGGCTCTGATTTCATGCAGCGCGCAATCCGCGTGAACGAATCCCAGCCCAAACCGGCCGGCGAACGTCGCAGCAGCGGTGGTGGCGGTGGCGGATTCGGTGGTGGCCGCAGCGGCGGCGGTGACCGTGGCGAACGCCGTGAATCACGCTGGTAATCAGTAGAGATTCATATCGTAAAAGCGGTGCATCCTCGGATGCGCCGCTTTTTATTTCCCGGAATACCGCACCAGCCGTTCGGCCAACCGGCTCAGAACCGGAATCATAAAGCGTAACGGGGAATAGAACATCCGCAACCGCACCAGCGCCACGGTCATATTCAGCGATGACCGGCCAATCTCAATTTTTGAACCGGCCACATCGTGCCAAACCGTTGGAATTTCGCGAATGGACACGCCAAGACGTTTCGCCTGAAAAAGCATATCTACATCAAAGGCCCAGCTAGTCACACCGAGATTACTCAATACGGGCCAAATCACCTCCCGCCGAAACAGTTTGGCTCCGCACTGGGTGTCCGTAAGCTTCAAGCCAAAAAGTATTCGCACCAGCCCGTTAAAACAACGCGATGCCACGCGCCGCGAAAGCGGTTGTTTCGGACTGACTTCCGACTCTTTCATCCAGCGCGAAGCAATGACGCAACCGTTCAGACTGATTTTTTGCACTAAATCATCAAATGCTTCAGGAGGAGTCGCACCGTCAGCATCTACAAAGCCGACCAAGTCCCCTGCTGCGCGCTGCGCGCCGAGCATCACCGCCCCGCCCTTGCCAACGCGTTTCGATTCTTCCACCACCCGAATCTGCGGATAGCGAGCGCCAATGCCACGCGCAACATCGGCCGTGCGATCACTGCAAAAGTTGGGCACCACAATCAGTTCGGCCTCGTCGCCGTACTTTCCGGAAAAATATCCTGCATAAGCCTCCAGCATCGGCGGCAGCCGGTGTTCTTCGTTGTGCGCCGGGATGACGATGGAAAGCTTCATCTGCGCTCAAATATCTCCAGCGGCGTATAAGCCTGTCCGAAATTTGGAATCTCTGCCGTTTTTCTGTAAAATGTTTCGAGCGCAGCGCGCAGTTTTTTCCAATCTTCGGAAGAAAGCTCTGCAATTTCAGGCGATCGGATTGTCAAGCCGTAGCCGCTGAAGGCTGCAATCGGCGCAGGTGCCTGAGCCAGCATTTCGATTAACATTTCTTTATTGAGTAAATTCAGTTTTTCCGCCCGGTCACGCGACATGTCAGGGTAATAACAAAACGGGCCCATTTCCATGCCATGCGGCACACGGGCATTCGCTTCAATCGCCAGATAAGTATCCTGAGTCAGCAATAGACCGTCTTTGCCATTTTTTTCGCGGATCTCGGCACCTGCTTTCTGCAAAACCTCCAAATCAGGCATTTCTTTAAACTTCCACCAGATACGGTCGCGTCCGCGGATCATCCACTCCTGATTCAACGGCGATGAGAATGAGGCTGCGGTGCAGATCAGCAGCACGGCAAACACCGCCCGCAACTGCTGTCTTTCAGGACAATGCGGTGCCAGCGTCACAGCAAGTGCAGCGGCCAGCAGCGGATAGATAATTACCTGATAATCGTCGTACGGGAACGGGGCGAGAAGGTGAACCAGCGTAATCAGCGCACCCGCAAACCAGAGAAGCGAAATAAAGCTGCGCGCAAACGGCGAGCGTTCAGCGTTAGCCTCACGCAGCAGCTCAATCAGCTTGGGACGGCTGTCCAGCGTCATCTCCTCAAAGCCGCGTTCGCTCACCGGCCAGTGAAGCCGCTTTAAAGCGAAGGTCAGCACCAGTCCGGCGGAAAACACAAAGTACGCCTGCACAAACCGGGAGATAAAGCCGGCTTTAAGCGCAATCAGCTGCATCAGGCTCCCGGGCTCCCGGCCGGCATGGTAGCCGAACAGCGCAAATTCCGTATTTTCCGGAGCCAGCAGAAAGAACAAACCCAGTCCGGACAGCAGGATAAAACTTCCACCGACCCCGAAGGCGATCCACGACAGAGAAGAAACTTTCTTGCGGTTCCAAAGCAGCCAAAGGCCCGCTACAGGCAACACAATGCCGGATGAAAGGCGCGTGCAGGCTGCCAGCGCCAGCAGGAATCCGCCCCAGAAAGCGGCCGACGCGCCGCGTCGGCTGTTCGTATAACTGAGCGCAACAAATCCGGCCGTCAGGAAAAATGCGCACAGCGCATAGGTTTTCACGATCACCGTAAAATAACTTTGATAGACATTCACGCCGACCAGAATCAATGCACACAGCGCCGCCAGCTTCCGGTGTTTTGAAGAAACAGAACGCGCGGCGAGCCACGCGGCGCAACCGGCGGCAGCCAGACCGAACAGCGCGGTAATCAGCCTTCCGCCGGCCACGCCGAGTTTTTCAACGACTGGAAAAAACACGCCGTACACATATGGAAGTGCCGGTCCCTGCGTGAACATGAAGTCACGATACAGTACCTGTCCTTGTGTGATCTGCTTCGCGGCATAAAGATACCAGCCCTCATCCTGATTCAGGCTGCCCAGAAAAAAATTGGCCGCGCAAAGCAGCAGACTCAGCGCGACGGCGACAACCGTGATGGAAACCCAGGTGGCTCTCTTCATGTCAAACTTCATCCTCGTCTTCTTCGCTGACGCGAAGGATTTCTTCAACTGTGGTGACTCCGTCCAGAACTTTCCGCCAGCCGTCGTCGCGCAACGTATGCAGTCCGTGACGCATGGCTTCGCGTTTGATGTCGCTGGAGGCAGAACGGTCAATGATGAGCGGACGGATATGGTCATCCACCGTCAAAATTTCGTAAATGCCGGTACGGCCTTTGAAGCCGGAACCGCGACAGGCGTCGCACCCGGACGGTTCATAGACCGTGTGCGTGGCGAGCTCTTCAACCGGAAAACCTTCTTTATGAAGCAATGCGATTTTGGCGTCGTCCATCTCAAGCGGCTTGCGGCAGGAAGGGCAAAGCCGGCGGATAAGGCGCTGAGCAACAATTCCTTCCACTGCGGATGCCACCAGAAACGGCTCAATACCCATATCAAGCAGGCGGTTGATACTGGCGGCAGAGTCGTTGGTGTGGAGCGTACTGAAAACAAGGTGGCCGGTGAGCGCCGCGCGAATAGCGATTTCGGCCGTTTCGCGGTCGCGGATTTCCCCCACCATGATGACGTCGGGATCCTGGCGCAAAAAGGTGCGCAAGGCATGAGCAAAAGTAAGCCCGATTTCGGGCTTCATCTGCACCTGATTGATGCCGGCCATTTCGTATTCGATCGGGTCTTCCGCCGACATAATCCGGATGTCGACGGAGTTGATGGTGTGGAGCCAGGCGTAAAGAGAGGTGGATTTGCCGGAACCGGTGGGGCCGGTACAAAGCAAAATTCCGTGCGGACGGGTGATCATTCGTTTTAGAATTTTTTCGTCTTCCGGACTCAGGCCGAGCTGTTCCATGCCGATCATACCGCTTCCGCGCAGGAGCAGACGGAGACTGACGCTTTCGCCGTAAACGGTCGGCATGGTGGATACGCGGACATCGATCTCTTCGCCCTGAATGCGCAGGCTGATACGGCCGTCCTGCGGAAGTCGCTTTTCGGCGATGTCCATATTGGCCATGACCTTGATGCGGGAAATGATGGAGGACTGAAAGCGTTTGAGCGTGGCCGGCACGGGCGTCTGGAGCAAAACACCGTCGATGCGGTAGCGAATGCGCAGATCCACCTCCATCGGCTCGATATGAATATCGGTAGCGCGGTTCTGGTGCGCCTCCCAGATGATCTGGTTGACGAATTTGACGACAGAGGCTTCCTGGTCGAGGTCGCCCAGATCCTGTTTGAAAAGCCCCTCTTCGTCGAGATTGATGCGATCGTCGTCCTGCATCATCCGGTCGAGGGTTTCGGCGCCGACACCGTAAAGCCGTTTGGCGGCGGATTCGATGTCGGCAGCAGGACTGAGCGCGAGCTTGATACGTCCGCCGGTGACGAGACGCATGGCATCGATCAATCCGGGTTGTAACGGATTGGCCGTGGCGATACGCAGAGTGCCACCCTCTTCGTCAACCGGCATGATGTTGTATTGGAAAACAGCCTTGGGCGGAACTTTGGCGAGCAGTTCAGGTGCGATCTCGGCCTTGGCGAGGCGCATAAAGGGCAACCCCATGACTCCGGACAGTTTCTCCAGAAACAGCTCTTCTTTGACACCGGTCTTTTCGACAACGGTATCGGTGAACCCCGCGCCGGCTTCTGCAACAGCCGGAAGCAGCCCTTCCACCTGTTCAGGTGTAAAGAGCCCCGTCTGTTGCAACAACCCAGCTAGCTGACTGCTTTGCATAGAAGTATTTCGCTTAACGCACAATCCCCACTTTAGAGGTGCGGATGAAATTGATGAGATATTGCACCTCCGGAGTGGGAGGCAATTCTTTTTCCATTTGCTCAAGAGCCTCAGCGACAGGAGGCTTCTGTCGGTAGAGAATACGGTAAGCTTCCTTGATGGCAGCGCAGGATTCTTCAGAAACGCCTCGGCGCTCCATACCAATTTTATTAAAGCCGCGAATTTCAATATCGAGTCCGTCGGCAATCATAAAGGGTGGCACGTCTTTGGTGGCTTTGGTGTAGCCGCCCAGAAAGGCCATTTTGCCGATGCGGCGGAACTGAACGACACCGCAAAGACCTTCGATGACGGCAAAATCTTCGATGATGACATCGCCGGCAAGCTGGGTGCCGTTGGCGATGATAACGCCGTTGCCGACCTTGCAGGCGTGAGCAATATGGCTGTAGGCCATAAGCAGACACCCGGAACCGACTTCGGTCATTTCGCCGTCATGAGTCCCGGCGTTGATCGTGACGCATTCGCGGATGACTGTTTTATCGCCAACGATTACGCCGGGCGCGCCGCCTTTGAATTTCAGGTCCTGCGTAGGTCCGCCGATACGGGCAAAAGGATGAATGACGCAACCAGCACCGACTGTCGTGTTTCCATCGACAACGGCGTGAGCCATGAGTTCGGTGCCGTCACCGATTTTTACACCGGAGCCGATCACACTGTACGGGCCGACTTTGACATCCGCGCCGAGCACGGCGCCGTCGCCGACAATAGCTGTGGGATGAATATTGCTCATGTCTTTTATCCTGCGGAGCTGAACATAAGGTCGGCTTCAGAAACCAGCTTACCGTCAACAAACGCCTTGGCATTCACTTTGGAAAGACGCGGTTTGGCATTTACGATTTCAATTTCCATGCGAAGCTGGTCGCCGGGCACAACGGGCCGGCGGAAGCGGGCGTTGTCGATGGCTGCGAAATAGGAAATCTTACCTTCGCCGCCGAACATTTTATTGAGCAGAATGCCGGCGACCTGCGCCATGGCTTCCATCTGCAAAACGCCGGGCATAACCGGACGTCCGGGAAAGTGTCCCTGAAAAAACGGTTCGTTAAAGGTGAGATTTTTAATGCCAACGATCCGTTTACCTTCTTCGATCTCAAGAATGCGGTCAACGAGCATGAAGGGATAGCGGTGCGGCAGAATTTCCAAAATTTCATTAACTTCGATTACGGACATGCGCGGGGTCTCCTTTTTAAATGGGTTCAGGGCGGCGATTATCTTTAAAACGATACGCTTGTTCAACGCTTAAACTGCATCGTTTTTGTTCAGCGCTTCAAGCGCGGGACAACCTTCGGCTACGCGCCAGCCGTGAGGGAAGTCGCGGCACTGCGCGGGACGGGCTTCATAAAGCGCACAACGGCCCTCTTCAAGAAGCATACAGCTCCCGTCCGGCCCGTCGGCCAGACTCAACTGGTGCCGGTTGGCGGCCAAGACCGTATTACGTTCAATAAACTGCACTTCCGAAAGTTCTGCGGCGGCGGCGAGCCGGCAGATGTCGGCTTCCGTGAGCAGGACGTGTCCGGACCATCGGCAGCAGGTGCCGCATTGCTGACATTTAAATGAACATTCCGCCGATTTCATGGTCTTACCTCGCAGTTGTTATTTAAAAGCGAATGAATTGACACAAACGCCTTTAAATATAAATATGCCGCCCTTGCTGCCGCCAGGGTTGCGCGGCAATGGGGATTAACAATCAGACAGGAGAATTCTGAACATGGCCATACTCGTCAAGAAAACAAAAACCGTCGGTCTTTTCGCCGCTGCCGCCGCACTGGCAGTATTCACAGCGTGCTCAAAAGAAACACCAAAAGAAGCTCCTGCAAAAACTGCTCAGGAAACACCGGCTGTCGAAGCCGTTGCTCCGACCAACCTGACGCCGGATCTGTTCGAACAGCCGTTGCAGCCCAATCCGCTGGCGCTTGCCACTAACGACGTGGTCGTAACGGTCGACGGTGAAAAAATCACCCATGGCGAGATCATGCAAGGCGTACAGATGAATCTCATGCAAATGAGCAAACGGGTTCCGCCGCAGCAGCTTTCCCAGATGTATGGGCAGATCTACCAGAACGTAACCGACACGCTGGTAGCCAACATCCTTCTCACAAAAGCGGCCGAGAAGTCGAGTCTGGCGGTCAGCGATGACGAACTGACCAAAGAAATCGCGCGCATTGAGTCCAACGCGCCGGAAGGCACTTCACTTACAAATGCTCTGGCCGAAAATAAAATCGACTACCGTGAATGGAAAGAGGATTTGCGGAAACAGATGCTGGTTCGTAAACTGGTCGAAGAAAAAACCGCAGGTATTCAGGCAGCCACACCTGCCGATATCGCTAAATTCTACGAAGAAAATGCCGATTCCTTTAAAATGCCGGAGTCTGTAACCGCCAGTCATATTCTGCTGGCCTTCACACCTGAAGACACCGACGCTACCAAAGCGCAGAAAAAGAAAGATGTCGAAAAAATCCGCGCTGACATCCTCGCCGGCGGTGACTTTGCCGCCATCGCTGCAGAAAAATCAGACTGCCCCAGCAAGAAACAGGGCGGATCGCTCGGCACTTTCAGCCGCGGACAAATGGTTCCGGAGTTCGAAAAGGCCGCCTTTTCTCAGGAAATCGGTGCCGTAGGCGACGTAGTTGAAACCCAATTCGGCTATCACCTCATTAAAACGGCAAAACATGACCAGGCCGGCATCCGCCCGCTGGCCGAAGTAAAAGACCAGCTTCAGGACTACCTGACCGGCAAAAAGAAACAGGAAGCATTGCTGGCTTATATCGAAGAGCTGAAAGCCAAAGCCAATGTGGTTGTTAAAAAGCCCGATCTTGATGCAGCCGCCAAGACCGAACCTGTCAAATAACCCGGCTTCCCGCTTCAAAACAAAAAAGCGTTCCCTTCACGGGAACGCTTTTTTGTTTGGTGCGCTCGAGAGGACTCGAACCTCCACGCCTCGCGGCACAAGAACCTGAATCTTGCGTGTCTACCAATTTCACCACGAGCGCTTTTTCTGCAAAACAGAGCGCGTATTAAACAGGAACTTTTTATAAAGTCAACGGTTTCAAAAACGAAATTCGTTCTCTCCTTGCCAGTCAACGGCCCGCCCCCTATACTTTGGCTCGTGCTGGAGCTGATTTATTGAGTTTGAAAGGAGGCGGCTGATAACGTGCAGAACATAGATGACAAGCAGTGGAAATTACTGAAAACCAAACTCGCCCGATCAAAGCAGATCGTATCACCCGCCATGGGCGAACCTGAAAAGGAATACGTCCTGTCCCGCGGGATTGATATTCTCAGACTTCACGCCACTGACTTCGTCAAAAAGCGGCTTGCCCCGGCCGACCCGAAAAATGACGGACGTCAAACCCCGCTTAAAGGGCACCCGGTCTTTATTGCCCAGCATGCCACCGGCACCAGCGACCGGATCAAGCTTGAAAAATTTCACGGCATCAAAACCGGCATTGAACTTACGGAAAAAGAAGTCGCCTATATCGTGAGTGTTATTCTCCGCTGGATTCAGGAACAGGTCGGCGAACCGATCTGATTTTTTCAAGGTTTGGAAAAAACTTCTTTCCCCCGCCCCCGGCCCCCGTTACATTTTCCCGAGCCTTGGAAATACCGTTACCGTATGGAACCTCAAATTACAGCCCGTCCCGATCACACCGTCAGCCGCAAACAGATCAGCGCCTCTGCGCTTAAAGTTCTCTACGGCCTCAAAGACGCGGGCTACTTTGCCTACCTCGCCGGCGGCGGTGTAAGAGACCTGCTGCTCGGACGCAATCCAAAAGATTTCGATGTTGCCACCAACGCCACTCCCGAAGAAGTTCGCCGGGTTTTCCGCAACTGCCGGCTCATCGGCCGCCGCTTCCGCCTTGCCCATGTTTACTTCCACGACGAAATCATCGAAGTATCCACATTCCGCGCACCGGCACCGCCCGCCGATGAAATCCCCGAAGACGACAACACCTTCCTCGCCAAAGACGGTCTCGTTCTGCGCGACAACCTCTTTGGAACCCCTGAAGAGGACGCCCTGCGCCGCGACTTCACCGTCAACGCTCTTTTTTACAACATCGCCGACTTCTCCATCATCGACTACGTTGACGGTCGCCGGGATCTCACCGAACGCATCATCCGGGTCATCGGCGACCCGGAACAGCGTTTCACTGAAGATCCGGTGCGCATCCTGCGCGCCATCCGTTTCGCCGCAGCCCTCGGATTTGATATTGAACCTTCCGCCCGCGAAGCCATCCGCCGCCACGCTGAAAAACTCGAAGGCACCTCCTCTTCCCGCCTGTACGAGGAAATCCAGAAACTTCTCAGCTGCGGAAAAGCGGAAAAGGTTTTCACCCTCTGCTGTGAGCTTGATGTCTTTGAGCACCTGTTCCCCGAACTCGGTGCTTGGCTCAAGGCTCCCGACGGTGAGGGCAAAACCCACTGGCTCAAAAAAAGTTTCGCGCAGATCGACCGCTGGCGCGCCGCCGGATTCAATATAGACCCCGCCCTGCTCTTCGCCCTCATTTTCGGCGAATACCACGAATGGGTCGCCGCGCAGATCATGCAAAGCGAAGGACTGCAGCACGCCGAGGCGCTGCAGGAAGCCACCCACCGGCATATCCGCCAGCTCGACCGCATCCGCATCCCGAAAGCCATTACGCACCATATCGCCGAAATCATGAGCGGGCAGCCGCGCTTCATGAAAATGACGCCGAAAAACGCCCAGCGGATGATGCACCACCGCAGTTTTCTCGACGCCTTTCTCTACTTCAAGTTCGCCGCCCGCACCGCCGGACGCCACGCCGCCGAGCTCGAATGGTGGGAACAGCAGCGCAAATCGAGATAAAAACCTTTTGCCGCTTGCCCTTTCGAACTGAATATCATACATAAAACGTCCTTTGCGGAGAGGTGGCTGAGTGGCTTAAAGCAGTGGTTTGCTAAACCGCCGTACGCCGTAAAGGCGTACCGGGGGTTCGAATCCCCCCCTCTCCGCCACTCTTTAAACAGGCCGATTCAATTTGAATCGGCCTGTTTTCTTTTCTCGGGTTACGATCCGGCCTCCAACCATTGGAAAATTCAGACCGGTTTTCCAAAGCTTGGAACCGCCGTGACGCACAATGCGCCAGTTTGACACATTCCATCGCATACCGGAATCAGCTGATAAATATACAAGGTGCTTTTATAAAACACCTTACGCTCCTAGACTGTGCGGTGGCATATCCGATGCTTTTGCTGTTGCCGGTTTTTACTGAAAGGAAATACCCATGATGGATTTCAATAAGATGACCCAGAAGGTTCGGGAGGCATTCCAATCGGCACAGGCTTTAGCCGCTGAGTACGGACACCAGCAGGTAGACGGTGAACACCTGTTGCTCTCTCTGCTCCGGCAGGAAGACGGGCTGGCAGCGCAACTCTTTGAACGGATGGCGGCCTCCGCTCCGACCGCGATGGCGCGGCTTGAACAGGAACTTAAAAAAATGCCGTCAGTTTCCGGGCCCGGCACGGAAGCCGGAAAAATTTATGTCACCCCGCGTCTCGACGGTCTGATGGTTAAAGCACAGAAGGAAATGCAGAAGCTGGGCGATGGATTTATTTCCGTCGAGCATCTGCTGCTGGCTTTCGCCGACGAAAAAACCAAGACCGCCGCCGGTCGGATATTCGATGAACTGAGCATCACCCGCAACCGGATCCTCGAAGCGCTCAAAACTATCCGCGGCAATCAGCGCGTCACCTCCGACAGCCCCGAAGGATCTTACGACGCCCTGAAAAAATACGGGCAGGATCTGGTCGAACTCGCCCGCTCCGGAAAGCTCGACCCGGTGATCGGACGCGACGCCGAAATCCGCTCCGTCATCCGTATTCTTTCGCGCAAAACAAAAAACAACCCGGTGCTGATCGGCGAACCCGGTGTCGGCAAAACCGCCATTGTCGAAGGTTTGGCCCACCGCATCGTGCGCGGAGACGTGCCGGAAGGACTGAAGGACAAAACGATCTTTGCACTCGATATGACTTCACTGATGGCCGGTGCTAAATACCGCGGCGAATTTGAAGAACGGCTCAAAGCGGTACTTAACGAAATCAAAGCCGCTGATGGCCGCATAATTCTCTTCATTGACGAACTGCATAACATTGTCGGCGCGGGACGCACCGAGGGATCGACCGATGCCGGAAACATGCTCAAGCCGATGCTGGCACGCGGCGAACTGCACTGTATCGGCGCAACGACACTCGACGAGCACCGCAAGTACATTGAAAAAGACGCCGCGCTCGAACGGCGCTTCCAGCCGGTCATCGTCGATATGCCCAGCGTCGAAGACACGATTTCGATTCTGCGCGGACTGCGTGAGCGGTTCGAAGTGCATCACGGCGTGCATATTAAAGATACCGCGCTGGTCGCCGCTGCCACGCTTTCCGACCGCTACATCACCGAACGGTTCCTGCCGGATAAAGCGATCGATCTGATGGATGAAGCCTGCGCTTCGATCCGGACAGAAATCGACTCGCTACCTGCTGAGCTGGACGAAATCAGCCGTAAAGTCATGCGGCTGGAAATCGAAGAAACGGCTCTGAAAAAGGAAAAAGACAAAGCCAGCAAAGAGCGGCTGGAAGTTCTCCAGAAGGAACTCGCCGATCTGAAGGCGGAAGAAAAAACGTTTCGCACCCAGTGGGAAAACGAAAAAGGCGGAATCCAGAAAGTGCGCGACTTGCGCGAAGCGCTGGAACTCGCCCGGCGTGAAAGTGCCGAAGCCGAACGCGCTTATGATCTGGAGCGTGTCGCTAAACTGCGTCACGGCACCATCCCGCAGCTCGAAAAACAATTGCGCGAACACGAAGAGCGACTGAAAGAACCTTCCTCCGGCAAAAGCCTGCTCCGCGAAGAAGTCACCGAAGAGGAGATCGCCGAAGTCGTCGCCCGCTGGACCGGCATACCGCTCACCCGATTGCTGGAAGGCGAACGCGGAAAACTGCTCAAACTGGCGGACGAACTTCACCGTCGCATTATTGGACAGGACGAAGCCGTACAGGTCGTGGCCGACGCCGTTTTGCGCGCCCGCGCCGGAATCAGCAATCCGAACCGCCCGATCGGCGCCTTTCTTTTCCTCGGCCCCACCGGCGTCGGTAAAACCGAACTGGCCCGGGCGCTCGCCTTTGAACTCTTCGACAGCGACGAACATATGGTGCGCATCGACATGAGCGAATATATGGAGAAACACACTGTATCGCGGCTCGTCGGCGCGCCGCCGGGCTATGTCGGCTACGAAGAAGGCGGACAGCTCACCGAGGCCGTGCGGCGCAAGCCCTACTCCGTCGTTCTGCTCGACGAAATTGAAAAAGCGCATCCGGATGTCTTCAACATCCTGCTGCAAATCTTCGACGACGGACGGCTGACCGACTCGCAGGGCCACACCGTCAGCTTTAAAAATACCATCGTCATCATGACCAGCAACATTGGCTCGACGCTGCTGCTCGATGGCATTGATAAGGCCGGACACATCGCCGACAAAACCCGCGATCAGGTCATGAATCTGCTGAAGAGCAGTTTCCGTCCGGAATTCCTGAACCGGCTGGATGATACCGTCCTGTTCAAACCGCTCACCGAAGCGGAAATCGGACAGATTGTTGAACTGATGCTTAACGACCTGCGCAAACGGCTGGCGGCCCGCGACATTCGTCTCGAAGTCAGCGATGCGGTCAAAGAACACATTGTCAAAGAAGGCTTCGATCCGGTTTACGGTGCCCGTCCGCTCAAGCGGTTCATTCAGCACCATTTCGAAACGCAGCTCGCCCGCAGCCTGATCTCCGGAGAAATCACGGACGGTTCGACTGTCCGCGCCGGAATGAAAAACGGCGCGCTGGTCTTTTCACCCAAGCCGTAGGCGAGAGAGGCCGCACATCTGTGCGGCAACGACCGAAGGGAGTGGCAAACATTGCAAGCTGACCGGACGCTCTGTGTCTGACCGGCTCCGGTACGACACCTCCAACAATTAACAAGGTGTTGGCATGGCTTCCGGGCGAATTATTTTGCGTAGAATTGATCAAGTTTTCGGGCAAACCCCTCTAGTTTTTCGAGTGCAACTCCGACTGGAACTCCCTGACAACAATAAGGGCACTGCCATTTCCCCTCTGTGCCCCAGCCGACATCGACATAGGGCTCCATGATATTCTTTAGTTTTTCGAGTGTTTCCTGCGAATTCGCGTTAGAGACGAAGGCAAAAAGATCACAAGGCCCATCGTTATAAATTTTCAGTAATATATGGGTCGAGTTCTCCCATTTTTTAGAACAAAAGAAGCGTACAGCTTTCGCCACGCCCCAGTCTTCTAACTTTGTCGAACACGTGTCTTTACCAAGAATAGCTTGGCCTGATTTTTGTGCTTCATTTGTCGGGCCCCATTCAATTTCTTCAAGAACCTTTTTTATTTCTTTGGCATGACGAACGATATCCGGGCACGCCTTAATCATATCTTTTATCTTATCCATATACTTTCCCTCCAAGGGCTCCCCGCAAAGCCACTTTACAAGCGCCCGATATTGCTGCAATGCCTGATTGATGTTTACAAAAGAGAAGGTGTTCTGAAGACAATTCTCCAGCCACTTCAAAATATCTTCGCGATAAGAAATCCGGCGATATCCACTCCCTTCTTCTAAATACCCTCGACTGTCCTGCGACGGTTCATGCCCATCCAGTGTAAGGTAAAGCACATGAACAGAGCCCTTATTTCGTTGTTTTGCGTATTCGAAATATCGCTGAAGCTGTTTGGGCTGATCCCCTGCATAAATTTTGTTTTCTATGACAAGAATGGCATCTTCAAATTCCAGATAAATGTCGATGTTGCCAAACTTGCCAGTAACACGCTCGTTTTCGACATGCTTACATCTTTTGGCATCTAACCCTGAAAGACCGACCGCTTTTAGAAAAAGATCCAAAAAAAGTCCATCGCAGTCATGAGTCCCGTTCGGATTGAGCAAATGTTCAAGATAGCGGGTGTGCAAACAGACTTCCTCGTGCGGTGCGAGCAAGGTGGTAAACAGATTAAACCGCCCATGAGTTGCTTTTAGATGCACCTCCCGAGCGTGTTCTAATTTTTCAATCTCTCTAGCGACTTTCGCCAACGATTGCACCATTTGCATAGCCTGTTTGTCAGATTCCAACATCGCGAACGCTCCTCATTTTGTGCGCCATGCTTTTTTTTGGGGGGGGATCACATGGAGACTGAACCAAATTATAACTGACGAAGAATCTCAGATTGTTTTGCTTCATATTCATCATCTGTTATGAATTTATTTTCATGAAGAAATTTTATCTCCGCAAGTCGTTTTGCTATCGCAGGGTTTTCTGATGCCTTGGTTTTCTCTGTATCCAATCTGGTTAGAACCCATGATTGGACAGCTGAGCTGGCGATGGCTCGCCGCTGCCTACCAGTAGCCCGATCATATTCATTCATCTTACCGTTCCAGCGAACTATTCGAGTCAAAATCCGTTGGATCCACCCAAAATCTTCGTTCGTATTATTTTTCTGCATCATCCAGTACTTTCGCTGTTGAAGAATACATGTTCCCCCAAGTATCGATGTTAGACAGATTCACTTCTGGTGGCTCGTCAAAATGTCGATGTACAGGCGTCCGGGGCAACCTCTTGGCTATGTAAAAAGCAAGAACTCCAAACAAAGTTGCATAGCCCCAACAAATTAGAAACGTTACGGATTCCGCATCGCCCCCAGTAGAAGAAAAGAACGCAGGAAGTAACGGGCCGAATACTATAAAAAAACCAATCAATCCCCATTTGGCTCCTCGCACCTGTCGGAAATAATTGTCTACAACAGCCCACTCTTCGTGTGGCTTTCTCTTCAGGCGCGTAAGAATTTTTGATGCCTCTTCAAGCGCATGATCAGATTTGTTGATAGTTTCTCGAATCGTGCGCCCCTGATTGCTTCTAACGCTATATTGCCCGTCATTGTTTTTGAGAATGCCTTCCGTCTCTGCAAGCCTAATAGCCTCTTCTTTATTTTTCTTGGCATCCATAGCCGCCTGAAAAACATTCTTAAATCGGGATTTTTCTTCGGGAGACAACCAGAAGTGACGAGGCCCTGTACTTTTGCTCAAAGCCATACCACGTCGTATTTTTGAAAGAATAAAAAGGTATGTAAAATAGAAGGGGCTTGCCATTAGCATCAGAGCTTTAGCCATGATAATGGGCATTAAAATATTCATTACATCTTCGGCAACTTGCTCCTGATTTGTTTTTTTGTTTCCCATTTTATGCAGCTCCCGATGTCGCAAAGATTTCCCGTGGCACCCGCTCTGAATATGGCAAAAAAACAGGAAAGTCAATCTTGGGCGATTCGAGCTGTTCACTCAGTCTGTCCGGCTCTCCCCCCGCTTCACATAAGTTAGAGATCATCATCTCTCTGTTCATAGTTATTCCCTTCCATTCAGCAACTCCAGCGAACCGGCGATGACGCGGATGTTACCGACCGTGTTGAGGCCGGGCGGCAGGCGAGCATCCTGCTGGAGCCGCCGGAGCGATTCGTATTTCAGATTTTCGGGGCGGTATTCGATCAGCACGTCGCCGCAGTAGATGGGCTGGTTGGGTGTGCAGTTTTCATCCGAGACCGTTACCATTTCCGGGAACTCTGAAAGTATCTTCCGCAGATCGGTGGTGAGATCGCACTGCCCGGAGCGCGGGCCGAAGCGGGAAAAGACTGGCTTGAGATTCAGCTCCGGATAATCCTTTTTCAGCTCTTTGAGTAAGGCCTTCCCGCGCTCCACCGCCCTTAAAAACTGCTCTCGGTTTAAGTTCATGCCTCCGATTTTACACAGCTGGTTGGACATCTGGCGTCCTACGGATTGATTTATTCTTCCGGGTATGACTAACTCTGGAATCATGAAACGAAGCAAGACTCAGGCGGAACGACTGCTCGATCTCGACCGGCAACTGCGTAACAGTGAATACCCCAACTGCACGTCGTTCGCCACGGAGTGGGAAATCTCCACGAAAACCGCCCAGCGGGATTTCGAGTTTCTGCGCGACCGCATGGGCGCTCCGCTGGAATACGATGCCTTGAAGCGCGGTTATTTCTACAGCGAGCCGACCTTTATGCTGCCCGCCGTGCAGCTGAACGAAGGCGAGCTGGCCGCTTTGCTAGTCGGCTCGAAGGCGCTCGAACAGTTTCAGGGAACGCCGATGGCGGAAAGGCTGGTCGCCGTGTTCGATAAACTCTCCGCTCTGCTCCCCGACAACATTACCGTCCGTCCGGAAGAGCTGTTCACCCGCTTCAGCTTTATCTCTCCGCCCGCCATGCCGATTTCTTCCAAGGTTTGGAACACGGTTGTCCAGGCCTTGGAAACCCGACAACTGATTGAAATCCAGTACCGAAACTGGAGCGGTGAAAAAACCGCCCGCGTCGCGCCGGTGCATCTGGCTAATCTGCAAGGCGACTGGTATCTCTTCGTCCAGTACGCCGGGTTCGACAACTTCCGGCAACTCGCCCTCGCCCGCATCCAGAACATCAAACTGCTCAGCAAAAAGGCGGATATCAAAGGTTCATTCGATCCGAAGAAAGAACTGGCCAACACCTTTTCAAAATTTGCTGGGGAAAACGCGGCGTTTCAGGTGACAGTCCAGTTCCATCCGGAAATCGCCGTCGAAGTGCTGGAACGTCAGTGGCACCCGGAACAAACAGTGAAAAATCTCAAGGACGGCGGCGTGGAAATCAGTTTTGAAACCAAAGGCGATATTGAAATCAAGCGCTGGGTGCTGGCTTTCGGGCGCTACGCCAAAGTCAAAAGCCCGAAATGGTTGAAAGAGCAGATCGCCGCCGAAGTCCGCGCGATGCTTACTGAAGGTGAAACCTGACCGCCGGGCAGGTTTCACCTTTTAAAATCCGTTTATCCGGATTCAAGGATTCTTATTGTCGCACCGGTCGCCGTTTGTTAGTTTGCGCGGCATGACATTGAGAGAAAAATTGAAAACCGGCCCCCTGCTGCTCGACGGCGCGGCAGGAACTTTTTTGCAGAATCAAACCATCTCCCGCGAACAGTGGGGCGCTTACGAAGGCTGCAATGAATGGCTGAACCTTTCCGCGCCGGAAATCATCCGCGGTCTGCACCGCGCCTATCTCGAAGCCGGGTCAGACGCCGTTGAAACCAACAGTTTCGGCGCATCGCCGATAACGCTTAGCGAATACGATCTTGCCGACCGCGCCTATGAGATCAATAAAGCCGCCGCAAAAATCGCCCGCGAATGCGCCGATGAATTTTCGACGCCGGAACAGCCGCGCTACGTCTTCGGCTCAATCGGCCCCGGTACAAAACTGCCGTCACTGGGTCATATCGCTTTCGATCCGCTGGTCGAGGCATATAAAGTTCAGATTCAGGGACTGCTCGACGGCGGCGTGGATGGACTGATCATCGAAACATGCCAGGATCCGCTCCAGATCAAAGCGGCGCTGGCCGCCGCCGATGACATCCTCGGGCCGAACAGCGATATCGTCCGCTACGTCTCGGTCACCGTCGAAGCCACCGGCACGCTGCTGGTCGGTACCAGCGTTTCCGCCGCCGCCGCGATTCTCGCGCCGTATCCGATCGACGTGCTCGGTCTGAACTGCGCCACCGGCCCCGACGCGATGGAGCACCATCTCGACGCGCTTAACGAAGTCTGGCCCAGCCTGCTCGCCTGCATGCCAAACGCCGGAATGCCGGAAGCGCGCGTCGACGGAACCGTCCGCTACCCGCTGGAGCCGCAGCCTTTCGCTGAAAAGGTTGCCGTGCTCGCCGCACAGAACGGACTTTCTATCGTCGGCGGCTGCTGCGGCACCACGCCGGAGCATATCAGACAGTTGCGCGCGCAACTGACAGGAGTCAGGAGTCAGGTGTCAGGAGTCAGAAACCGGCAATCGACAATCGGCAATCGGCAATCTCAAGTCGCCAGTCTTTTTATGGCGGTTGACCTGACTCAGGAGCCTGCGCCGCTGTATATCGGCGAACGCGCCAACGCCACCGGCTCGAAAAAATTCCGCGACACGCTGCTGGCGAACGACTACGAAAACGCCTTCCACATTCTGACGGAACAGGAAGAAACCGGCGCGCACGTCCTCGACCTGAGCTGCGGATACGCCGGGCGCGACGAAAGCAAAGACGTCGCCGTGCTGGTACCGCGCATGGCGCGCGAGTGCCGTATTCCGATGATGATCGATTCGACCTCCGCCGATGTAATTGAGGAGTCGCTGAAGTGCTACGGCGGACGGGCGATGATCAACTCGATCAACTTCGAAGACGGCGGCAAGCGCGCCGAACGGGTCGTCCCGATGGCACGGCGCTACGGCGCAGCGATGGTCGCACTTACAATTGATGAAAAAGGGATGGCGATGAACGCCGACGAAAAGGTCGCCATTGCCAGAAGGCTGGTCGACTTCTGCGTCGAGCGCGGACTTAAAGCCGAAGAAATTCTGATCGACCCGCTGACTTTCACGATTTGCAGCGGCGACAAGACGTTGCGCGATGCGGCGGTTCAAACCTTGGAAGCGATCCGGCGCATTAAGACCGAACTGCCGGGAGTGAAGACAATCCTCGGACTGTCCAATATCTCATTCGGCCTCAAGCCGGCGCTGCGCAAAGTACTCAACGCTGTTTTCCTGCACCAGGCGGTACAAGCCGGCATGGACGCCTGCATTATCAACGTCGCGGCGATCGTGCCGCTGAATGAAATCCCGGAAAATCTGCGCAAAGCGGCCGAGGCTTTGCTGGCCGACGACCGGGCTAACGGCGATCCGCTCGAAAACTACATCAACCTTTTTGAAACCGTGCAGGAAACCGTCGAAGTCTCCGTCGAGAGCCGTCCGTCCGCGGACGTGCTGGCCGACGCGATTGTTCGCGGTAAGTCGCCGTGGCTAACGCCTGCCATTCCCGACCTGCTCAAAGAACAAAGCGCCGAAGACATCCTCAACACCATTCTGCTACCGGCGATGAAAGAGGTCGGGCGGCTCTTCAACGACGGAACGATGCAACTGCCATTCGTACTAAAGTCGGCTGAGGTAATGAAACGGGCCGTCGACATGATCAAACCGTTCATGAAAAAGAGCGCGGCGGGCGATAAGGTTCCGCTGTTTGTGATCGGAACCGTCGCGGGTGACGTACACGACATCGGCAAAAATCTGGTCGGCATCATTCTTTCCAACAACGGATTCGACGTGGTGGATCTCGGCATCAAGGTGCCGGTCGAAAAAATGATGGAAGCGGTCAAGGCGCATAACGCCGCCGCACTCGGC